>JASHQT010000384.1 GCA_030039005.1 Bryobacteraceae bacterium
GCGGCTGCGCTGGAGTTGATCCGTGTGCTGCTCGATCGCGGCGCGAACGTGAACGCCAGAACCAAGGAAGTGCCGCCGCTGCGCCGCTGGCTGATGCCCATCAGCGATCTTTCCTGGGTGGATCTCACCGGGCAGACGCCGTTCCTGCGCGCCTCGATCTCGGCCGATCTCACTCTGATGCATTTGCTCCTGGACAAAGGCGCCGATCCCAACATCGCGACCCAAGCGGGAACCACGCCGTTGATGGCGGCCGCGGGCGTCAATTACGTGGATGGGCAGACATACAGCGAGTCCAAGCAGTTCTTGGACGCCGTGCAGCTGTGCCTGGAGCATGGTGCCGATGTGAACGCGGCCAATTCGATGGGCATCACGGCACTCATCGGCGCGATAAATCGCGGATCGAACGATATTATCGAACTGCTGGTGAAGAAAGGCGCGAGGCTGGATATAAAGGACAAAGAAGGCCGCACCCCGATGACGTGGGCTGAAGGCGTGTTCCTGGCGACGAATCCGCCGATCAAAAAGCCCGCCACCATGGCGCTGCTCGAAAAGCTCGGCGTGGAGAAATCAGCGCAATGAAAGCTTGGCCCGCACTGCTGCTCGGTGTGGCGGCGCTCGCAGCGGCGCAGGATCGCGCGCTGGTGGATCGCTATTGCGTGGTGTGCCACAACGAGAAGACGCGCTCCGGTGGATTCGCGATCGACAAGCTGAACCTGGCGCACCCGGGAGAAAACGCCGAGGCCTGGGAAAAGGTGGCGCGTAAGGTTCGCGCCGGGATGATGCCGCCCGCCGGAATGCCCCGCCCCGATCGCGCGACGCTGGATGCTTTTGCCGCGAAGCTCGAAACGGCGCTCGATCAGGCGGCTGCCGCCAAGCCCAATCCGGGGACAACCGGCGTCCATCGGCTGAATCGTACCGAATACGCCAATTCGATTCGCGATCTTCTGGACCTCGAAATCGACCCCACCACGCTGCTGCCCGCCGACGATTCGAGCGAGGGCTTCGACAATATCGCCGATGCACTCGCGATCTCTCCCGCGCTGCTGGAGCGCTACGTTGCCGCGGCCACGAAATTGAGCCGGCTGGCGGTGGGCGATCCCGGCACGACGCCGTTCACAGCGATGTATCGTGTTCCGTCGGATTTGTCACAGACCGATCACATCGAGGGACTGCCGCTCGGGACACGCGGCGGAATCCTGGTGCGCAATATTTTCCCCCTGGATGCCGAGTACGCCATCAAAATTCATGCCAAGGCCGCGAATATCGGGTTGGGTTCGCCGGGATTCCTGGATGAAGAGATCGAAGTCACGCTGAACGGCGAGCGCATAAAAGTGGCCAGGGCCGCGCCAACCTTGGACCTGCGTATTCCGATCAAGGCCGGGCCACAAGAGCTGGGCGTCGCGTATATTCGCAAAAATCCGCCAGGCGCCGATGATATTTGGCAGATTTACCCGAATAATTCGGGGATTCAGAGCGTGGCGATCACGGGGCCGTTCGACGCCACCGGGCCGGGCGATACTCCGAGCCGGCGCCGTATTTTCATTTGCCGGCCGCAATCCGAACAAGAGGAAGCCGGCTGCGCGAATCGGATTTTATCCACCCTGGCGCGGCGCGCATACCGGCGGCCGGTCAACGAAGCCGATCTTCAAACATTGATGGAATTCTACGAAAAAGGCCGCCAGGGCGCGACCTTCGACGCGGGAATCGAACAGGGCTTGGCGCGCGTGCTGATAGATCCGCGCTTCGTTTTTCGTTTCGAGCATGAGCCCGCGGATCTGCCGGCAGGATCGATCTATCGCGTCAGCGATCTGGAACTCGCTTCACGGCTTTCGTTTTTTCTGTGGAGCAGCATCCCCGACGACGAATTGCTGGACCTGGCGATTCAGAACAAGCTCCACGAGCCCGACGTGCTGGCACGCGAAACGCGGCGCATGCTGGCCGATCCGCGCTCGGAAACGCTGGCCACGAATTTCGCCGGTCAGTGGCTGTATTTGCGCGAGATTAAAAACCAGCGCCCGCTCACGCCCGAGTTCAACGACAACCTGCGCGAAGCTTTTCTAAAGGAGACGGAGCTGCTGTTTGAAAGCATCGTGCGCGAGGATCGCAGCATCGTCGATTTGCTGGATGCCAATTACACCTATGTCGACGAACGTCTCGCCCGGCACTACGGAATCACCGGCGTACACGGCAGCCAATTCCGGCGCGTCGCGGTTCAGGACGACGCACGCCGCGGCCTGCTGGGACAATCCAGTTTTCTGCTGGTGACCTCGGTGGCGAATCGCACGTCGCCGGTAGCGCGCGGCAAATGGATTTTGGAGAATATTTTGGGCGCGCCCGCGCCGCTGCCGCCTCCCAATGTTCCCCCGCTTAAAGAAAACGAGGGCGCCCCACAGCCCGCCTCGCTGCGCGCGCGCATGGAAGCGCACCGAAATAACCCAACTTGCGCGGCGTGCCACAAGATCATGGATCCGATCGGCTTCTCGCTCGACAACTTCGATCTGATTGGCACCTGGCGCTCGAGCGACAGCGGCCAGCCCATCGATGCGACCGGCCAGCTTGTAGACGGCACCAAGCTCGACGGCCCGGCCAGCCTGCGCGAGGCATTGTTGAGCCGCTCGGACGTATTCGTCGAAACGGCCACCGAGAAGCTGCTGACGTACGCCACCGGCCGCGCGCTCAAGTATTACGACATGCCGGCCGTGCGCGCCATCGTGGCGCAGGCGGCCAAGGATAACGATCGGTTTTCGGCCCTGATCCAGGGCATCGTGCACAGCGATCCATTTCAGAAGAGAATGAAGCCAGAGGAGTCGCGCGCCGTAGGAGGGCAGCCTTGAGGATCATCACGAAAAAACATCTTCCGCGCCGGACGTTTTTGCGCGGAGTAGGCGTTTCGGTGGCTCTGCCGCTGCTGGATTCCATGGTGCCGGCGCAAACCGCGCTGGCGAGTACGGCCGCCCATCCGGCCAGCCGCTTGAGCTGCATCTACGTGCCGCACGGCGCCACGATGTACAAATGGACTCCGGAGGCGGAGGGCACGGGCTTTGCATTTCCCGAAATCCTGGCGCCGCTCGAGAAATTTCGCGATCGCGTCAACATCGTCTCCAACCTGGCGCATCCTGCCGCGGGAGGCGCGGGCTCGGACGCGGGCGCCGATCATGCGCGTTCGGCCGCGGTGTTCCTGAGCGGCGTCCATCCGGAGCGCGAAAATATCCGCGTCGGCCCGACCATCGATCAGATCGTGGCCAAGCACCTGGGCCAGGACACGCCTCTGCCGTCGCTCGAACTGTCGATCGAAGATGTCGCGCTGAGCTGTGGGTCCGGCTACGCGTGCGCGTATACCAACACCATCGCTTGGAAGACGCCCGCCACGCCGCTACCCATGGAAAACAATCCGCAAGTGGTTTTCGAAAAGTTGTTCGGCGACGGGAGCAACGATGCGGACCGGCAGGCGAGAAAACAATTGAGCCGCAGCCTGCTCGATTCCGTGATGGAAGAAGCGGCCACGCTGCAGCGCGGCCTGCCTGCTTCCGATCGCGCGCGCCTGAACGAATATTTCGATGACATCCGCGAGATCGAGCGCCGCATCCAGAAGGCCGAGCAGCAGGCGCGCACGAATGTGAAGCTGCCAGATTCACCGACGGGTGTTCCCGAGGCTCTGGACGATCACTTCAAGATCATGTTCGACATGCAGGTGCTGGCGTTCCGCGCCAACATCACGCGCGTGGCCACGATGATGTTCGCGCGTGACACCAGCGGCGCGGTGTATCCCAAGAGCAATGTGCGCGAGGGCTTCCACGTCGCGTCGCATCACGCCAACAATCGCGCCAATATGGACCGCTTCGCGCTGATCAACCGCTATCATGTGGAAATGCTGGCGTATTTTCTGGACAAACTGAAGAACACCCGGGACGGCGACGGCAGTTTGCTCGATCATGCGATGGTGCTATACGGCAGCAGCATGAGCAACGGAAACCAGCACGATCACGATCCGCTGCCGGTGGTGCTGGCCGGCGGCGCATCGGGGCAACTCAAGGGTGGACGGCATTTGCAGAACGCGCCGCACACGCCCATGTCGAACCTGCTGCTCAGCATGATGAACAAGCTGGGAGTGCCGGCGGATCATCACGGCGACAGCACGGGCAAGCTCGAAATCTGATCTGTCACGACTTATTGTTCGATCCGGCCGGCGCGCCCAACTCCCCGGCTACTTTGGTCGCTTCTTCAATCGCGCGCGCCAGCACGGAACGGATCTTGCCATCTTCGAGCATCAACAGACCGGCTATCGTGCAGCCGGCGGGTGTGGTGACGTCGTCGCGCAATGCGGCCGGATGGCGGCCGGAAGCTTGCACCATCTTGGCCGCTCCCACCGCGGTCTGCGCCACCAACTGAAGCGCGAGCTGGCGCGGCAAGCCGACGCGAACGCCCGCGTCCGCGAAAGCTTCCATGATCAGGTAATGATACGCCGGGCCGCTCGCGCTGAGCGCGGTCACGGCGTTGAAGTAGCTTTCTTCCGCCGGAATGCACTGGCCCACGGCTTCAAAGATACGTTGGGCGCGCGCCATGTGATCCGCTGTCGCGTAAGTGCCGGGACAAATCACGGTCATCCCTTCGCGGACCACGCACGGCGTGTTAGGCATCGCGCGAACCCACGGATTCTTGGTTCCAAGCGCCGCTTCCAATTGCGCGATGGTGGCGCCTGCCATGATCGAAATCAGCAGTGTTTCTGGACGCAGCCCGGCCTGTTTCAATGCGGCGGCGACGCTCGCGGCCTGCTTGGGCTTTACGCAGATCAGAATCAAGCCGGAGTCGCGGACCCGGGCTTTGAAGTCCGGGTCCACTGGAATACCGAGCTCTTTGGACGCCGCCTCACAACTGCCGTGGGACTTCGCGCTGGCCCAAGCCTGGTCGCGTCCAAGCGCGCCGCTATCGATCAGACCATGCAACAGCGTGCGGCCCATCACGCCCGCGCCGATCACGCCCAGCGTTTCACCGTCGGCGATCAGCTTGAGTTGCCGGCTGTTCACTACCGGCTCACTATTTGGATGCCCCGCGCGCGGGCGGTGGAGGAAGCGTGCCGCCTTCGGCGAGCGTCTTCATGTTTTCGAGCGCCTGCGTGAACCGCGTACGCCTTTGCTCGATATCTTTCTCGCGCGCGGCATCGTCCGGTAAAAGCGAATTGTCGAACATGAGGGTGTAGACCAGCTTCGACGTTTTCTTGTTCACGGGCCGTGCTTCCAAAGTGCCGTGATACAGATTGTACGGCCGACCCTCGCGCACGGGCTGCGTGTAGGTGTAGGAAAGCTCGGTTTTGCCGACCATCACCTCGTTGCCGATGGAGCGCACTTCGCCGACTTCGTCGTCCTTACCCGAAAGAATCGTACACGGGATCTGGAACCATTCGCCGATGTCGCAATATTTGCCGATGCGTTTCCACACTTCCTCCGCGGGGCGGTTGACCGTGACTTCCATCACGATGGAGACGTAATGTGGATTGGGGATCGCGAGCGGAGCGGGTGCGGGAGGCTGCGCGCTCGCCAGGCACGCCGCGCACAAGCCGGCGAGAGCAATGTTAGTCAGGTAGTTGCGCATGAGGCACATGTTGTCACAACCGGCACAGCGGAAGCAAGGGAATTTGTTTCCGGCGCCGCTAATTTCGAACCTCGCCAGTGAAACCGGGGATGGAAGTCTGCTCGCCGCCGGATAGGATCAAGACGTTGAATAGAGCCGGGGACTGCTTGGAAAGGTCCCAGTCCAGGCGAACCTCCGCGGAACCGTACGAAAACTTGGCTGGACCGCGAACCCAGACAATCCCCACCTGGCCCAACGGCCAAGCATTGTTGGTTGCTGGGGTGAACTCGCTCAAGTCGCCGAAACGCGCGCGCAGATCGGTGCAGTCCCGCAGCCAGCGCGAGCGCGTCTCGTGACGCTGAAAATAAGCGCTGGCGGCATCGTAAATCTCTTCGCACGCGCCGCTGTTGTATTGCGCCTGGAAATGTCGCGCGGCTTCTACCGCGGCGGCTTTCTGTTGAGTTACGTCATTACAGCCGGTGAGCGTCCCCACGAGCGAGACGCAGATCGCGATTCGCTGCTTCACTTCGCGTGTCACTTCTCATCCCAGACACGCTGAATGAACCCGCTGACCCGCTCCATATTGGGCCAATCTGGATATTTGGTCTTCAATTCGGCGGCGATCTGTTTGCCCGCGGCTTCGGCGGAAACACCTTGCCGTCTGAGCTCCGCCGCGCGGGTTTGGACGTCGGCGATGAACGCGAGCTCCTCGTCCACCAGCGATCCCGGGCCGGGCGCGCTGTGGTCCGGCAGGACGTGCGCCACATGCAGCGGCACCAGTTGATCGAGCACGGCGAGCCAGGTGGCCGGAGTGCCGCCGTCGCCAGAGATGCCGGGGATGGTCTTGTTCTGCACCACGTCGCCGGAGATGAGCGTGCTGTCGGGTTCGACGAGAATCAGCTCGTCGCCCTTGGTGTGCGCCTCACCCAGCCACATCAGCCGCGCGGTGACGCCGCCGCCCAAATCGATGGCTGCTTCCTTTTGGAAAACGATGTCGGGCTCGCGCAAATGGACGTTCGCCAGCAGCTCCTTATTTTGTGGCGAGCGGTTGCTGAAGAAATCCAGTATTTCCTGCCCGTGCTCCCGCATGTCCTGCTGCTGTACGGCGTTCCGAATCAGGATCGTGCCGGGCGGGAAGCCGGGCTCCCCTGCCGCGTGCTCGGGGTGAAAATGCGTGGTAGTGAGATACAGCCTGGAATTGTGCGAGAGCTTTGCGACCTGCGCGGCGACGGCGGCTCCGTTGAGCGGGCCGAGCCCGGTGTCGACCACTAACGTCGCATCACCGCCGATGACGATTCCGATGTTGGGGAAGCCGATGATGGTCCAAACATGATCGGATACCTTCGTCGCGTTCTGTCCCACGGATGTCCGGCCTTGGGCCAGAGCAGCGACTGGGAGCGACGCGAGTAAAGGGAGCGCGAGAATCGCGGCGAGCTTATGCATGCGATCATTATCCGCTAACGCCATCCGCCGGCGATGGCGCCCACGATGAAAAACGGCTCCGCGCCGGACGCCACGCGCTCAGGCAGCGGCACGTCGGGCGATTGGTGCGACAAATCCTCTTCGCAGGCGAAGAAGCGAATGAACGGCCGGCGATGCTTGGTAACGTGATCGCGAATCGCGCCTTCGAGCATTGG
>JASHQT010000038.1 GCA_030039005.1 Bryobacteraceae bacterium
GTGGGCTGTTCGGCTGCCATGGGACTAGTCGGCATGGAACGGATCTTCAGGGACTCGCGTTTAGCGTGATTCGAGCGTGGGAACCGGGTAGTAGCCCCTTGGCCGCAGCCCACTGGGCGCGACCCCAGCCACCTGCTTGGCGGGAGCTTCCTTCCGCAGGGCGGCCGCTGTCCATCCGATTCCCAGGAGCAACAGAGCCGTCTGCGGCACAGCGGTAAGCATGCCCATACCAATAGCGCCGACACCCAACCCGGCCACGCTGTAGCACCAAACTAACCGGCGGCAAGTGGCCGAAGGCCCCTTGGCGAACGCGCTCGAGAAACGGCTTACGTACCAAAGCACGAAGCCCACCCACAGCAGCAGGCCGACCAATCCTTGTTCACACAGAATGCGGGCGTATTCATTTTCCAAGCCGATAGGATTCCGCACTTGGCCCGCCAGAAAATAAGGGATGCTGGTTCCTCCCCCTCCCAGTCCGTTTCCCATGGGATGTTCCGTAAGGATTTCAAAAAAGCTCCGATTGACGCTCCCGGCAATGCGCTCCCCCACATAATCGGTGTCCTCCAGGCTTTTGAATCGCTGAAGCCGCGTGTTTCTCATGGCCACGCCAACCATCGCCAAGATGAGTAGAACAAACATGGCACGCCTTTTAGGCGCCATCCGGCCATACAGCACGGTCATCACGGCCAACCCGCCGCAAATGACGAAATTCAGACGGGTAGCGGACATCAGCACGCCCAACAGCGCGGCGCCAATTCCCCCCAAAAAAAAACAGCGGGTCGTACGGGTCTGGGCATACTCCCAGCCGGCGACCAGGTAAGGAATCGATGCCGCCATTGTCCCGCCGTACAAATGGGAGTTTGCGAAGATCGCGGGGATACGATTGAATCCTCCCGCCACGTCACTACTGCCGTAGATCAGCACAGTGGCTGCGTTGACGGGAAAAAAACGCGGCAATCCCATGAAGTACTCAGCCCCGGCAAAGCCCAGCGCAACCAGGTTCAACACCGCGAATCCGAACGTGAGTTGGCGCAAATCGTGTTCCCGTAGACGGCTTCCGATCAGCATCATGGGAAGGAACAAAATGGCGCCGCGCAAACCCACCATAGAAACCAGAAAGGGTTGAAACGGCATTGCCAACATCAGAACCGGCCACAACGTCAGCATCCAAAACCACGCTCGCAGAACCGACGTCCGGCGATCGCCTGAAAACAATCCTTTTTGAGAGAGGCAGAGGCCCAACGCGGCTGCATCAAAGACAAAGTAGCTGAAGGTAGTTAGCAGGTTCGCCCGGATGATTCCAAAGAAATAACCCCAGAACAGCATGCAGATCAAACCCAGGCCAAGCGACCGCTTACCTAACCAATAGGCGGTTGCAAACGCCAACAGGCATAGAGCGATTGAGGTCATCTTTAGTCTCTCGCCTCCGGTGCGGAATCCTGCCCAGGTTGATCCGCCATCGAAACAATCCGGCGAGCCATGTCTTGCCAGCCGTAGCGCCGGAGCGTCTCGCCGAACTCCGCGAAACGAGCTTTCCATTCCGGCATAATGGAACGCCATTGCTTCAATTTTGCGATCAGGTCATCAATATCCTCGGGATCCGGCAGCAATAACGCTCGGAATTCCGATTCGTATCGTTCCGCTACCCCCGCGGCGGCGGAAACGATCGCGGGTACCCCGCGGCAGATGGCTTCCTGCACATTGAGCCCGTAAGCTTCGTAGCGCACGGGACTGACGAGCAAGTCGGCGGCGGCCAGAAGCTCGCGGACGCCACTGGAAAAACCGAGCAGGTGAATCCGGTCCTCCAATTTCCACTGCGACACTTGGTCGCGGCACATAGAAAGTGCGCTGCCGCTTCCGGCGACCAGCAGATCCACATCCCACTCGGGATCGGCGCACAATCTCTTCCATGCTTCCAGCAGAACGTCAAACCCCTTCCTGCGGTCATGCCCGATGGAGCCGACGAAAACCGCGACGGGACGGGAGTGAGGAATGTGGAGCGATATTCTGCTGGCGGCCCGTTCCTCAACGGTCGCCGGACCCCATTCGGATTCGGCGCCGAGATAGATGGTGTGGACGCGCCGGGCGTCCACGCCCAGACGTTCGATCAAATCGCGGCTAGTCCTGTTGGAATTCGTAATGAAAAGGCGGCTCATGCGGGCGACCGACTGTTCCCGCCTGCGCACCATACGATAGCTCAGCTTCTGTTTCGTTCGAAACCACAGCGGGCCCTGGGGCGGCGGTTCGTCCCAGGCATGGTGGACATAGTGAACCCAATTGATCCCGGGCCACAGGCAACTATCTCCGTTCACCAGCACCCGGGCCTCCGGCCAGCGTCCCAGTACACCCCGGGCGATTCTTCGCCCGGTGAAATCCAATAGCGGTCTTCCCAGGAAATACGAGTTCGCCGGCCGGGATACCCTGTGAACCGTGACCAAGGGATGCTGCGCCAGATTCGCGTCGACGCTGTAGCAGACGATGTGAACCGGAGTCCCCTGCTCGGCCAGGTATTGTGCTAGAGCCAAGTTCGCCTTATCCATCCCGCCCTTCAGGTGAAATCCACCGGCCACCAGAACCCAGGGATGCGGTGCGTTGCCGGCGCCAGCGAAATCGTGGGCCGTCATGTCGCCAGGCAATGTGGCCTCCGCTCCCTCTTGCACCGGCGCTGTCGATTTCATCGCACCCACCATGGCACTCCGCATCAACCCTTCGCCGCTTGCATGTCCGGTTTGTGCGCCTCCAGACAAATGGAATAACAAGGCCAGCGGAGCAGGCGTGTAACCCAGGAATCGAACAGCGGCGGGAGCGGCCGCAGCGGCATGATGACCGCCCAGCCGAACAAGCGGTGCACGCGTCCCAAGGTGCGCTGCAGGAAGGTGATCTTCTGGCTCAAGAACCCGCTGCAGTAGGAGAAGGCGTCCACCGCGAGACCGCTAGTTTGCGCCAGCTCCCTCAGGCGTGACTCGGTATACCCGCGGCGAACATGCCACCCGTCGGTGCGATCGGGGTCAAAAGGCCCCTCGTCGCTGCGCGTAATCGCGCGGTAGTGTTCGTAGGGAGTGGTCAACAAAAGACGGCCGCCGGGCTTAAGACAGGCCGCGAGGTCGCGCATGAGCTTGCCATCGTCTTTGATGTGCTCGATGGTTTCGGTGCATATCACGACGTCGAATAATCCACGAAAATCCTGGCGCGTGTCGAGCTGGCGGACATCCAGTACCTCGAAGGCCGCATTTTCCACGCCGCATATCGCCGCGCGCTCGGCGGCCACTCGTTGGTTGCGCTGATCCCAGCTCAGTCCGATGGCGCGGTATCCTCGGGCTGCCGCGGCAATGGTAAATGCTCCGGTGCCACATCCCACATCGGCCAGCATCGGCTCCCCAGCGGTGCGGGGCAGGCGTTTGGCCACCCACAGCCAGCGGTCCAGCACCGTGGTGTCGTGATGAATCATGCTGGCCTGGATGCCAAAGATCCTGACGAGCAGGGACCGCCAGTCGCGCGCACCCCTGGAAGCAGCGACGCCCTGGGCGGAAACCGGACGCTCAGTTGGTTTCGGTTCGAAAGTTTCGGTTGCCATCGATCACCTCACGGAGCCAAATCAGAACCGGAGAGCCCGGGCGCTCGCCGCACACCCAGGTCGCGGCTGTCGGCTCATGCGATCTCCTGCCGGCGTATGGTCTTCGCACATTACTGCGCTTCCCCTCCACCGGCTTGGCGGATCAGTTCCTCCAAGGCATGCATCTGCGCGGCCGGATCACACAATGCGCGGGCGCGTGCGGGGCCGGCTTGTCCCAGGCGCGAACGCAGTTCCGGGCATTGAATCAGCTTGTCGAGGTGTGCAGCCAGACTCGCTGGATCCGCCGGCTCTGCCAACAGGCCGCAGGTTTCATCGACGATTTCGAGCGGTCCGCCCATGGCGGTGGTGACTACGGGACGACTGGCCCAGAGTGCTTCCACGAACACGATCCCGAATGGCTCGGGGCCTTCGTTGGGTTGGCAGAATATGTCGGCGCCGGCCAGCAGGTGCGGAACGTCGGAGCGCTGCCCGAGAAAACGGACACGCTGACCGATTCCCAAATCCTGGGCCGTTTGCAGGACCTGCTCGTAGTAGCGCTGGCTGGAAGGGTTCTGAGGACCGCCCGCCACCCAGCACACCCAATTCCGGGAACGAAGCTGGGCCAGCGCGCGGAGATGAAGCAAGTGGCCTTTCCAGGGTTCAAAACGGCTCACCTGAATGATCACTGCTGTGTCGTCCTCGGCGCCAAGCTCGCGACGCACGGCGGCGCGCCACTGCGGGGCGTCGGGAGCTTCCACCAGCGCCAAAGGATAGTACAACACGCGCGAAGGCACGCCCGGATACAGATGCGACATCGAACCGGCGACGAAGGCGCTGTCGGCAATCGACAGATCCGGGTTGATGTGCTGGGCGATGCGCTCCAGCCAGTTTCGCCCGCCATGATAATTGTGGGCCCAGAAGATCACCCGGTGTCCGGCTGCGCGCGCCGGTTCTCCGAACAGCACCAAAGGCCAATGCTGATGGCAGATCACCGCGTCATAGCGGAATCGCTCCAGAAGACTGCGCAAGCGGGCCCGGGCGCGCCACGCCGTCCAGGGCCGGCTCAGGCGGGCGCGTCCCAGCCAATGCAAGGGCACTCCGCTCGCGGCAAGCTCGGCGCTCAGGCGGCCTTCGAAACAGAGAGCAAAGTGCGGCTCCATGTTAGGGCACAAGTGACGGAGGTTCGCGAGGGTGACGAGCAGCGTTTCCACGCCGCCATAAAGATTGCCGGCGTTCAAATGCAGCACGCGGAGGGGGCGCGGCGCACCGGGCCCCACGGCCGGCGCCGGCTGGACACTGGATACGGTGTTCACGGCGCGGGCTCTCTCGTGACAGTTCGTTGACCAATGACAAGCACGTTTTCGGACAACGCCCGTGGCCACCGGCGGGCCAGCCATCGTGGGTAGTGGCGAGCGGTAAGCGGGATACGCCCCGAACAACTGTGCTCGATGCCAATGTTCGCCAGGCCGCACTCGGCTGCAATCCGTCTCAGATCGATTTCGAGCAGCGCCGTGAGATGCGTGGGATAATGCACGTCCTGAAACGCCAGGAAGCGCTGCCGGACAACCAAGTTCGCCAGGCTGAGGAGACTGAGTTGATTGGGAGTAGTAACAATGACCCAGCCGCCCGGCGCCGCCATCCGCACCAGCTTACGCATGAAATCGCGCGGGTTTTCCAAGTGTTCGATCACCTCGACGGCCGCCACCACGTTGGCGGTTCCGTCCGGCACTGGCATGCGGCCCTCATCGAGATCGAGTCTGCAAAATTCAGCTTGAGCGGGGAACCCCTCATATCTCACGGCGTCCACGCCAATGTATCGCTCGAAACGCTCCCGAACGTAAGGATACAGGTTGCCCGCTCCGCAACCTACATCCAGTAGACAGCCGTTCTGGATGTTCCTCGCATCCAGGGCGTGCACGACCATTTGCAAGATCGCATCGGCGCTCGTGCCTTTGCTTTGCCGCGCGCGCTCTTCGACGCCCACCGCTTCGCCCACGGCCGGTAGATCAGTTTTCAGCGCCTGCATTACTCCCGCGCCTCGCCGGCAAGCCGCGACCCTCGTGGGATGCCCAGCTCGCTCCGCGGCCCGGCCTTGAGCGCCCGCCACCCCCAGGGGCGAAAACGATCGAGCGCGCGCGACGGATCGGCGGTGGCGAGGAAATTGGACGGTAAATAGAGCTGGCGCGGCGCGGCTTCGGGGGGCAAAAGCAGCGGGCGCCAGGGGGATCTGGTCAACCGGAAGAGATGATAGCCGTGCTCAAGAAGGATTCGGTGAGAGTGAGCCGGATAGGCTTGATGCTCCTCGAACACGATGTCCCGTATCCGTTTGCGGCGAAGCAAATCTCCCGCGCCCAGGAAAACGCCGGCTTCATGCCCTTCGACGTCGACTTTCATCACGCCGGCCGTCCCACTGACGAGTGCATCCAGCCGGCGCACGGGTACCGGAGTTCCACCGTTCGCCACTTCCAGACTGGCAACGCCCAGGTTCGCTCCGTAATCGGACGGAAATCCGAGCATGGCCTCGCCGTCCCGTGCGGAAAGCGCGACCGTCTGGATTTCAATGGGCGCGATTCCGAGGGCGGCCCACTCGCTCACGTTCCTGCGCAAAGTGGGAATGATCTCGGCGTTCGGCTCGAAACAAACGACGCGTCCGCGCGCTCCCGCTGAGCGCGCCAGCACCAGGGACATGTAGCCCAGGTTGGCCCCGGCGTCGATCCCCGTCTCTCCGGGGTCGGTCAACCTCATGATCGCCTCGGTTACCGGCAAGTCGTAAACGCCTTGCGTACCGATCGCCTTGCCCAACGATTCGGCCGAAGAAGCCCAGATACTGCAGTTCCAGGGCAAAGCCAGCGGGCTGATCGCATGTGAGGGCCTGAAGGAGATTCGCCGCAACGCCTGGCTCGGCCGCCAGAGATACTCGGGTTTTAACAAGTTGAGCATGCTGTCGGTTATTCTGTCGATTCGGGGAGCGAGGTGGTTCCCAGACGGGCTTCGAGCGGTGCGCTTGCCTGCGGGCGCGACGGGCCGCCTTGCACCGCGGCGTATACCGCGAGCAAGCGTTCCGCCAGTCCGCGGCCGTGGTACTTGTGTTCCGCTTCCAAACGCGCTGCCGCGCCCAGCCGTGACCGTAGCGTTGCGTCCGCCGCCAGCCGCTCGATGCGGTTCGCCAGATCCCCGGCATCGCCGGGAGCGTGAGCGAGTGCATTCGCGCCCTCGGAGATCAGTTCCGCCGCTCCGCCCGATCGGCTCGCGATCACCGGTTTGCCGCAGCCCATCGCTTCAACGATCACCATGCCGAACGGCTCAGGCTGTGTACTGGCGTGCACGACCATGTCCAAGCAGCGGATCGCGGCGGGCGTATCTTCCAAGAAACCCGTGAAGCCCACTTGGCCCGACAAACCCAGACGCGCGGCTTCCTCGCGGAGTTCCGTCATCGACCATTGGCTGCCGTCGGTTTGGTAGATCGGGCCACCGATGATGTAGCCGCGAACCGGCGGTTCGGCCGGTAACCGCGCTAGCGCCTCCAGAAATACTTTGTGCCCTTTCCAGCGGGCGAAGGTGGCGATCAATCCCACCCGCACGGTTCCCGGTTCGGCTGGCGGCAAAGCGGCTTTGACGTCCAAATCCAGGTGGTGGCCCTGTGGTGAGAAGCGTTGTAAATCGACGGCGTTATAGATCGGCGTAATGTGCAGCCCAGGCAATACGCGGTCCAGGTCTTGGGCCACGCTGTGCGAATTGACGATCGCGGCGTTACAGCTTTTTCGAAACGGATAGAGCAGGCGGCGCATCAGCCGGCGCTGGCTGACGTAGTCGTGAATGTGCCAGATCAACGAGGAGCGCCGCGGCCGGGCCCACGCTCCGAGGAGATGCATCTTGAGCCCGTTGGTGTGAATAATATCGGGTTGGACGCTTTGGAGCCAGCGCGCCAAGCCTCGCGTGTATACGCCCGTCGCGCCCGCGGACCGAAGCAACCCCAGCCAAGCCGGCCCGCGCCCGCTGTCCCCCAATCGCGCGAGCGCCGAAGGGAAAGGGATCACGAGAACCCTGACTCCGAGATCCCGCGCGATCCCCGCCAAAGGGCCGTCTTCGCCCAGTGCCAGCCACAGTTCCCAGGAGGGCTCGGCCGCCCGGACGCTTGCCAATAGCTCGCGCAGACTGGTTTCGGCCCCGCCCAGGCGGCCGCTGGGATTCAGATAGACGACTTTCACGATTCCCGCTAGTTCGAGTGCACCGTTCCGAAACGCTGCGCGAGCAGCGGAAAAACATCCTGCGTGAACCTGGTGCAGTGGGCTAATTCATTTTCCGCCGTGGACTGGTTCAAGGGCGTGACCAATCGGACCAAACTTACGTCGGAGCGCCGGTAGCGGATCAAGTCCGGCAACAGACGCAGCTTGGCATGATACTCCTCGGCCCAGACATCCCGATCATTCTGATACCAGTACAGGACCAGGATGCGATCGTTGCCTCTTTCCATGGTGTATTCGTTCACCGGAATCCCCTCGGCTCGATTCGGCACCGCAATGGTGGCAGTCTTGGAAGTCGTGATGAGCCAGCCCGCCCCCGGCAAACAAATTCGCGGAGAATGGGGACCGTACACATTCTGCAACGATTTGAAATACGCGACGAAAAGGCCGATGGGAGGGCCACCCTGAGCGCTCACGTAGTCGCGGAGAATATACTCGTCCGGTTTCAAGACGGCAACTTGATCGGCGTCCATGAACTGCTCCCCGGAAGCTCTCCAAGCGCCGATGTCCCAAGGCACCTCGTGCAATCCGGGAACGCCGATCTTGGTTTCATCGATCTTGAGCATGCGCGAGGCGCTGGCCTGAAAGACCAGGATCAGCGCCCCGGCCAGAAAGAAACCGAACCGGGCCGAAGCAAACAACTTGGATTTAGGCATGATGCACCCGCCACGCTTTCGCGATGGACTGCATAATGAGATGTAAAGCCACCACTCCGAGGGCGGCGAACACCACGCTGACATAACCGAACGCTTCATGGGCGCCGCCCTGGGTCAACGCCGGATTGTACTGGCCGGCCACGCCGGTGGCCACAATCCGCACGGCGTTCCCCAGGATCGCTACCGGGATCGCCAATGCCAGAAGCAAAGCTTGCATGGACCGCCTCTCGACGAAGAAATAGTTGTACAACACGCACATGAAAAATATCGCCATCAACGAACGAATCCCGCTGCAGGCTTCCTCCACCGAGAGCTTCATGCCAACCATTTCCAGCACGTTGCCCTGGCGCAACACCGAATAGCCTAGCGTCTCCAGGAAAAATTCTCCCAGACGGCTGGCCAGCAATTGCAAATTCAGAGTGAGGCGTTCGAAGATGAACGTCGGCGGAGCGATCATGAGGATCAGCGTGCACAGCGGATACCGTAATTCCCGCACCATCCGCCAGCCATAGGTGGCCGCGATACACCCGGTGAGGGAGACCAAGAACGCTGTCCGCTCCACCCAGATCCATTGCGCCACCACACCGAACATGGCTTGCAGCGCACCCCACAGCAATAGGAACACGCCCCAGCCGGAGGGCTGGCGGGGGATGGTTTTGAGCTGGTCCTTTTTCGTCCAGGCCATGTAAACAGCCGCTGGAACAACCAAAAGGCCATGTTCCATGTAGAGGTTTGGCATGAACCAGGTGATGTACATGCTGGTGAGAATCGGCCAAAACGCCACCAGCAACAAGGCACCCAGGAACAGAGGGTCGGCGTGACCGGCTATCCAGGAAAATAGTCCGGCTGCAGGCCGGGACGGCGACGGAGAGGGCGCGACGGCCGCTCCAGCGCTGCCCGCACGGGATGCGCCGGGGGCGGAACGATTAGGCTCGGCTGGGGTTTCCATAGTCGTAGTAATACTGGCGCTTGCGGTTGGCGCTCAGGTCGTAATCGGTCAGCACCGTGCCGAGCAGCGTCAGCCCGTCTTCCTGAATTCTCTGGTAAGCCTCCATGGCGCTCTCCCGATTGGTGACACCGCAGCGCAGCACCAGGATCAACGCGTCGGCCAAAGGAGCGATGATGCGTGCGTCGGCGACGCTGAGCAGCGGCGGAGCATCCACCAGCACCATGTCATAGCGTTTCGCCAGGCTCTCGAGGATGGTGCGCAAGCGCGCCGAATACAGGGCTTTCGATACGTTATGCTGCGTGACACGGTTGGGGAGAATGGAAAGACCGGGCAATCCGGTGAACACGCCCAGTTGCTCCGGCGGATACTCGCTGAGCGGCTGGTCTTCGGTCAGCAGGTCGATCAGTCCCCACTCGTTCGGCAAACTGAACTCCCGGTGCAGATGCGGCCGCCGGAAATCGGCGTCCACCAGCAGAACCCGGCGGCCGGTTTCGGCCAGCGC
>JASHQT010000385.1 GCA_030039005.1 Bryobacteraceae bacterium
CGGCGATTTGTTGACCTGCGGCGCGCTGCTCCGGTGTCGAGAGCACCAGCGCGCGATGCGCGCCTAACCGTTCGATTTCTTCCGGCAATTTCTCCAGTGAGCCGGCGCCGAACACTACGCGCGATGGAAGGATGTCGTAGACAAACGACAGCATCAGACTCCGATAAACGCCTGCATCAGGCGTCGCCGGCGTGAGCGCGCGCGGTGCATTCGTTCAGATCGCGCAGCACGCGCAGTTCGATCTCGGTAGGCGGTTCCGTCGTGGCGAGCTTCGGAGCCACCTTCAGCGCCCAACCTGTGGATTCGATCACTTTCTCGACCGCCACGCCCGGATGGACACTGGTGAGCGTGAGCTCCTTGGTGGTTTCATCGGGCGTCATAATGCCGAGGTCGGTGATGACGGCCACCGGTCCTTTGCCGGGCAGGTTCAACTTCGCGCGGCTGTCGCCGCCGGTGAAATGGCCAGCAGAAGTGACGAAGTCCAGCTTCTCGATGAAGGCGCGCTTGTTCTGCCGCAGCGTGATCAGCACTTCTTTGGAGGACGCCGCGATTTCGGGCGCTCCGCCCGCTCCGGGCAACCGCACGGAAGGCTTGTGATAATTGCCGATCACGGTGGTGTTGATGTTGGCGAACTTGTCGATTTGGGCCGCGCCCAGGAACCCGAGATCGATGCGGCCGCCTTGCAGCCAGTAGGCGAAAATCTCGGGGATGGATACCACGGCGTCGGCTGTTTCGGCTAGCTCGCCGTCGCCGATCGACAGCGGCAACACGCTGGGCTTGGTTCCGATGCAGCCCGATTCGTAAATCAGCACGGTGTCCGGGGCGTGCGTGAGGCGCGCGAGATTCGCCGCCGCGCTCGGCAGGCCGATGCCCACGAAGCACGACGCGCCGTTGCGGATCATGCGCGCGGCAGCAATGGTCATCATTTCATCGGAAGTGTAATTGTTCTCAGGCATGCGGCTCTTATACAGGTGTCGCAGCGGCTTCCAGGCTGCGCTTGAATTCGTCGAAATCTTTGGTATCGAGCACGTGCTTTTGCATCCAGGCCAGGAATGTTTCGCGCTCGCGCGCGATGGGGTCCCAGGCTTTGTAGAAAGCGTTGTTGCGCGGATAGTAACCCTGCGCATAGGAGGGAAATGCACCGCCCTTCACTTCGCAGACCGCGCCGATCACCCAGGAGGGCAGCACGACGGCGTTAGGCGGAGCGTTGAGTTCGTCGACGACTTCTTCTACCGTCACCACGGCGCGCTTGGCTGCGAGCACGGCTTCCTTTTGCACTCCCACGACGCCCCAGATCAGGACGTTGCCCTTGCGGTCCGCCTTCTGGGCGTGGATCACGGTGACATCGGGCCGGATGGCGGGCACGGCAGCGAGTTTTTCGCCCGTGAACGGGCAATCGATGAACTTCACGCGATTGTACTTGGGGAGGTCCGTTCCCACGTAGCCGCGCAGCAGTCCGAAAGGCAAATGGGCCGCGCCGGCGGAGTAAGCGGCAGCCATGCCCGCGTGGGCGTGCTCTTCGAGTTCCAGCGGAGCGGGCCAGCCTTTTTCCACCGCGTCGCGCAAGCGGTGCAGCGAGCCCACGCCGGGGTTACCGCCCCAGGAAAAAATAAGCTTCGACACGCAGCCGCAGCCGATCAGTTGATCGTAGATCAGATCGGGCGTCATGCGGACCAGCGTCAGGTTACGGCGCTGCTGCCGTATGATCTCGTGGCCGGCGGCGAAGGGAATCAAGTGCGTGAAGCCTTCCAGAGCCACCGTATCGCCATCGTGAACCATCTCGCGAATGGCTTGTGGGAGTGAAAGAATGTCAGCCAAACTGTGATTATGGCACGCCTACTTGTGGCCCTGTGCATCGTGCCAATGCTGTTCGCGCACCACTCCACCGCCGAGTACGATCTGACGCGCCCGGCCAGCGTCAGTGGAGTGGTCACGCGTTTCGAATGGGCCAATCCACATTCGCACATTTTCTTGGATGCCTCCGGCCCGGACGGGACCATCGAGCATTGGGTGATCGAAATCGATGGCCCGCGCGGGCTGGAGCGGCTCGGCTGGTTCAAGGACAGCATTCAACCCGGCGACAAGATCACCTGTTCGGGAGCGCGCACCAAGGATGGTTCCCCGCGCATGCGCTGCACCGAAGTCAGGTTCGCCAATGGGCGCGTCCTGCAATCGCGGTGAGAATCGGATAGCATGTTCTGGTAGGAAATCGCGATGAACACGACGCTTCTTGCTCTGGCGGCCAAGCAGTGAGATGCCTCGGGGTATTCGCCGCGCTGTGTTTCGCGAGCCTGCTCGCGGCGCAAGATAGCGCCAGCATGGTTCCCAAGCCGGGCGATCCGGATCCGTTCCGTCCGGGCGAAAAGGCCGGTCCGATTCCGCGCGCGCGCGACGGGAAGCCCGATCTTTCGGGCGTCTGGCAGGAGCGCACGCTGGCCAACTGGGACATCGAGAAGCGTCGCGGCGGCTATGGAGCTCCGGGCAGCCCGGGCATCGTGGAAGGCGGGCAGATTCCGTATCAGGATGCGGCGCTCAAGAAGCGCGCAGCGGTGGCAAAGAATCCGCCATCCAATTGCGAGCTTCCCGGCGTTCCGCGCATCACCTATATGCCCTACGCGTTCGAAATTGTCGAGACGCAACGGGCGATTCACGTCGAATACGAATATATGCATGCCTGGCGCGAGTTGCATCTGGATCGAACGGCACACCCCGACAATAGCGTAGAAACATTTGATGGCGATTCGGTGGCGCATTGGGACGGCGACACACTAGTGGTGGACGTCACAGGATTCAACGATAAGACCTGGCTCGACATGGCGGGCGATTATCATAGCGATCAACTGCACGTTGTGGAACGCTACGCGCCCATCGACGCCAACACGCTGTGGTACGAAGCCACCATTGAGGATCCCAAGGTCTACACGCGGCCCTGGAAGCTGCGCCTGCCCCTGCACCGTCAAGCCAATAACTTCGAACTGGCCGAATACGATTGCACCGCGCTTGAAAGCAATCCCTAGCTTGTCATTGAGCCTGGCGTTGCTGGTCTCGGCGGCGTCCGTGTTCGCGCAGGATGCTCCGGAAGCGCCTCCGGAAACCGCCCAGATTCGCGTCGACGTGGACCTCGTGAATGTCCTGTGCACGGTGTCCGATAAGCACGGCGCGTTGATCACCGGCCTCGGCAAGGACGATTTCGAGATTCGCGAGAACGGCCGGCCGCAGAAGATCCGCTATTTCGCGCGCGAAACCGACCTGCCGTTGACGATCGCGATGCTGATGGATGTGAGCGGCAGCGTGCGGGAGGCGATTGCGGCCGAGCGGGTGGCGGCGGGAAGATTCTTCGACCAAGTGATCCGGCCTACCGATCACGCGCTGCTTTTGGGATTTTCGAGCACGCTGGTTTTGTGGCAGGATTTCACGTCGTCCAACGAGAAGCTGCGTAGCGCGCTGGCCGCGCTGCGCGCGGTTCCATTTCGGGGACTGCCGCCGCTGGGGCAGCCCATGCCCGGTACATTGCTGTACGATGCGGTATACCAGACGGCCCGGGAGAAGCTCGCAGGCGTGCCGGGGCGTAAGATGATGCTGATTGTTTCCGACGGCCTGGACAACGGCAGCCGCATGCATAGCGAGGAAGCGCTGCAGGCGGTGCAATCCACCAACACAATCGTGTACGCGATCTGTTACGACCAGAAATTCTTCGGCTGCGATTTGCTGAAACAACTCGCGGAGCCGACCGGCGGGAGGGTGTTCGACGCAGGCAGAAAGCGCACGCCGCTGAGCGAGATTTATCGGACCATCGAGAACGAACTGCGCAGCCAATACGCGCTGGGCTACGTTCCCACAAACCAGGAGCACGACGGCAAATTCCGCAAGCTGGCCATCAAGGTGGATCAGCCGGGGTTGCGCGTAGCGGCGCGGCGCGGCTACTTCGCACCGGGAGGCGCGCCAGCCGGCAAGCCGGAGAAGAAGTGACATTAGTCTTCGACGAAGTCGCGCAGGCGAGCCAGTGCGCGGTCCCATTGCTGGGAGATTTGGTCCAGGTACCGGCGAGCTTCCTCCAGGCGCCGGAGATCCAGTTGCCAGAGCGTTTCGCGGCCGTGCCGCGCGCCGTGCACTAGGCGCGCGCGCTCCAGTACACGCAAATGTTTGGTGACCGCCTGGCGGGTGATCGTGGAATCCGCCGTAAGTTTGGCGATGGACAATGGACCCGCGGCGAGCCGCGTGACGATTCCGAGGCGGGTTTGATCGCCCAAGGCCGCGAACACCCTTAGAGCGCCCGCTGCGGGCTTCGCGCTAACGGGCATGGACCAAATATTGGCTGATGAGGCGCATTTGGATGGCCCAGCCTTGCTCGTTGGCGCCGAACGCTTGGGCGCGACGAGCGAGCGGAATCCGGTCGAAGCCGGATTCGGTGACGGTGAGCTCGACGCCGTCCGGCTTTTGCTCCAGCGTGAAGGCGACCAGCGTGGTGGGCTCGGCCGAGTAATCGACGCCGGCGTCAATGGCATGAGGATGCCAGCGGAAGGAAAAGAGCTTTTCGGGGATCATTTGCTCGATCGTGATCCCGAAGGCCTTGTCTTTCATGGGCTGCTGCATTTTGGCGACTTCGGGGTCGACCGTGGTTCCGACGATGCGCCCGTGCATGGCCTTGCCGGCCTCGAACGGGCCGTCGAATTTCACTCCGAACCAGGCGCCGAACTCGCTGGAGTCAGCAAGGGCGCGCCAGACGCGCGCGAGCGGCGCGTGCAGCAGAATCTTTTTCTCGATGTGGTCAGTATTCATAAGCAACCTTTTAGTTGCATATTAGCACGGATCGCCCGGATATGCAACCGGGTGGTTGCCAATCAATGTGACCAAAAGAAAGGGCGGCGGGAAGGGACAAGACCTTCGCGCCGCCCAGGTTTACTAGGTTCGAGGTTTGCTAGCTTCCGGTTAGAACCGAAGGATACCTTTCACTTCGATGAAACGCGGCGAGCCACCGGCGCCCAGGAACGACCCCAGAATACTGGTGGGTGGCGAAACGGTGTTAACCACCGAGGCAAACAGCGGGTTGGAGATGTCATCCACGGGGTTGTCGAAGTTCGGATGGTTCAACAGATTGTAGAAAGAAGCGCCAAAGGAGAACGTGAGGCGTTCCTTGATCCGGACGCTCTTCATGATAGACATGTCCACGTTGAAGAAGCTCGGTCCGAACAAGTTATTGCGGCCCATGGTTCCGAAACCATTGAGGACGCCGCTGGCGGCGAAACTGGGTGCGAACTGCGACGTCGTCAGACAGGGAGTGGTGATGGCGGCGCTGTTGCAATTTCCGCCCAGGATGGGCTGCAAAGGCGTGGCGAAAATGGTGCCGTTATAGTTGTACTGCCCGAGCGCTCCACCAGCGCTGCCATCGACCACGCTGAAGGGCAGGCCGCTGCGGAGGAACCAGTTGCTCGACAGCGTCCAGCCGCCGAAGATCGCGTTGGGGCCCCATTTGAATCCGGTGTGACGGAACATATCGGAAAGTACGAAGTTGGCGCTGAGGTAGTGCCGGACATCGTAGTCCGAGTTGCCGTAGTTGGCGGCCAGATCATAGGGGATGCGTGGATTGGTGATGCTGAGATTGGTGGCATTGGCCGAATAGTACTCGTTAGCAATTCCGCCGTTCGAGACATCGTCCAGATTGTGGCTCCAGGTGTAGTTGATGGTGAAAGTGAGGCCGGCCGAGAGACGGCGCTGGAAGCTGACCGTCAGGCCGTTGTAGTTCGAAATACCGGAGCTCGTGTACTGATAAATGGTGCCAAATGCCGGATTGGGAGCCGTTGTGGGCAGACCAACGAAGCCGTTGGGGCAGGGGCTGCCGGCAACGTCGGGCGGACAATAGCCGTTGATCCCGAAATTGGCGAGTGGAAGATGGGTGCCATGCATGCCCTGGTAGTTGACGGTCAGGATCGTCTTAGCGCCGAGGGATTGCTCAATTTCGAAGTTCCATTTGTAGTAAGTGGGCTGCATGAACGTGGTCGGGAAGCCGTAGATGGCGGGCGCTGAGAAGCCCGGCACCGCCGCGGAGATGCTGTTAAAAGAACCACCGGCTTTGAACTGCTCCTGCAGGGCCGCGTTGTTGTTGGCTGCGGCTGTGAACGGGCTGTTCGGCACGCCCGGCGCCAATACGGGCGCCCCGACGATGGCGGTCAAGGTCTGCGGAGGATTGAAGGCGGCATTTTCCGCCACCCCGCCCGGCAGGTTGTCGGCGAAGATGCCGGCGCCCGTGCGGATCACGGTTTTATCGTTATTGAACGGTCTCCAGGCGATTCCGATGCGAGGCTCCCAGACCACCGGCTTTACATGCGCGTAGGCGTCATGCTGGCCGGAGACGATCAACTGATCATACGGCGTGTTGACCTCGCCGGGATTTTGGATCAAGGTGGCTGGATTCGCAAGACGCGCGAAGCAATTCTGATCGCAGGTGGGGTCGCCGTAGCTTTCCAGACGCAAGTTCAACGAAATCGTCAAACGATCGCTCGCCTTCCAATCATCGGCCACGTAGCCACCCAAGGTGTTGAAGCGGATGACGGCTTCCGGGGAGCTCGGAAAACCTTGAATCATGTAGGAACTCGGGCCGCCGCCATTGAAGAAGTCGTTGATGTTGGTGTTGACTTCGCCGTTCAATAAGCCCGCCAGGGATTCGAAATCCAGGTCGGTCACGGTCTGGTGTAGCCAGCTAAAGCCGATGCGGAACGTTTGACGGCCCTTGATGAGGGAGAAATCATCCAACGCCTGGTACTGGAAGACGCGGCGTCCATTGGGGAACACCCCATTGGGATCGGAGCTTTCATCCCAGGCTCCGATCGGGGTGAACGAACCGTCGGTGAAGTTCACGAAAGTGGGCAGCGCAGCCAGCGCACCGCTGGGATTGGACGGGTTAAAAATGGCTGCGTAATACAGAACCGATCCGCTGAGCTGATTGACGGCGTTCGGGCCAAAGGTATGCGTTTCCGATACCTGGCCGGCCATTTGCGGCTGGAAGCTCTGGGCATTGAAGGTGGGGCCGAAGGCGCTGGTGTAGGTGGGCTGGTAACCGTTGTCGCGGAAGACACGAACATAAAAGCGGTCTTTCTCGCTCAAGATGTGGTCGACGCGGGCCGCCCACTGATATTCCTTGTTCAGACTGGTTGGCGTGGCGCGGAACTGATACGTGCAAGGGGCGCCGCCAGCACCAAGCAACGTGCCGCCGACGCTGGTGGTGAAGGTTCCGCAACCGCCGTTGGAAGCAGTGAACGGTGTGGCGCCGGAGACACCGTTATAGATCGCAAACATCTTCTGATAGAAGGGGATCTCATCGGCATTGCCGTTGGCTGCCAGATTCGTCAAGGTCGCGTTCTGGAACGCCGGGCTGGGGATCAAATTTTCCAGAGCGCTGGTCGGCAGCAGGTTGCGCAGACCTTCATAGTCAACGTCGAAGAAGGTCCGGTTCTTGATGATCGGCCCGTTGAAGCCGGCAGCCCACTGATTGAAATTGTTGAAGGGCGTCGGAAGGCCGGCGGAATTGCTGAAGAACTGATTCGAGTTCATCGCGCGCCCGTTCCAGTTGTAGATGGCATCACCGTGGAATTCGTTGGTGCCCGACTTGGTGATATAGGTCACCTGTGCTCCCGCGTATTGACCATATTGGGCGGAATAGGCATTGGCGATCACGTTCGCTTCCGAGACGTCGTTGGCGCCCAGCATGAGGTTGGAAGCGCCGCTATTGTTGAGGCTCAAGAAGGGATCGTTGAAATTCATGCCGTTGATGGTGAACAGATTAGAAATGCCGGGCATGCCGCTGGAGGAGAAATTGCCGTAGCCCGACTGGGTGTTCATGACAACTCCCGGCGAGGTCTGCGCGTAATACGTCAGATCGCCGCCCGGGTTTGGCAAGTTGTCGATCATTTCGGTGCTAAACCCCGTGGAAGTATCCGCGTTCTCGGTCTGGATAGTGGTTGCGGCTTCGACGACATCGACGGTCTGAGCGGCGCTAGCCACCGTCAACTGCACATTCACTGTGGTGGGCTGGCCGGCAAGGACGATGACTCCCGGGTGATCCTGAGGCTGAAAACCGCTAGCGGTGACGTCCAATTTGTAGGTGCCGGGAAGAACAAACGCGAAGCGATAATTGCCGTCCGAGTTTGCGGTCCCTTTGTTCGACACATTGGTGCTGATGTTGGTCAGCGTCACGCTGGCGCCCGGAACTACTGCTCCGGTGGGGTCTGTAACAGTGCCGGTGACGTCGCCGGAAGTGATGGACTGGGCCGGCGCAAGCGTCGATAGAGCGGCTAAAAGCCCGATCCCGAAGAGCAGCCTGGAGGGCGCACGGCCGCTCCATCTTCCTAAAATGAGGTTTTGCATTTTCGACCTTTCCAGCGTGCGCCAGTTCGGCGGCACGCTCTAGTGTTGATGTTGGGTCGTCCCCCGTTTTGGGACTCCCAGAAAAAGCGTCAGGGAACATGCAGAGATCCCGCCGGCGCTACGTGGCCGTGATGTAACGTACTTGGAAGCGTTCCGCAACGCGAGACCCGGTTGCCGACATCCCCCAATCCTGCCCTTGAAACAACTCAGCCTCACATGCCCCTCGGTGTAAGCAGGATGAAAAGCTGGTTAAAAATATACCATAAATCTCGCGAGTGCCAATAGGAAAAAATTCGAACCTAGCCATGAGTTTGCGGTTTTTTTCCGCAGTTAGCGGTTGAACTAGCCCGGGGATGGTACTGCCGACAGGAGGCGAGGGCGGGCGACAAGGAATAAGTGCCCGGAACGAAGCGCCGGGAAACAAAAAGGGAGCAACGAAGGCTCCCGGATGGAGTCTAACCACGATAAGCGCCTAGAAGTAGATTTTGGCGCCGAGTTGGAGCACGCGGCCCTGTAAGGCCGTAGTCGCGCGTCCGAACGTGCCGGGGGAGTTGTAATCCTCCCAATTCGTGTAGTATTGGCTAAACAGGAACTGCGTGTGATTGAAAACGTTGAAGGCTTCCAGTCGCAACTGGACGTAGCGGCTCTCGGTAAAGCGCACGTTTTTGAACAGAGCCAAATCTGTGTTGTTGATCCCCGGTCCGTGGAAATTGCCGCGCCCCTCATTTCCGAGAACGCCCGGAGTTTCATCCGCGAACGCATTGGGGTTGAAGTAATAGTTAGGCAGCGCCGGGTTGCCATTGAAACTGAGCGTGGTGTTGCGCGGATTGTAAATGCTAGGATAGCCGACGACATTTGGCGCGTCCCAGCAACCGTAATAGGCGACGCCGGCCCCGGGACACTGTAGGGAGAGATCCGTCGTGTCGCCGACGATGATCGGAAAACCAGTTTGCAATGTTGTGATACCCGTCAGTTGCCAACCATCGAGCACATATTTCCCAAAAGCATTGCTAAACTTGGGGATTGGGAGTATGTAGCTGTAATTGACTACAAAGCGATGCCTCGCGTCGAAGGTTGTGTCTCCGTAATCCAGCGCGAAATCGTAGGGATCGGTGAGACGCGTGGCTCCTGGAGCGGCTCCGCTACCGAAATAGCCGGACGTATCGCCCAAGGAGTGCGCCCAGGTATAGGAGGCCTGGAACATGAGCCCATGACTCAACCGCTTTTGGAGTTTGACCTGGAGCGAATTGTAGTTGGAGTTCCCCAAGCTGTCCTCAAGACCTACGGAAGCGATAACATTTCCGGGCGCATACAGCGAGTGGCTGGGAAACTCAAGGGCCTGGAAGGCGCGCCCGGAGATGCAGGACGGATCCGCCGCGCAGGCCGCCGTACCGGCGGGGGAAATCGGATTACCCTCCGTCACCAACTCCTCGTGCCGTCCTTGAGAACCCACATAGCCCACCTGCAACAGCAAGGCACCAGGTAGCTCCTGCTGAATGTTCAGGTTATAGTTCATCGCGTAGGGATCGGTAAAATTCGGGTTAATCGAGCTGAACTCAAGAGGCTCCAACGCCGCAAAATTCACATTCGATCCAGGTTTCGGGGGCGTGTACGGGAACGGATTGGGGCTCACTTGGCCATTGAGGAGATTCTCGTACGGGTTTGCGAAGCCCGGCTGCCCACCCACGCTACTCGAGCCAAACGAGTAGATGTCGTAAGGAGCGTCGCCGAGCTGCTGCAAAGCCAGGTATTCCCCCGTGCGATCAAAGTAGATTCCGAAGCCGCCGCGGATAGAGGTTTTGCCATTCTTAAACGGCGAATAGGCAAAGCCGAAGCGCGGCCCAACATTATCGTCGTGCTGATGGAACCCCGACGAAGTGCAGCCAGGATCGCCCGGAAATGCCAAGCCAACTGGTGCCGTAGGGAAGATAGTGGACTGCTCCCCGGGAATGAAGCAGTTGACATTCTCTTCGTCGAAGCGATGGTTGACGAGCGGCGTATCGATCTGCCAGCCGGCCCCGTAGTTGAGCGTCAAGTTGTTTGTCACCTTCCAACTATCCTGCGCGTAGAAATAATATTCGTAGCTGCGAAATGTCTGGACGCCGCCGGTATTCTGGATGTACGAATCCGGGATTCCCAGCAGAAAATCCGCACCGGGATCGCCGGTGCTGTAGGGACCGATGCCGCCGAAGGAGTAACCTCCGCTGTTGTAGAATTCGAAGTCCGAGTCGACTTCGTAGCGCCTTCCGTCAAAGCCGAATTTCAAGGTGTGGCTGCCGATTACCTTCGACAGATTGTCGTCTAACTGGTAAGTGTTTTCAATCGCGGCTTGGGGGCCGTCGGGACTGAATCCGAGATTGAAGTACCCGGTCAAGCTCACCAGCGGCATACTCGCGCTGCTGGGGAACTGGGGCGTGACGCCCGTAAAGCCGAAAGAAGAGGGAAGCGCCGGGTTCGTGGGGGACACCGCGGGGTAGTTGAACCTTACGTATGCCACCCGAAATTCATTGAGAGTGGTGGGATTGAAAGTGTGAGTCTCCTGCGCGATGAACTGCTTGCTCGCCTCAGGACTCGTTTGTCCGAAACCGGGCAAGGTAGAGCCCAGGAACGGCAGCGTGTTGCTTGTAAGGTCATGCTGGATGAATATCGTGCCCCATAGACTGTCCTTATTGCCGAAGGTCTGATCGATGCGCGCAATCCCTTGCTCAAAATGCTGTACCTCGAGGGGATTGAACGAGTACTCGTTTGTCCCGAAATTCGGAAGCGGGACATACTTGGTCAGCAGCGAGACTGCAAGCGGATTGAAGTCCGCCGTGGGAATGTGACCGGTCGGAAAAAGAACATTATATGGCGTTCCCGCCGGATAAGTCGCCCCATTCTCACCCTGCAGCGCGATGGGGGAAGCTGCTGTGGAGGAGGCGATATCGGGAAAGTAGCCGTTGCGCTGGGCCTGGGAAAAAACCACCGTCGTATTGGAGGTCGCGTTGGTGTCAGGCGAGCGATTGTGCATGCCCTGGTAGGACACGAAGAAGAACGTCTTGTCCTTCACGATTGGCCCGCCAAATGTCCCGCCATACTGGTTCTGATGGAATATTGGCGTGGTTACCTGGAAAAAGTCCCGCGCGTTCAGGAACGTATCGCGGTAAAACTCAAACGCATCCCCGTGAAACTGATTGGTCCCGCCCTTGATGATCGCGTTTAGAATGCTGCCCGAGTTTCGGCCGTATTCAGGGTTGATGGTGCTCTCGATTAGGTTGAACTGATCGATCGCGTCCGGGCTGGGAGTGATCAGGGGAGCGTTGAGCCGAAGATCCATGGTGTCGGCCCCGTTGATCAGGAACGAATTCTGCTGGCTGGTGCTGCCATTAGTCGCGTAAGTTCCGGTATAGTCGCTGGCGGCCACCACTCCGGGCGCCAACTGCTGTAACTGAGTCCAGTTGCGGCCCAACAGCGGCAAATCCACGATCTGGGTGGCATCGATGACCGTGCTCAGTTGGGTGGTGCTGGTTTCCACCTGGGTGGGAGAGGCTTCCACCTGCACCGACTGTGTGATCTCGCCCACCTCCAATGCGACTGGCAGGTTGTAAATTTGGTTGACGGCCAGCGGGATGTTGTGAGCGGTGTAGGTGCGAAAACCCGCTTTGGTTATTGTCACGTCGTAGCTGCCGGGCGGCAAGGAAAGAAACTCATAGCTTCCGTCATCGCCAGTCATCACCGCTGTCGAAACTTGGGTCTGAATGTTTGTGGCTTTGACCTCTGCTCCCGGCACCCCCGCGCCGGAGGGATCGGTTACGGTCCCGCGAATATGGGCGATGACTTCTTGCGCCGGAAGATTCCAAAGCATGGCCATGCCGAGCGCAAGGACCGCCCAGCCAATCAGCGTGAATTTTCGCATTTTCCCCTCTCTAATTCGCCCGGGTCCTCGACCACGCCGGAACCACCGGCGCACAGGCCTAAGGCGTCGCAGTTGTCATTTATTGGCCGGAATGTCTCGGCTCTCACAGTCCTTAGAAGAAGCACCCGACCGCAGCTTAATTCGAGACACCGCAGCTTGCTCTCGAGTTTCACGATTAATAGCACCTCCAGTACCAAACCAGGCAGTTGCGGGGCGAGAGACACCTCTACTGGATAACAAGGACTTACATTCTAGCGATGTGGCGGACTGATACGCTTTCTGGTAGCGCTGCCGGTGGACTTCCATAATCGGGAAGAGTACCAACCTCAAGGTGGGTCTAGGATGAGCACCATTTCGAAAAACCCGCCGGCCATCGAGACGTAGTGTGCCGCTAGGCGCGCTGGCCCTATAATTCGTAAAAGGACTGGTGTTTCCTTTCGGCCATGCGTAAACGGGTGATGTTCGGATCGGCGGTGCTGCTATTGAGCATCCTTGCGTCGCTGGTGGTTTTGCAGGGCTCCTTTAATCTGGGCGCCGCGGCGCCCACCACCATCCAGGAAACATACCTGTTCTGGGCCGTTTCGACGCTGATTTTCATTTTGACGGTGATGCTGGGGTTCATGCTGTTCCGCACCGTCGTCAAGTTGTACATCGAGCGGCAGGCCAACCGCCCGGGTTCGCACATCAAATCCAAGCTGATCGGCGGCGCGCTCGCGCTGAGCGTGCTGCCCATTTTCTTTCTGGTGCTGTGGAGCGTCTCGGTATTGAACCGGAATCTGGACAAATGGTTCAGCCTGCCGGCGCAGACGATGAAGATCGATTTGCAGCAGATCGCGCCCGCGCTGCATCAGGAAGTGAATGACAAGATCACCGCGCAGGCGCATTGGCTGGCGGCGCAGCCGGTCCAGAGCGCCGACGCCTATGAGCGGTTCTGCATGGAGAATCAGATCGAAACTGCCATGGTGGAACACGCCGACGGCAGCCGCCGGATGCTGTGCTCGGTTGCCTCCACGCGCCATGGCGAACTGTATACGGCCAGTATCCGGACCGATGAAGGCAAGCTGGTGATTGAGGCGCGGATGCCCCTGGATCTGGCGGCCAAGCAGCGCGAGATCGATCGCACGGTGGCCGAATACGATCGGCTATCGGTGGACAAGAAAGCCTTCCGCCGTTTGTACCTGTTGCTGCTGTCTCTAATCACGCTGTTCATTTTGTTTTTCGCCATCTGGATCGCCCGCTATATGGCGGGACAGATCAGCACGCCCATCACGGCGTTGCTGGGCGCGGCCGGGCAGATTCGCAAAGGTAACTTGAGCTATCGCGTGAGAGTGGATGCCATCGACGAAATGGCGACGCTGGTGCGGGCGTTCAACGAAATGACGGAGGCACTGGAAACCAACAGCAAGGAGCTGGAAGCCCGGCGGCGGTTCACCGAAGCGATCCTCGAAAGCATTCCCACGGGCGTGATTTCGTTGACGTCGGACGGACGCATCCAGCGCGTGAACCGCGCCTTGCTCGGCATCTTTTCCGAGGATCAAGTAGCGCGCGCGGCGCGGCTGAGCGATCTGTTCTCGCGCGAAGACACCGCCGAGATCCGCTATCTGATGAATCGCGCGCGGCGCACCGCCGTGGCCGGCACGCAGATCGAGTACAAGGCCGAACGGCGCGTGCTGCACCTGTCGCTGACCGTGGCGGCGCTCGACGAATTGCGCAGCTCGGGCTTTGTGCTGGTGGTGGAAGATACCAGCGAGCTGTTGCGCGCGCAAAAGGCCGCGGCCTGGCAGGAAGTGGCCCGGCGCGTAGCGCACGAGATCAAGAACCCCCTCACGCCGATCGCGCTGTGCGCCGACCGCATCGCGCGGCAGTTGGGCAAGGCCGGGCAGACCGCCGATACGCGCCGCATCCTGGAGGAGTGCTCGGCCACCATCGCGCGCGAAGTGGAAAGCCTGCGAACGCTGGTCGACGAGTTCTCGCAATTCAGCCGCTTCCCGGCGGCGCAGCCGGTTCCTTCGGACTTGAATCAAATCCTGGAGAACGCGTTGTGCGTATTCGAAGGACGGCTGGATGGAATTCGATTGGAAAAAGATCTAGCGCCGGAATTGCCTCTGGTGCGTGTGGACCGCGAGCAATTCAAACGAGTGGTGGTGAACCTGGTGGACAATGCCGCCGAAGCGATGCAGGATTCGCTGGTGAAGTGCCTGTTCATCGGAACGCGATTGACGGAACCCGAAATGGTGGAATTGATCATCGCCGACACCGGCTGCGGAGTTTCGCGGGAGGATAAGGAAAAGCTGTTTCTGCCTTATTTTTCGACGAAGGGCCGGGGCACGGGGCTGGGCCTGGCGATTGTGAACCGCATTCTCGCCGATCACGAAGCCAGCATCCGCGTGGAGGACAACATTCCCATGGGGGCGCGGTTTATTGTGGAACTGCCTGTGCGCACGGCCGGGGAGTCAGAAGCTAAGGCCGATGGCAAGGCAGGCACAACTCCAGGCGTTCCCGTGGAGAGCCATTCGTGAAGCCAGCGCGGATCCTGATTGTCGATGACGAGCCTCTGATCCGGCAATCGCTCGCCGGCGTCCTCGATGACGAAGGCTACCAGACGTACGCGGTGGCGAGCGGCGAGGAGTGTCTGGCCGAAATCGCGCGCAACGCCTACGACCTCATTCTCCTCGACGTGTGGCTGCCGGGAATTGACGGGCTGGAAACGCTGCACCGTCTTCAAGAAGTCGCATTTGCCAACCGCCCGGTGGTGGTGATTGTCTCCGGCCACGGGACCATTGAAACCGCCGTGAAGGCCACCAAGCTGGGAGCCTTCGATTTCCTGGAGAAGCCGCTCACCATCGAAAAAGTGATCGTGGTGGTGAAAAACGCCCTGCAGCAACGCAAGCTCGCCCTCGAAGTGGAACGGCTGAAGGAAGAAGGGCGGCGCGGGCTGGAGATTATCGGCGAAAGCGTCTCGATGAAGGCCCTGCGGCAGCAGCTCACGCTGATGGCGGGCACCAACGGACGGGTGCTGATTTATGGCGAAAGCGGCAGCGGCAAGGAACTGGTGGCGCATGCGATTCATTCGAGCAGCCCGCGCGCGGCCGAAGCGTTCGTCGAAGTCAACTGCGCCGCGATCCCGGAGGACCTGATCGAGAGCGAGCTGTTCGGGCATCGCAAAGGCAGCTTTCCCGGCGCCACCGAGGACAAGACCGGCAAGCTCCAGAAGGCCGATGGCGGAACGTTGTTCCTGGATGAAGTGGGCGACATGAGCCTGAAGACGCAGGCCAAAGTGCTGCGCTCGCTCGAAGAGCAGCGTTTTGAGCCGGTGGGCGCGGACACTTCGATTCAGGTGGACGTACGCGTGGTGGCCGCGACGAACAAGAATCTGGAGGAAGAGATCGAGCGCGGGAACTTTCGCGAGGATCTGTTCTACCGCTTGAACGTGATTCCGTTCTACGTGCCGCCGCTGCGCGAGCGGGTCGAAGACATTCCGCTGCTGGCCGATCATTTTCTGAAGGAATTCACCACCGCCTACGGACGGCGTCCCAAGGAACTGACGCCCGAAGCATACGACGTGCTGAAGGAACACCGCTGGCCGGGCAACGTGCGCGAGCTGCGCAATCTGATGGAGCGCATCGTGATCATGAGCCCGCAGGTGCGCGTGGATGCCCGGCACGTTCCTCTCATTCCGGGCAAGCGCGCGGTGTTCGAACGCGCTGCCGATCGTCTGGGCAGCCTGCACGAAGTTCGCGCGGCGGCCGAGCGCGAATACATCCTCAAGACGCTGGACGAGACCAAGGGCAACGTCACTAAGACGGCTGAGCTGCTCGGTCTGGAGCGCAGTAATCTGTATCGCAAGATGAAGGCGCTGGGGATCGGGCCGAAAGAGTAGGTCCTGGCTCCGCCGGCGTTCCGAATCGCAGAATCCCCGATTCTGTCCGATAAGACGCATTGGGACAGAGCACGTTGAAACAAACAAATCTATGGGAAAATGTTGAGATGGGGAATGTGCTAGACTCGGTAGTCTCCCCCGGCAGAAACACGATGAAACCTGCATTCAGCACCGCGCGGGGGGCGGTTTACAAGACCGATTGTATGAACTTGTTCGCCGCCCTAGGCGATGGCTGCATTGATACAGTATTTGCCGATCCTCCGTTTAATCTAGGGAAGGATTACGGAAACGGATCGCATCACGACGACCTCGATGCGGACGATTACCTGAAGTGGTGCTTCGATTGGATGGACCAGGCGGTGCGTGTCCTCAAGCCGGGAGGCGCGCTCTTCATTTATAACCTCCCGCAGTGGGCTTATCATCTGGCGGGCCGCCTGGAAGCTGTGAATATGACGTTCCGTCACTGGATCGCTGTCTCCATGAAAGGGACGTTCCCGCGTGGACGAAAGCTCTATCCGGCCCATTACGCCCTTCTGTACTTCACCAAGGGCAATCCGAAGACCTTCAACCGCGACCAGGTCCGCGTTCCTGTTCCTAAATGCCGCCACTGCAAGAAGGACATCAAGGATTACGGTGGCCATCGCAAATTCCTGAACCCGCTCGGCTTGAACTTGACCGACTTTTGGGACGACACGGCTCCCGCCCGGCATGGCAAGTTCAAGGCGCGCTGGCATGTCAACGAACTGAAACCTATTATTCCGGCGCGCTGCATCGAGTTGTCTACACACGAAGGTGAAGTTGTCCTGGATCCATTCTCCGGGGGAGGGTCGACCTTCGAAGCGGCGGAGACGCTGAAGCGCTATTGGGTCGGCTCGGAAATAGTGGATTGCGACCTGATACGCGACCGGTTCGCACGCAACCTTCCGGACGTATTCGAAGCAGTCCCGAGTTCTCTTGCGCGGCTATTTAAGGAGCCCAACACGGCGCTCTCTATCGATCTCGCAAAATGCCGAAAATCGTTGAGGAAGTCTACTACGACGGAGCCCGCGAACGGATTGGACGGCTCGGTCTCGCCCCGCTTGTTGATGAGATCCGATCGGCTCTAGCTGGCTTTCCGCTCTTGGTCCGGGAGCACAAGGACTCTAATGGCGGAGCTGCCGTAAGGAAGCTCATCGACGAGCAATTCGAGCGCCTCGGCGGATGGGCTAAGAAGATTTCCGGCGACATGGACTGGATCAAGTGTAAGGCTGTGAATGGCACGAGCGTGTGCATCGGCGTTGAAGTGCAGGTCTCGGCGAGGAGCGACCTCCTGGTCATGGACATGATTCACCTGAACGCGGCGTTTCGCGAAGGGCGGATCGATATCGGCTTGGTGATCGTGCCTAGTGACAAGCTGGGCAAGTATCTAACGGACCGTGCGCCATGTATGTCCGATGCAAAGAAGCATGCCAAGGCGGCCCGCCTGGAAGACTCATCTCTGGTCCTCTTCGCAATCGAACATGATGGGCCTGGGCCGCCGCTCGCGAAGCAGCCGAAACGATAGACAGGCTCTCATCATTTGCTTGTTAGTTGCCCGCGCGCGGCGGCTTGCGCCAGCTCGTCGCAGCGATTGTTATCAGCGTGGGAAGCGTGGCCCTTGGTCCAGGACCAGGTGGTCTTGTGCCGCGCGTTCTGATCGTCCAGCTCGTGCCACAGGTCCTGATTGGCCACCGCCTTCTTGCCCTGGGTGCTCCAGCCGTTGCGCTTCCATTTGTGAATCCACTCGGTGATGCCGTGCTTCAGGTAGTTGGAATCGGTGACGATCTCCACTTCGCACGGTTCTTTCAGCGCGCGCAGTCCCTCCACCGCGGCCTTCAGCTCCATGCGATTGTTGGTGGTCTGCTTTTCCGAGCCGTAGATCTCGCGCGTGTGTTCGCCGTAGCGCAGGATGCACGCCCACCCGCCGGGGCCGGGATTGCCGATGCAAGCCCCGTCCGTAATCAACTGGACCGTTTTCAGGCAGCTACTCCAGAGAGCTCGCGCTCGAAGAAGGCATCCACCAGATCCAGGATCGCGCCCGCGTCGGTGACTTTGTAGATCTCGACGCGCAGTTTCGATCCGTTGCGCACGCCGTGCGTGAAGTACGTAGCGAACTGCTTCATTTTGCCGACTGCGTCCGGCGTGTTGCGCTCGCATAACATGCTGTAGTAAGTGCGCATCAACTCATAGCGCTGGCGCTCGGTGGGCCGGTCATAAGTTCCGGTGGCTAGATATTGCTGAATCTCGCGAAAAATCCACGGATTGGATGAGGCGGTGCGGCCGATCATCACCGCGTCGCAGCCCGTCTCGCGCGCCATGCGCACCGCGTCCTCCGGCGTGACGATGTCGCCATTGCCGATGACGGGAATCCGCACGGCGGCCTTCACTTCCGCGATGCGCGACCAATCGGCTTTGCCGCTGTAGCCCTGCTCGCGGGTGCGCGGATGCAGCGCGATGGCCTGCAAGCCGTAGTCCTCGGCCAGTTGCGCCATCTTCACCGCCACCAGCTCGCGATCGTTCCATCCGGCGCGAAACTTCATGGTGAACGGAATCGAGATCGCGGCGCGGACCTTGCGGAGAATCTGTTCGACAAGCGGCAGGTCGCGCAGCAGCCCCGAGCCGCCATTGCATTTGACCACTTTGTTCACCGGGCAGCCGAAGTTGATGTCGACGATATCGAATCCGAAATCCTGGCAGGCTTTCGCGGCGTCCGCCATCACTTGCGGATCGGAGCCGAACAGTTGCGCGGAGATGGGATGCTCCTCCGGCTCGAAAAACAGGTGGCGAAACGTGCGGCTGGATTTCCGGCGTGTGACCATGTCGGCCTTGAGCGAAGCCACCACGCCGTGGGAACTGGTGAATTCGGTCATGATGAGCCCGCATCCGCCTTGGTTGCGGATCAGCCGGCGGAACACAGTATCAGTGACGCCGGCCATGGGCGCGAGCACGGTGGCGGGCGCAATACGCGTCCCGCCGATCGAGAATTCGCTCGGAAAATCGGGCATCCTAAGCTATTTTAACGGTCCGGCTCTGGAAACGGAAAGGGCGTCGGTTGCGTTTAATTAGTGAGCGCGCCAGGAAGTGGGCCAGAAGGTTTGGAAGACGACGGGTGAAATTAGATTGGAAGCTGGTGTCGGCGTTTGCCATCGGAGCCCTGCTGGCGTGCGGGATCGTGTATTTCTCGGTGAAACCGGCGGCCATCGCGCCCGAGCCGTTGCGTCCCGTTCCTGCACCGGCGAAACCGGAGGCGCCCAAGCGCGAGATCGCGGCCCAGCCCAAGACTCCGCCCGCTCCCGTGCCGGCAAAGCACGCAGCAGAGCCCATACACGTTCCGATTCGCGAGAAGCCGTCGCCGATGCCTCCGCCGGTCCGGCACGAGCAGCAGGTGGTCGCGCGCTATCAGCCCCCGCCGGCGCCTGTGGCCGCCGCTCCCGCACCGGTTGCGCCGCTTCCGCCCGCGCCAAGGCCAGTCGAAAATGTTCCGGCGCAGAATGTGTCTCTTCCTGTCCAGCAGACGGCGCAGCCCAAGCCGCAA
>JASHQT010000386.1 GCA_030039005.1 Bryobacteraceae bacterium
TCTTGTACGTTTGCTCCACCGGACCGCGGCGGCCGCCCGACGAGGTGAGCTTCAGTTCGCCGTTCGAAAGCGTGCCCTTATACTGCTGGGTGATCTGATTCCCCCCGAACTCGCGGACAATGCTAAACGAAATGTTGTCGCCGTCGATGGTCCCCTTGGAAATCTCGATCGCCTCCCCGCGGGGCCCTTGCATGCTGCCCGTCAACGTATTCCCGTCGGCCTTCAACATCAAGGTCTCCGTACGGGTGCCGTTGCGTCCTTGCACTTGGGTGGTCCATTTGCCGTCGATATCGGCCGCGAAACACACGCACAGGGTCAGCGCCGCAAGTGCGATGAGGCCGCGGAAGCCGGCATTCATGATTTTCATTGTGATCTCCTTCAAAAACCGCTTGCTTACGCCCGCGGCTCAGTTTGCGCGCGCAGTTCCACTCATCACGCGCGGCTCTCTTATCCATAATGACCGACAGGTCTGGTGCTCTAGCTGTAATTCTTTGTCAAGAAATTATGAAATCCGATTCATTTACAATACAGACAGCTCTTTCCCAATGTCAGGCTAACAATGTCCGGCCCATCCGCTCCCTATCTCACCGTAGGTACGCCCTGTTTCGGCGGCCAGGTCAGTTGGCTGTATGCCATTTCCCTCTTGAAACTGCAATCCGCCTTCACTCGACGGGGCTGGAATCTCAACTATCTTCTGCAAGCCGGCGACGCACTGGTGACGCGCGCCCGGCAGACCATTATTTGCCATTTCCTGGATAACCCTAGGGCCACTCACCTTTTGTTCATCGACGCCGACATCGGATTCGAGCCCGAGCAGGTGGTCCGGCTGCTGGAGTTCTCTGGAGACGTCACCGGCGCGGTCTATCCGGTGAAAAACATCAATTGGGACATGATCCCCGCGGCGGTCGAGGCGCGGCGCGAGCCCCTGGAATCGGCAACGCTCAATTACGTGGTGGAGGGCGAGGCCGGCGCCAAGCCTGCGGTTCGCGAGGGCTTTGTGAAATCGCGTTACGTGGGCACGGGTTTTCTGCTGATCCGGCGAGCGGTGCTCGAAGCCATGATCGAGCAATATCCCGAACTGCGCTACACGCACGAGCATCGCGGCAACGATCCGCTGATCGCGAGCCCTTGGCGTTCGGCGCTCTTCAATTGCATGATCGACCAAGCCACCGGCTATTACCTCAGCGAAGATTTCAGTTTCTGCCGCCGCTGGACCGACATGGGCGGCGAGATCTGGGTGGATTACACCAGCCGCCTGAACCACGTCGGCCTGATGGTGTATCGGGGCAACATGGCGGCGCGCGTAGATTTGCCGTCGAGCGGAACCGGCGCCTAACGGAGCGGTTCTTTGGATGTCCCCACGGTATTGGCTCGGCTCGGTCATTGCGGATCGTACCTGCACTTATGCTAAATTGCGCAAGGAGATGCGCAAAATGCAACGACTGCTCCCATTACTGATCAGCACCGTACTTCTCGGCGCGCAGGCGCCGCCGGATAGTGCCGCCTACACTGTCGCCTACTTCGATATCCTTCCGGCGTCCAGAACCGCGGCAATCGACGCCATGAAGCACTACAGGGATGCAAGCCGAAAAGACGACGGATTCCAGCGCATTGAGTTCTTCGAGCGAATCGGAGAGCCCGCGCACTTTTGCATCATCGAAACGTGGGCCAACAGCGGTGACCTGGATACCCATGCCGCATCGGCGAATGCCAAGGACTTCCGCAATAAGATCGACTCGATGAGGCTGAGCGAATACGACCAGCGGCCTTACAAGACTCTGTCATTGGGCGCCGCTCACAATGACGGAAGCAGCCGCGGCGTGTTCGTGATCACACACGTCGACATCGGCGCCCAGGGCACAAGCATCACAGATCTGCTTCGCAACCTTGCCGAAGCCAGCCGGAAAGAAGAAGGCAATCTTCGCTTCGATGTCTTGCAGCACACCATGCGGGCGAATCATTTCACGGTGATCGAAGAATGGAAGTCCGCGAAAGCAGTCGACACGCATGCGGCTGCCGCTCACACGAAGGAATACCGGAACAGCCTTGGGCCGATCGCCGGTAGTCCGCTCGACGAACGTCTTTATAAAGCCGTGGAGTAGACCATGCAGTACGGCGCCGTCACGGACGGCAGGCCAAGTGCCCAGGGGTGCCGAGCTTGGCCGCTGGACCGCGGAGTACCCAAGGCTCGCGGCGGCGTTCGTGCATCCTGCGCGATTTTCGCTACACCGTCGTGACGAGGTTAGCCCAGTTCTTTGATCAGCGGGGCCAGGCCCGCTTCGTAATGCCGCCAGCGCTCCAGCGAACTCCGGAACAGCGGCTGGCGCACTTGCACTGAGCTGGCCGTCCGGACCGGCCTTTCGTGGCGATGAAACCCGATGCAGCGCTCATCCCACGCGAGGCCGCAATGCTCGATCAGCCGCCGCGCTTGACCTTCGAGGTCGTCGACCACGTCTTCGTAGCGCACCTCGAGCATCGCATCGGGCGGCAACACCGTGCGCCAGTGTTGCATCAGCCGGCTGTAGCTCTGATAGTAGCGGCCCAATTCGCCGAGATCGTAGGTAAACAGCAGGCCATGAGTGAACAGTTTGAAGTAGCAGGATAGGCAGGTATCGAGAGGGTGCCGCACAGTATGGATGATGCGAGCGTTCGGCAGCATTAGCCGAATGAGGCCGATCCGCAAAAAATTCCCGGGCAGCTTGTCGACAATCCGGACTACGCCCGCGGGTACCTGCGGCTGCGCCTGGGGTAATTGCGCAAGGTAGGCTTCTCCCATACGCCGCAATTGGTCCCGGCTCAAACCGGGGACGTAATCGGGAAAAGTTGGGTCCTCCATCCGTTCGAAAATCGGGAGTTCGCCCGCGCCATGAATTTGCGGATGGCTGGCGAGGATCTGCTCGATCAACGTGCTGCCGGAGCGCGGCATGCCCACGACGAAAATGGGCACTTGAGAAGGATCGCCCGAGCCGTGGAAGCGCTCGAACAGGCCGGCATCGAAAACCTTCCCAATGCGATCCAGAAGTTCCAGCGCGCGGCGTTCCGGATACTCGATTTCGGCGCGCCGGAGAGCATTGGCCTTCCGCAAGTATTCCCAAGCCCGATCGTAATCCCCGACGTCGTCGAGCGCCTTCGCCAGCGCGAAGTGCGCGAACACTGCTTTTTCGGGCGGCAAGCTGTTGGCCGCAAGCTGTTCCAGTGCCGCCAGATCAGACTCGCCCCGCCTGAAGCGCTTGAGCTCGGTGCGATTTAAATAAGCCGCGGCATAATCGGGCTGGAGTTTAATCGCGCGCTCATAGTGCGCCATCGCCTCTTCGAATCGGCCTTTTTCCTTGAGGACATTCCCGAGATTATTGTGCGCATTCGCGTAGTCCGGCTTGATCTCGAGAGCGCGTTCGTAATGCGTTTTCGCCTCATCCAGGCGCGCCTGCTTCAGGAGCGCATTGCCCAGGTTGTTGTGCGCGGCCGAGTAACCTGGGTCCAGGGCCAGCGCGCGCTCAAAATGCCAAACGGCTTCCTCTACCCGCTCCTGCGATAACAAAGCGGCGCCCAAATTGTTGTGCGCATCCACGTAGCGGGGTCTGAGCGCGAGCGCGCGCTCGTAGCAGGTCACGGCGTCGGCGATGCGCCCTTGGTGAAACCAGACGTTTCCCAGGTTGGACCAGGCTTCGGCGAGACCCGGGTTTAGCGCCAGCGCCCGTTGCTGATGCGCCGCGGCCTCCTCCAGCTTGCCGAGGGATTGCAGGATATTGCCTAAGTTGCTGTGGACTTCGGCCCAGTCCGGCGCAAGGGACAACGCGCGCGTGAAGCAGCCGGCCGCGTCTTCGAGCCTGCCTTGTGCCTGCAACACCGCGCCGAGGTTGGAATGAAAGGCAGCTATGTTGGGCTGGATGGCGATCGCCTCGCGGATCATCGCGGCCGCGCTCTCGTGCCGCCCGCGCTGGTGCTCTACCATTCCCAATAGATGTAAGCTGTCCGCGTGGCGGGCGTCGGCTTCGAGAATGGTCCGGTAAAGAGTTTCGGCCTCGGCCACGCGGCCGGCGCGATGATGCTCAAGAGCCTCCTGGAGCAGGTCTTTGAGCGAAGAGGGCGAAGGCGGAGCCTGCGTCACAAGCCTGTAATCGGCAGAACATGGGCCCCGCCTTAGTGCAGCGCTCGTTTAGCGCCGCCGCTATAATGCCCGATATAATGAAGGTTCCTCCGGCATGCCTTCCCCCTCTCCAGTGCTCGAACCCGCCGTCTGCCTGTTAAGCGGTGGTTTGGATTCGGCGACCGCGCTGGCCGTCGCACGCCGGGAAGGCTTTCGCTGTTACGCGCTGAGTTTCGATTACGGCCAGCGGCATCGGGTGGAGCTCCAAGCGGCTGCTCGCGTGGCCGCGAGCCTGGGCGCGGCCGAGCATCGCATTGTTACTATCGACCTGCGCGCGTTCGGCGGCTCGGCCCTAACCGCCGACATTGCGGTGCCCAAATCCGGCCTGACCCACGGCATTCCCGTCACCTATGTTCCCGCGCGCAACACCGTGTTTCTAGCTTTTGCTCTGGCGTGGGCCGAAGTGCTCGCAAGCTCCGACATTTTTATCGGCGTCAATGCGATTGATTATTCCGGATATCCCGATTGCCGGCCCGAATTCATCGCCGCGTTTGAAACGATGGCCAACCTGGCCACCAAAGCCGGCGTAGAAGGCCGCGCGCATCTCAAAATCCACACGCCGCTCGTCCGGCTTTCGAAATCCGAAATCATCCAGCTCGGCGCCGGGCTGGGCGTCGACTTCGCCCTGACCCACAGTTGCTACGATCCCGATGCGCAGGGCCGTCCCTGCGGCCTCTGCGATTCATGCCGCCTGCGCCTGAAAGGCTTCGCCGAAGCCGGCCTCGCCGACCCCCTCGATTACGCCGAATTGAATACCCCGAATTGAATACAAGTGAAAATATCTGAAATTTTCTATTCCATCCAAGGCGAAGGGACGCTGGTGGGAGTTCCTTCCGTTTTCGTCCGCACCAGCGGCTGCAATTTGCGCTGCACCTGGTGCGACACGCCGTATTCTTCCTGGCAGCCCGAGGGCGAGGAGCGCGGCATCGATTCGATCGTCGAGGAGGTAAACCGTTACGGGGCGTCGCACGTGGTGATTACCGGCGGCGAGCCGATGATCGCGCCCCAAATCGAAGAATTGACCGGTCAACTCACGCAGCACATCACCATCGAGACTGCGGGCACCGTGGACGCGCACGTGCGCTGCGACCTGATGAGCATCAGCCCCAAGCTCGCCAATTCGACGCCGTATGAGCGCGACCACGGCCGCTGGGCCGATCAGCACGAGCGCTTGCGCTACCAGCCCGAGATCCTGCGCCGCCTCGTCCAGCTTTATCCGTATCAACTGAAGTTCGTCATTACCGATCCGGCCGATTTGCAGCAGGTGAACTCCATCGTGAACGACATTGGCGCCTCCCGTAGCCGCGTGCTGCTGATGGCCGAAGGAACGGACTCGGCGACTCTCGCCGAGCGCGGCCGTTGGCTGGCCGATATCGCCAAGCGCGAAGGCTTTCGCCTCACGCCGCGCCTGCACATCGAGCTGTGGGGCAACAAGCGAGGCGTGTAGCGCACGCACTCATGCGTGCCGAGAAGTTTGAATGTGGCGCACGGACCGGGTGCCCTTTGGGCGCGTGCGGGTTCTAATCGCTCAACTCGTACCCATCCCGCGCCACCGGCACGCACAACGTCTCCGATTTGTGCCCGTGCAGCGCGAAAATCTGCCGGACCAGATCGCACACCTGCTCGGAACCGCGTTCATAAAACACCAGAATCGACGGCCCCGCCCCGCTCAACACGCAGCCCAGCAATCCCGGCGCGCGCAGCTTGACCATTTCTTCCAAACCCGGAACCAGCGCATAGCGATAGGGCTGGTGCATGCGATCTTCGAGCGCCACCGGGAACGCGCCGGTGGTCCCGGTGGCCAGCGCGGCCATCAACATCGCGCTGCGTTGCACATTGAACACGGCGTCGGCTTTGGAATAATTCGCCGGCAGAACGTAGCGGGATTCCGTGGTCGGTAGCGTGAAGTCGGGAACCACCACGGCGACGCCATAATTCGCCGGCAGCTCCACGCGCACCGCCCGCACCGCTCCGCCGATATCGGTGGCGCTGGCCACGATGGATCCCAGAACCGCCGCGGCGACGTTGTCGGGATGGCCCTCGAGCTTGGCCGCTTCGTCCAGAATCCGGTGTGGCTTCCAATGCAGGCCGAGCAGATGATCGGCAATCACCACGCCTGCGGTGAGCGCCGCCGCGCTCGAGCCCAGGCCTTTGCCGAGCGGAATCTCGTTCTCGATGTCGAGCGCGATCGCGGGCAGGGGATCGCCGATATCGGCGGCTACCGCGAGCGCCGTGCGCCAGATGAGATTGTCTTCGCCGGTGGAAATCTGCGTGGCATCGCGCCCGCGCACGCGGATGGAAACCTCGGCCGCACGCTCGAACCGGCACGTCAAATAGACGCCGAGCGCCAGACCCAGGCAATCGAACCCGGGACCCAGATTGGCGCTCGAAGCTGGAACGCGAACCCGCATGGGGCGGAGTGAGCGGCGCGCTACAGCCTCACCACGGCTCCATTTCGGCAGGATTCGTAGATCGCGGTCACCACTTCTAGCGCCCGGTATCCGTCGGCGCCCGAGGAAAGCGGCTTGTGCCCGCCGCGGATGGCTTCGCCGAAATCGATGAACTGGCGTTCGAAGGGCGCGAGCGCGGTGGCCATGGGATCGGTAGCGGCGCTGGCGTAATCGTAAGACACCGGCGCCGGATCGCCGGAATCGTTTTCCACCTGCCAGGCAGTAAGCTTGTCGCCGGTAATGATCGCGGTTCCCTTGGTCCCGTGGATTTCGATACGCTCGGTATGGCCGGGCCAGAACGCCGTGGACGCTTGAATAACGCCCGTGGCGCCGGACCCATACTTCATCACCGCCGCGAGCACATCTTCGGACTCGATGCTGTGCCGGGCAGCTAACTGCCAGTATCCGAAAAGCTCCTCCACGCCGCCCATCAGCCACAGCAGTACGTCTATCTGGTGAATCGCCTGGATGATCAGCGCGCCGCCGCCTTCGGTCTTCCAGCTTCCCTTGATGGGGCGCGAATAATACGCGGGCGAGCGATACCATTTCACATACGCGTCGGCCTGCAGGATCTTGCCCAAGCGGCCGTCGCACAACGCGCGCTTCAGGAACTGCGTGGAATCGTCGAAGCGATGCTGGCTCACCACGCCCAACTGGATGCCCGCGTCGTAAGCGACGTCGATCATGCGGCGCGCGGTTTCGAGGTTGGTCGCCATCGGCTTTTGCACCTGGATGTGCTTCTTCGCCTCGGCGCAGCACTGCACCGGTTCCAGGCGAAACTCGGGGAACGTGCACACGTCAACGTAATCCACGCGCGGGTGCCGGCACACTTCTTCGAACGTCGCGAAGCATTCGCAGCCGTAGCGTTCGCCGAAAGCGCGCGCGCTGTCGGAATGGAAATCCGTGCATGCCACCACTTCGTAGCCGATGTTGGCGTACGCCCGGGCATGCTTGTGAGAGATCGCGCCGGTTCCGATGATGCCGACTCGCATGCTAGTTATTGTGACATGGCAGCGCAGTGATCCGGTGTCAGCGGACGCATGAATCGGAAATTACGGAGTGGTAATCGTTGTGTCGAAAGTTCTCCGCCAGGAGAAAACGTTCGTTGTCGTTTGCGGCTTCAGTGCGCCAGGCGCAGCGCGGTATCCAAGGCCGGATTCGAGCCAAACTCCATCCCTGTAGGAGATGCTCACGACGCTGAGCTCGTCGATGAAGTCCCGGATGATTGCCATCGCCTGGGCGACGGATTCCTCGATATCGATGCCAAGAAAAGGGCCGACGTGAGTGTGCCAGTGGTGAAACCCGATTGTGATTTCATTGTCCGCGGTGCTCAAGTAGAGCTTGCGATCGGTACCCTCTTGGGGCAAATTGACCTCGATATAGTCCCGGCCACCCGCTTCGCCTATAGCGGTTTTCGCGAGGGCTTCCCACACGGGAAATTGCGTGAATAGAGCATCGGCGAAAGCCACCGAAAGGGCATCCATATTGTCCCGCGCGAGCATGACTTTGCCATTCTTGCATGAACCATCGGTTTCGGCCGGCCCGTGTTTCCGTGTTACACTGATCCTGTGTTGAAGAACGTCACCATCACCCTCGACCCCGACCTCGCCCGCTGGGCCCGGCGTCAAGCCGCCGAAGAAGACATCTCCGTCTCCAAGTACATCGCGCGGCTTTTGGAACGGGAGATGCGCCAGACCGCCGCCTACTGGAAAGCCTACGAAGAGTGGAAGAAGCTACCCCGCGATCTCGGCGGACCTGAGCCGATCGACGCCTCAAAGCGCATGACACGCGAAGAAGTTCATGAACGGCGATAAATATTTCGTCGATTCGAACGTCTTTCTCTATATTTTCGACCAATTGGATCACGCGAAACGGGATCGAGCTGAAACTTGGCTGGCGCGCCTATGGGGGGATTCGCGTGGGGCTCTGAGCTGGCAGGTCATCCAGGAGTTCTATTGGAATGCCCTGCGAAAGTACCGGGCGAGGCCCCAGCAGGCGCGCGACTACGTTAAGCTCATGTCTCAATGGGGTCCTCCAGCCGTCACGATCGCCCTGATCGAACGCGCCTGGCACTGGAGCGACCAGGCCCAACTGACGTTTTGGGACGGTCTCATCGTCGCCGCTGCCGAAATCACCGAATGCCGTTTCCTGCTCAGCGAGGATTTTCAAGCCGGTCGCAGGTTCGATTCCGTCACGGTCGTCAATCCCTTCGAAACCTCACCGCCCGCAATCAAGAGCCATGCCAGACCAGTTTGACGCCGTCATCATCGGCGCCGGCATCATCGGCGCCTCCATCGCGTGGCGGCTCGCGCACCAAAACCTTCGCGTCCTGTTGCTCGACGCCGCAACAGTCGGCGCCGAAGCCAGCTCCGCCGCCGCTGGCATGCTCTCGCCGGCCGGGGAATTCGACGACCCGGCGCTACGCGAACTCGCCAACCGCAGCCTCGCCATGTACCCGGATTTCGTCCGCGAAATCGAAGCCGGCAGCGGCCTCTCGGTGGATTTTCGGCGCACGGGCACGGTCGAACTCGATGCCGCGGCGTGCCCCGGATCGCGGCCGCTCACTCCCACGGAGCTCCGCTCGCTCGCGCCCTTCCTCCGCGCTGACGCCGTATCCGCCGTCTTCTTCCCCGGCGATGCCGTTGTCGACCCCGCGGCACTGATGCGCGCGCTGCGGGCGGCCTGCCTCGCCCGAGGCGTTTGTCTTCGCGAAGCTTCGCAGGTCTCCCAGATCCGGTCCGATTCGCGAGGCGCCAGCATCGTTGGCACCAAAGGGGCCGGCGTTCGCGCGCGCTTCGCCATCCTCGCCGCCGGCGCCTGGAGCAGCGGGATCGCTCTCCACGTGGACGATCAACCTTATGTACCACCCCGTTCCTATCCAGTGAAGGGTCACTTGCTCGGCTACCGGCTTCCGCCTGGCTCGCTCCCCATCACCGTCCGCCGCCAGCACACCTATGTTCTGCAACGGGCCGACGGATTCACCATCGCGGGATCGTCGGCCGAAACCGCCGGCTTCGATCGCAGCATCGATCCTCAAATCGTCTCCGAGATCGCCGCCCGCGCTGGCTCCCTGGTTCCCGCGCTTCAATCGCTCGAACCCGAATCGGTCTGGATCGGCTTCCGTCCGGCCATCGATGCCCCTGCGCCGCAAATCGGACGCGTCGAGTCACCATTAGGCAAGCCCAGCCGTCTGTGGCTGGCGTATGGCCATTACCGCAACGGCATCCTGCTCGCTCCCCTCACCTCCGATCGCATATCGCAAGAAGTCGCCGCGGTTGCGGCGCCGGAATAACAGCCCCCGCTGCACGCGTGGCGGTAAAATACAGCAAAACCATGTCACGGTTCGGCCGTTTAGCGGTACGATCAATGCTTTCGCTCGCGGGGGTGAGTATCGTTACCTTCGTCGCGTTCACGATCATTCCGCACAATCCCACCACGGTTGGCTTCGCGTACTTGTTGCTGGTGCTGGTGATCGCCAGCACTTGGGGATTGGCCGAAGCCACGCTTGCGTCGCTGGCCGCCACGCTGGCCTTCAATCTCTTCTTTCTGCCGCCCATCGGCAAGCTCACCATCGCGGACCCGCAGAACTGGGTGGCGCTGTTCAGCTTTCTCGCCACGGCTCTCGTGACCAGCCGGCTTTCGGCGCGAGTGAAAAAACAGGCGCTGGATGCCATCGAGCGCCAACGCGACATCGAGCGTCTGTACACCTTCAGCCGCGCCATCCTGCTAATCGATCCCGGCGAGCCCGCGGCCAAACAGATCGCGCGAAAATTGGCCGATGTCTTCGGGCTGAGCGCCGCCGTTCTCTACGACCGGCGCACCGGCGAAATGCACCGCGCCGGGCCATCGGATTTCGACGGCATGGAGGATCAATTGCGCGACGCGGCCTCCCAAGGCACGTCATTTTTCGATCCCCAGCACAAGCGCCTGATCACCGCCGTGCGCCTGGGTTCGGAACCCATCGGCAGTTTCGCCACCCAGGGCGCATTCATGCAGGATTCGGTGCTGCAGGGCATCAGCAATCTCATCGCGATTGGCCTGGAGCGCGCCCGCGCGCAGGATCTGGCGCATCAGGTGGAGGCCGCGCGCCGCAGCGAACAGCTCCGCACCACGCTCATCGACGCCATGGCGCACGAATTCAAGACGCCGCTCACCTCTATCCGCGCCGCCACAACCTCGCTGTTGTCATCCCCCGATCAGCCCGTGGAGACCCGCAACGAGCTGCTGGAAGTGGCCGACGAGGAAGCCACGCACTTGCAGGCCTTGATCGACGATGCGGTGGAAATGGCGCGCCTGGAATCCAACCATATTCAGGTGCGGCGCGAACTCACCGATCCGAAGCAACTCATGGAGGACGTGGTGGCATCGCTGCAGACGCAGATTGACAACCGGCCCGTGGAGCTTCGCGCCGAGGACGGCATGCCGCAGCTTGCCCTGGACCGGCGCCTGTTGAAGCTGGCGCTCAAGCAAGTGCTCGATAACGCGCTCAAATATTCGCCGCCGCGATCGCCCATCAATGTCCGCGTCTCCAACGGCGCGGGCGCCGTGAACTTCGAAATTACCGATCACGGCCCCGGCATCCCGCAACAGGAACAGGGTCGCGTGTTCGAGCGCTTCTATCGCAGTCCGGCGGTGAAGACGCAGGTCCCGGGTTTCGGCCTCGGCCTGGCGATCGCCAGCAACATCGCGCAGGCGCACCAGGGCGACCTCACGGTGGCCAGCCGGCCGGGCGAAACCACGTTTCGTCTGACCCTGCCGGTGGGCACGAAACAACACGCGGATGAGCGCAGCGAAGGTACCAACGATGAGCGCAGCGAAGGTAGAAACGACGAGCGCAGCGAAGAAACCAATCCGATGATCCCAGGAGAGAATAAATAAATGAGCGCAGGCCGTATTCTCGTCGTCGACGACGAGCCCCAGATCCGCCGCATCATGCGCACCACCCTCACCGGCGCCGGCTACGAAGTGGAAGACGCCAAGAGCGGCGAAGAGGCGCTGGCCAAGCTGCGCGACTACCACCCCGACCTGGTGCTGCTGGATATGAATATGCCCGGCATGGGCGGCCTGGATGCCTGCCGCGAGATCCGCGCGGGCGCCAACGTCGGCATCATCATGCTCACTGTGCGCAATACCGAAGCCGACAAAGTGCAGGCTCTGGACGCCGGCGCCGACGATTTCGTGACCAAGCCTTTCAACACGCCCGAACTATTGGCGCGCATTCGAGCCGCTCTGCGCCGCGTTCCCGCTTCGCCGCAAACCTCGCCCGCGCGGATTCGCGTGGGCAAGCTAGTCATCGATTTCACCGCCCGCACCGCTTTCATCGGCGCCCGCACCAGCCATCTGACACCCAAGGAGCTCGATCTGGTCCGTTATCTCACCAGCCATGCCAATCAGGCCGTGGCGCACCGCGAGTTATTGCAAGCGGTGTGGGGGCCCGACTACGGCGACCAAGTAGATTATTTACGCGTATTTATCCGTAATTTGCGAAAAAAGATCGAATTCGATCCCGACCACCCCGAGTTCGTCACTACTGAACCTTGGGTTGGATACCGCTTCAACGGCACGTTGGAACCCTTCTGACAGCCCAGCAGTGCGTCGATTTAATAACTTCTTAAGCCGTTTTTGATGCTTTTTTTACGCTTGGCGGCTTACCATCGAGGTGACTTCGATGACGCCGCTGCACCCAGGAGACCAGCTCGATCACTACCGGTTGGAAACCGTGGTGGCGTCCAGCGGCATGGCCACCATCTTTCGCGCCACCGATCTGCACACCCTCAGCCCGGTCGCGATCAAGGTTCCGCATCCAGAAGCCGAGTGCGATCCCATCTTCCACGACCGTTTCCGGCGGGAAATCGAGATCGGCGCCCGGCTGGACCATCCCGGCATCCGCAAGGTTTTCGCCCCGCACCCGAGTAAGCGCCTCTACATGGCAATGGAATGGCTGGACGGCCGTCTCCTGCGCTTGCTGCTCGCCGAAGGCCGAATGCCGGTGGAACGGGCGCTGGCGATCGCCCGCGAGCTCCTGGGGGCGCTGGACTACATGCACGGCCAGGGCGTGGTGCACCGCGATCTCAAGCCCGAAAACATTATGGTCGGCGAAGACGGAGGACATATCAAGATCATCGATTTCGGCATCGCGTCGCTCGTCGGCTCGCGCCGCCTTACCTTCGGCAGGCTTTCGCAGGTGATGGGCAGTCCCGATTATATTTCGCCCGAACAGGTGCGGAACAAGCGCGGCGATGAGCGCAGCGACGTCTACGCCGCGGGCGCCATTTTGTACGAGATGCTCACCGGAACGGCGCCATTTCACGGTTCGAATCCGTTCGTTGTGATGAATGCACGCCTCACCCAGGCGCCCCGCCCGCCCAGCGAAATCGATCCGGCTATCCCCCCGCGGTTGGACGCAGTGCTTTTGCGCGCGCTGGAGCGCGATCCCCAGCAGCGCTACGCCTCCGCTCGCCAGTTCGCCTACGATCTGGCCCACCCGGATGAGGTTCCCGTGGGCGACCGGCTGGTGGATTTGCGGCGCGAGGCCCCGCGCAAGCGCTCGTTCGTGTCCTCCCTCATGCGGGCGCTGATCCCCATGGTATTGCTCGCCGTTTTGTTCTATATCGCGCGCGCGAACTGACGCGCGCGACCCTCGCCGAAGCGCCTTCACTCGTCCTCTCTCGTCCATATAGATAATTGATATCGTGAAACCATATGAAGTCGCTGCTCGTGCAGTTGGATGAACCAACCTATCGCGCTTTGAGCCGAATCGCGCCTGCCGCCAAGCGTCGGCGGGCGGAGTTCATTCGGAGTGCGATCAAGAAAGCGATACGGGAAACTGAGGAAGAGCGGACCCGGCGCGCATATCTCCTTCAACCCGATTCGGAATCCGAAGCGGACGACTGGTCCTCCGCCGAGGAATGGAAACCGGCCACCAAGAAGAAACCATGAAACAGTATGAACTGTGGTGGGCGTCCTTGCCCGCTCCCGCGGGACGCAGCCCGGTCCTGCTGCTGAGCAGGAACGAAGCTTATTCGTACCTGAACAAGTTCGTCGTGGTTGAGGTCACCTCGAAGATTCGCCACATTGCCGTGGAAGTACCACTGGGCCGAAGCGAAGGGCTTCCCATGAACTGCGTTGCCAACTGCGACAACATCCGGACGATCCCGCGTTCCAGCCTCACCCAGCGTATCGGCGAGTTGTCCGCGCGGCGAGTTTCCGGCGTGAAACGTGCTCTCGGTCATGCTTTCGCTTGGGAGGAGCTGATCGGTGCGGCGGCGTCTGGTAGCCTGGAGTGACGCTCCTTTCCGCTTCCTGCAGGACTACTTTGCTCACGCCCAAGTCAGCCCAGGCGGTCGCTGCCCTTGCCGCGCTGGCGCTAGCACCCGCGCTCGCGCAGAACGCAAAAATCCTGTACGATACCGGCACGCGCGGGGATTGGCCGAGCTACGGCCGCTCCCTCAGCGAAACACGCTATAGCCCGCTCGCCCAAATTGACGCCTCCAATGTGCATCGCCTGGGCCTGGCCTGGACCTACGTTTTAGGCGCGGGCGGCGGCGCTCAGGAAGCCACGCCGCTGGTGTGGAACAACACGATTTATGGCATCACCACGTGGAGCGTCGTTTTCGCCGTGGACGCTCGCACCGGAAAGGAGCTCTGGCGCTGGGATCCGGAGGTGAACCAACCGGCCGTCCGCGGCAGGCCCTGCTGTGGCGTCGTCAATCGCGGCATCGCGATTTACAACGGCACGATTTTCGCCCCCGTCATCGATGGCCGCCTGGAAGCTTTGGATGCGCGCACGGGTAAAGTGATCTGGGAAGCGCGCGTTGCATATCCGCAGCAGTGGCAGGTCATCACCATGGCGCCTCGCGTGGCCAACGGGAAGGTGCTGATCGGGGTCGCGGGCGGCGACCACCCCACCCGAGGTTTTTTCGACGCCTACGACGTGGCCACCGGCCGCCGCGCCTGGCGCTTCTACACGGTTCCCGGCAATCCCGCCGCACCTTACGAAAACGAAGCCATGCGCCGCGCGGCGAAAACTTGGGGCGGCGATTTCTACAAGTTCGGCGGCGGCGGCTCGGTGTGGGACGGCATGGCGTACGATCCCCAGACCGATCTGGTTTTCGTCGGCACCGGCAACGCTGAGCCTTGGCCGCAAAAATTCCGCGGCGCGAAAAACCTCGATAATCTTTACACCTGCTCGATTCTCGCGGTGAAGGTTTCGACCGGCGAGCTCCGCTGGCACTACCAGGTTGTACCCAACGACAATTGGGATTATGACGCCGTGCAGCAGATGATCCTCGCCGATCTCCAGATCCACGGCCGCAAGCGCAAGGTGCTCATGCAGGCCTCCAAGAACGGCATCTTTTACGTG
>JASHQT010000387.1 GCA_030039005.1 Bryobacteraceae bacterium
GAAGGCCGCATCGGGCTCGGTCCGCTGAATCCGGTCTCGACCACGTCGAGCGTGGATACGCGCCAATACTTCGCGAGCGTGAAGGATCAGGAATATTTCGGCCATGGATTGCTGGTGGAATTCGGCTACGCGCACAATTACTTTTCGGATTCCCAGACGCCCCAGGGGCAAAATCTCTACCTGATTTCGCCCACCGGCAACAGCGGCAATTACTTCGTGAATTCCCGGCAGCGCGCCGCGCGCGATCAGGGACTAGCGCACATTTATCTCCCCAAGTTTCAGTTGGCGGGGTCACATCAGTTGGAGGCGGGCGCGGATGTCGATTGGCTGAGCTACCAAGGCGACTTCCGCCGCACCGGCTACGAAGTTTTCGGAACGTCCAATCAATTGATCTCCGAGACGCTATTTCCGACGCCCGCGACGTTCCAGGTAGGCGATCGAGAGCAGTCGGCGTATCTGCTCGATACCTGGCGCGTTGCGAAAGGCCTGCAATTCAATTTGGGCGTGCGCCAGGATTGGGATCAAAGCGTGCGTGACGTGGCGTGGTCGCCGCGGCTGGCCGTCTCGTGGTCGCCGTTTCAGTCCGGGCGCACGAGAATCGCCGGGGGGTATGCGATTACGCACGACGCCGTGACGCTCGGCATGTTGGGCTTGCCGCTGGATCAGACGGCCGTCACCACGGCGTACAATCCCGACGGCACTCCCGCCGGTCCTCCCGCGCTCAGCATTTATCGCATTCCCACAGCGGGGCTGGTTCTACCGCGCGCCACGAATTGGACGCTCGGAGTGGACCACCAGCTCACGGAGCGTTTGATTCTGAGCGCGAAATATCTGCGGCGGCGGGGCACCGATGGCTTCAGCTTCATCAACACACTCGCGCCGGAGGCTCCGCCCTCGTTGCTGCCGTTGCCGAACGGCGATATGGGAGGCAGCTACCAGCTCACGAACCTGCGGCGCGACGATTACGATTCGGTCCAGTTCTCGGCGCGGCAAACGTTCTCGGGTCAGTTCGAATGGATGGCGTCGTACACCTGGTCGCGGGCGCAGTCTAATGCCCTCATCGACCCCAACTCACCGCAGCCTCTGCAAATATTGCCGTACCTGGCGCCGATGCCTTGGGACGCGCCGCAGCGTTTCCTGGGGTGGACGTATCTTCCGCTGCCGTGGAAGAACTGGGCCGTTTCGGCGCTGGCCGATCTGCGCACCGGATTTCCGTTTTCGATCCGGCAGCCGGATGGATTAGTGATCGGGCCGGTGGATTCGTACCGCTATCCGTTGAATTTCGACTTGAACCTCGCGATTGAGCGCATGGTCACGTTTCATGGCTATCGCTTCGCGTTGCGCGGCGGCGTGGACAACCTCACGGGCCAGGCGAATCCCACCGAGGTGAATAACGTCACCGGCGTGCCGCAATTTATGCAGTTCCTGGGAGATGAGGGCCGTCATTTCGTGGTGCGCATCCGGTTCTTCGGGCGGGTGGGAACAAAATAGGTGGACATAGTCTGGGCACGCTAGAATGGCGGTTCAGGCGATGAATCTCACCCCACGGCATTGGCAGTTCATCGCCAGCCTGGTTTCAATCATCCTGGTGGATCTGACGCTCAGCGGCGATAACGCGGTGGTGATCGCCGCGGCGGCCAAATCCCTGCACGGCCCGCTGCGTCGGCGCGCGATGATCGCCGGGGCGGCCTGCGCGGTCATCACGCTGGTGACGGCGGCCTTTTTTGCCACGCGCCTGCTCAGCGTGAAATTCCTACAAATCGTGGGCGGAGCCGCGGTTCTCTGGATCGCGGTGGGGCTCTTTCGCGAGGAGCCGCCGCTCGAATCCTCCGCCGCGCAGCTCACCGGCTTCTGGAAAGCGATGTGGTTCATCATCGTGGCGGACGTCACCATGTCCACGGACAACATTCTCGCGGTGGCGGCGCTGGCGCAAGGGAATCTCGCGCTTCTGCTGTTCGGGCTCAGCGTAAGCATTCCGCTGGTGGTGTTCGCGAGCGGGCTGCTGGCCATGGTGATGGATCGCTACCCAGTCATCGTCTACATCGGCGCGGCGCTGCTAGGGCGCGTGGCGGCGCACATGATCGTCACGGACCGGTTCATCGAGCAAAAGTTCGCACCCCGCACGGGCGTCGTCGATGGAGCCGAGATCGCTGGAATTGCCGGGGTGGTGCTGGCCGGCTGGTGGATTAAGAGCCGCTCGCGGAAACGCTAGCGCTGCACCGAGCCCGAGCTCTCGTGGATTTCATCGGAGACGCGCTGGGATCCATGCAGGACGCGCAGTTCCAGCTCTGCCCGGTACCAATCTTCCTCGGCGCAACCCTCCGGACAACCACGCTCGCACCACAGCTCGTAGGCGCGCTCGCGGATCTCGCGGATCTCCGGGCCGTCGCGAAGCAGGGGATGAGTGGCGGGTACTTCGTTTTGTTCGGGATAATGTTCGGCGTCGACGGCGGATGCAGTCTTGGATTTGCCGTCGCGGTCGGTAAAGTTCAAAGGCGGAGCTCCACTGCTCCGCTCGTTGGACGCCGGGCAACGCGATAAGTGACACGCGCGGCGCGGTCAGGATCGTGTGTTCATTTCGCTGGATGTGCCGCCGGCCGCGGGCACGTAGCACTTCAGCGTGTAATCCATCACCATGCGATTGGCATTGAAGCGCCAGCCGAGCGTGCGGATGGTGCGCTTCATGCGCTTGATCCAGCCGCGCGGCAGGCCGTCGCGGTCGCGCTGGTAGTACAGCGGGATCACTTCCTCGCGCAGGACGCGGTACAAATCGTCGCCGTCGCGGGAATCGTGCACGTTCATGTTGGAATGCGTTCGCCCGGTCCCGATGGCGAAGCCGTTCAGTCCATCGTAGGCCTCCGCCCACCAGCCGTCCAGAACCGACAGGTTCAGCCCGCCGTTGAGCACCACTTTCTGGCCGCTGGTCCCCGAAGCTTCCAGCGGCCGGCGCGGGTTGTTGAGCCATACGTCCACGCCCTGGACGAGCAGGCGGCCTACGTTGATGTCGTAGTCTTCGACAAAAACGAATTTGTCGGCGAATTTGGAGTCGCGCATTAATTCGGCAATCTGCTGCAGCACGCGCTTGCCGGGCTCGTCGCGCGGGTGCGCCTTGCCGGCGAAAACGAACTGCACGGGCCGCTTGGGGTCGTTCACCATGGACGTAAGCTTTTCGATATCGGCCAGAATCAGGTTCGCGCGCTTGTAGGTGGCGAAGCGGCGGGCGAAACCGATGGTAAGCGCATCGGGACTCAGGACGCGGCTCAGGCGTTGCAGGATTTCGGGCGATTCGCCGCGGCGTTGCGATTGTTCCACCGCGCGCCGCCGCACGAATTCGAGCAGCCGGAGCTTGAGGGCGCCGTGCGTTTCCCACAGCTCGCCGTCGTCGATATTCTCGATGCCTTCCCAGATGCGCGATTCGCCGCTGTGCTCATGCCATCCGTTGCCCAGATGCCGGTCGTAGAGCCGGAACATCTGCGGCGCGAGCCACGTCGGCACATGCACGCCATTCGTGATGTGTCCGATCGGCACCTGATCTTCGCTTCTTCCAGGATAAAGGCCGGTCCACATCGCGCGTGAAACCTCGCCATGAAGCGAAGAAACCGCATTGGCGCGGCGCGAAAGCTTCAGCGCGACAACCGTCATGCAGAATCCCTCGTTGTAATCGAGGGGATTCACGCGGC
>JASHQT010000388.1 GCA_030039005.1 Bryobacteraceae bacterium
CGATCGCCGCGCACCCCGATGACGTGGAGCAAACCTGCGGCGGCACGTTGATTCGCATGGCCGATCAGGGCTACCGCACCGGCGTCCTCGATCTCACGGCCGGGGATATGGGCACGCGCGGAACGGCCGAGATCCGCATCCAGGAATCGGAAGCCGCCGCCCGCGCGATGGGTCTCGCCTGGCGCGGCAACCTGCGCCTTCCCGACGCGCGCCTGGAGAACACCATCACGGTCCGCATGAGCCTGGCGGTCGAGATTCGCAATCTCCGGCCGCGCGTCGTAATCCTGCCGTATTGGGAAGCGCGCCACCCCGATCACTACCGCGCCTGCGAGATCGGCTTCGAGGCCTGTTTCGTCGCGGGCTTGAGGAAGCTGGACGAAAACACCGAGCCGCACCGCCCACACAAGATCCTCTATTCCTCGCTCTACGCCAACGTCACACCTTCGTTCGTCGTGGATATCTCCGGCCAGTTCGAGCGCCGCATGTCCGCGCTGCTGTGCTACCAATCGCAATATGGATCGTCCGATGTCGGCTCGGATCTGTTCCCCGATCCAGGCGAAATTCGCGAGCGCCTGGGCTCCGTCGCGCGATTTTACGGCAACCTGATTGGCGTCAAATACGGCGAGCCGTTTGTCGTCAAAGAGACCATGCGCGTCGACGACATCACCGCCATGGGTGTACGGAGTTTATAACGGCAAGTTGCTGTGCTTCTTGCGCGGCATGGTATCCACCTTATTCCGCAGCATCCTTAGCGCTCGAATCACCTTCGGCCGCGTCTCATGCGGCTCGATCACATCGTCGATGAACCCGCGCTCGGCCGCGACAAACGGACTCGCGAAGCGCTCGCGAAACTCCTCGATCTTTTCCTTGCGCATCGCCTCCGGATCCGCCGCCGCCGCGATCTCGCGCCGGTACACGATATTCACCGATCCCTCGGCGCCCATCACCGCGATCTCGGCCGTCGGATAGGCGAAGTTCACATCCGTTCGCAGGTGCTTCGATCCCATCACGCAGTACGCGCCGCCGTAAGCTTTGCGCGTGATCACCGTGACCTTTGGCACCGTGGCCTCGGCGTACGCATACAGCAGTTTCGCGCCGTGCCGGATGATCCCGCCGAATTCCTGCTCAGTGCCAGGCAAGAATCCAGGCACGTCTTCGAACGTCAGGATGGGGATGTTGAACGCGTCGCAGAAGCGCACGAACCGCGCGCCTTTCACCGACGAATTGATGTCCAGGCATCCGGCCAGAAACGCCGGCTGATTGGCCACGATGCCCACACTGCGCCCGTCCATGCGCGCGAATCCGATCACGATGTTCTTGGCCCAGTGCTCGTGGATCTCGAAGAACTCGCCGCCGTCCACCACGCGATGAATGATGTCCTTGATGTCGTACGGCAACTGCGGATCTGCAGGAACTAAAGTATCGAGCGCCGCATCGGCGCGGTCGATCGGATCGTCGTTCTCCGCTACGGGCGCGTCGTCCTGATTGTTGCTCGGGATGTAGGACACAAGCTCGCGCACCATCCGCAAACATTCCGCGTCGTCGTGCGCAAGAAAATGCGCCACGCCGCTCACGCTGTTGTGGGTTTCGGCGCCGCCTAGCTTCTCCTTCGTCACATCCTCATGCGTCACGGTCTTGATCACGTCCGGCCCGGTGATGAACATGTGGCTGGTGCGCTCCACCATGAAAATGAAATCGGTGAGCGCCGGCGAATACACCGCGCCGCCCGCGCACGGTCCCATGATGGCCGAAATCTGCGGGACGACGCCGCTCGCGAGCGTGTTGCGCAGGAAAATATCGGCGTATCCGGCGAGCGACGCCACGCCTTCCTGGATGCGCGCGCCGCCGGAATCGTTCAGCCCGATCACCGGCGCTCCGGCCTTCATCGCGAGGTCCATGATCTTCGAGATCTTGGCGGCGTTGGCTTCCGAAAGCGACCCGCCGAGCACCGTGAAATCCTGCGCGAACACGTACACCAGCCGCCCGTGAATGTAGCCCCAGCCGGTGACGAAGCCGTCGCCATCGACCACCTGCTGGTCCATGCCGAAGTCCGTGGCGCGGTGCCGCACCAGCTTGTCGATTTCCTCGAACGTGCCCGCATCGAGCAGCAGATCGATGCGCTCGCGCGCCGAGAGCTTGCCGTCGGAGTGCTGCCGCAGCATGCGCTCTTCGCCGCCGCCGGCTTCAGCGATGGCGTGTCGTCTGCGGACCTCTTCCAGTCGATTTGCGGCCAGGCGGTCGGTGGACATACGCAATTACAGTAGCAGGTGTAAGTGCGGATTCAACGAGGGGAGCGGTGCCGAACCAGGATCAGACAGCTTGCGCACGCTACAGACACAATAGATGCGAGCGCGGCGACCCACCACGCATTCCAGACGAAGTTTTCCTTTGGAATGATCGGTACGCTCCATAATCCCAGCGGCCACCAGAGGCGAAACGGGCGTGGGAAAACAAGATAAAGGTAAAGCGGCAGCGACGCTATGCAGCCGATGAGAGCGCTTCCTGAGGCGAGCCTTGGCGCGTTAAAAATCAGGACCACCGCCAGGAAGAAGAAAATACCTCCAACATCTTTGTTGGCCGCGAGCGATCCTGATCCGAACTCGGTTCCCTCAAAAGCGCTGAAACTTCTCTGGCATGTGCACAGGCCTGCAAAACAACCCACTACCAATGCGAGTCGTGGCCACCACCTCGGCAAAGGTTTCTACTCCGCGTAATACCCGCTGCGCGCGTGCAGCTCAGCGTTCGGGTACCGCCGCCGCGCCGCGTCATCCAGCGTCACGGTGATGTGCCGGAAAGTTCCCGGCTGCGCGTCCGGCGCATGGTACGCCAGCATGTAGCGGCTGCGGATGCGCTCGATCATGTCCTTGAACGATTCGCCCGCGTTCTCCGCCTTCACCCACTCGCCGCCCGTGCGCTCGGCTAGCTCGTACACGTTCGCCGGCGTGTAATCCGGGTTGGTTACCTTACCCGGCTCCAGCGCCCGCGGCCGGATCGCGCGGCCGGTAATGATCGCGTTGAACACCGTGTCCGTCTTCTCCAGCTCCCGGATCACCTGCCCATCCGTCAGCCGGTAGCTGGTGCTCAGATTATCGGTGAGGATCAGGATTGCGCGCCGTCCGTTCGGTCCCGCATTCTGGTCCATGTAATGCGCCGCGTCCACCACCGCCGAATTGATCATGGTGGTCGACCCCACGTTCCAATCCTTCACCGCGCGCCCCACGTTGCGCGCCGTCTCCGCCAGGTTGTCGCTGAAGTCTTGCGCCACCGCCGTGGTCTTCGCGAACACCATCAGCGCCACGCGGTCCCCCGGCCGCAGATGATCCAGCGCGTCGCGCGCTTCGGCCGCCATCTGGTCGATATATTTCTGCATACTGCCGCTGATGTCGAGCAGGATGATCAGATTCAGCGGCTCGTCACCGTGCGCGAACGAAACGATCGGTTGCGGCTGCCCTTCATCGGCAACGGCAAAATCGGTCTTGCCGAGATCCTTCACTAACTGGTTGTCCTCGGTCACCTGGACGTCCACGCGCACGTCCGCGACGCCCGTCTTGAAAATCGGCGTCTCCTCGGCATCCTGCTGCGATTCCGCCGCCTTGGCGTTCACCGCGCGATTTCCCGGCGCCTCCTGAGCGCCCAGAGGCGCTAGGATGAAAATCGTTGCGATGAATAACATCATCATCGGCACGGCCGGCC
>JASHQT010000389.1 GCA_030039005.1 Bryobacteraceae bacterium
GCGATGTCGACGTTTTCGGGAAACTCCTTGGTATCGACGATAGGCGAATAGCAGACGTCGGCTAGGCCGGCCAACTCGATCAAGCGTTCATCCAGATCGAGGAACGACATGTGGCAGCCCGAACAACCACCCAGCCACACGGTAGCCAAGCGCGGTCTCATGCATCACCATTCCTTCGTTCCCGCGCGCCCACAATGTATTTCAGGAAGCTGCGGTCTTTCTGCATTTCCGCGACGGTTTTACCTTTGAGGAACAGCGCGCCGGTGGGGCAGACCTGCACGCATTTCCCACAGCCGGTGCAGGTATCGGATGCGCCCCAGGGATCGCCCATGTCGGACACCACCAGGCACTCGGCGCCACGGCCCGCGACGTCCCAGGTGTGCGCGCCTTCCACTTCATCGCACACGCGCACGCAGCGGGTGCACAGGATACAACGATTGTGGTCCAGGCCGAAACGCTCGTGGCTCAGGTCGACGTTCAGATGCGGGTATTGCGGGCTCAGCCGAATGTGGTCGACGCCCAAATCCGCGGCGACGCTTTGCAGTTCGCAGGCGCCATTGAGCACGCAGACCGAGCAAACGTGATTGCGCTCGGCGAACAACAGCTCCACGATGAGTTTTCGATATTCGCTGAGCTGCGGGGTATGGATGCGCACCACCATGCCTTCGGTTACTTTGGTCAGGCACGACGGCTGGAGTTTCTTCTGTCCTTGGATCTCGACCAAACACAGCCTGCACGCGCCGACGTCGGACAGGCCGCCAAGATGGCAGAGCCGCGGAATGTGAATGCCGCTATCCCAGGCCGCGCCGAAAATGGTCTGCCCTTCAGTGGCGGTGATGGTCTTGCCGTCGATCTCGAACGTGCAGACGCTCATGCCGGCACTCCTGCGTCAACGACGGCCGCCTCATACTCAGGCCGGAAATAGCGCAACGTGCTCAATACGGGATTGGGCGCCGATTGCCCCAGGCCGCACAGGCTGGTGTTGCGCACCAGGTCGCACAGCGTTTCGAGCATGGTCAGATCCGCGGGCCGCGCGCGATGCTCGCAGAAGCGCTGCAGCAGCTCATGCATCTGCACGGTGCCGGCGCGGCAGGGAACGCATTTGCCGCAGGACTCGGTCATGCAAAATTCCATGAAGTACCGCGCGACGTCGACCATGGAAGAAGTTTCGTCCATGACGATCATGCCGCCCGATCCCATGATGGACCCGAGACTTGTGAGCGTCTCGTAATCCACGGGCGTGTCCAGGAATTCCTCGGGAATGCAACCGCCCGACGGGCCGCCGGTTTGCACCGCCTTGAAGCGCTTGCCGCCCGGAATACCACCGCCGATGTTGAAAATGATGTCGCGCAGCGTGATCCCCATGGGCACTTCGATGACGCCCATGTTGCGGATGCTGCCGGCCAGCGCGAAGACTTTGGTCCCCTTGCTGCGCTCGGTGCCGAGCTTCGCGAACCACTCGCCGCCGTTGCGGATGATGGGCGCGATGTTGGCGTAGGTCTCGACGTTATTGATCAGCGTCGGATGTCCCCACAATCCCGCCTGCGCCGGGTAGGGCGGGCGCGCCCGCGGCGTTCCACGGAGGCCTTGGATGGACGCCATCAATGCGGTTTCTTCGCCGCAAACGAACGCTCCCGCGCCCAGCCGGATCGAAATGCGAAACGTGAAATGCGACCCGCAGATATCGCCGCCCAGCAACCCGTGCCTTTCGGCATGCCGCAGCGCGGTTTTCAGGCGCGCGACGGCGAGGGGATACTCGGCGCGCACATAGATGTAGCCTTCGCTCGCGCCCACCGCGTAGGCTGCGATCGCCATGCCCTCGATCACGCGATGCGGATCGCTTTCGAGCACGCTGCGATCCATGAACGCTCCCGGATCGCCTTCATCGGCGTTGCATACCAAGATCTTAGGCGCGCCGCTTGCTTTGGACACCGTTTCCCATTTCAGGCCCGTCGGATATCCGGCGCCGCCGCGCCCGCGCAGCCCGGCCTTGGTCACCTCGGCCACCACCTCCGCCGGATGCATTTCATGCAACACCGTGTGTAGCGCCTGATAGCCATCCTGCGCGATGTAGTCTTCCAGCCGATCCGGATCGATGCGGCCGGAATTTTCCAGCACGATGCGGTGCTGGCGGGTGAAGAAGGGCATTTGCGAATCGAGTCTGAGCCGTGCCACCGGCGGCCCTTCAATCGCCGCTACGATATCTTCGGCGTCGGAGGGCTGCACGTGCTGGTAGAGAATGCCTCCGGGCTCCACGCTCACCATGGGTCCTGCGCCGCACAGTCCCAGGCAGCCGACCTGGCGCACTGTGCAGGCCTCCGGTCCATAGCCTTGCCCCGCGGCGGCTTGGGTGAGGGCTTTCTTCAGCTCCTCGCTCTGGAGCGCCTGGCAACTGGCTGCGGCGCACACGCTGATGCAGGCCGTGCGAGCCGCTTCCTTCTCGCGCTCGGCGGCGGCGATCGACTTGAGTTCTTCAACCTGCATGCACCAAGTTTCCTCCCGTCGGCACAGCTTTCAAGCGCGCCTGAAGCTTTTCCGGCGTGAGCCGGCTTTCCATCTCGCCGTCCATTACCGCCACCGGCGCCAG
>JASHQT010000039.1 GCA_030039005.1 Bryobacteraceae bacterium
TTTTAATTTAGGGGGCGTTCGCGAGGCCCTCGGGCGGCGAGTTCGGCAGCTTCGCGCACCCATTGATTATCGGATTGGCGAAGGCGTTCCACGTCCGCCCGAATTCTGGGATCGCCGATCAATTGCTGGAACAATCCAGCGTACTTGCTCTCTTTGGGATCCGGGAGAAGCCTGCGCTCGGGCTCCGCCAGGTGCCTCCCGCCAAGAAACATCAATGCGGATAGGACGTCCGCCCGGTCGCTCGATTCCAGCAGCTTCAACCATTCGTCGACACCGTTCGCCTCCGGGATCCCTCCGATCTCGAAATTGGGGTAAACGTACTCGTTTTGAACCGCCATGCCACGATCGTCCTCCATGCGGACGAATCGAAGCTGATCGTGGCTTAGCGCGAAGTACTCCCTCGCGATATTTCGCCCATTGATCAGGCGCTGGATGTGAATCACAATTAAATCGCCATCGAAACCGGCGGAAGATTCTAGCGATGCGCTGGAGAGGTTCATGCGCCAGCCGGTTTGGAAGGACCAACTCTTGACTCTCGCACCTGTGGCGTCGAAAAGCTTAATGCACGCTGAAGAGCCGCCCGGAATCCCGCTCTCGCGCTCGCCCAGGAGCACGATATACCGAGCCTCGGCACCGTTTTGCACGCGCCACACGCGCCAAGGAATGGGAGGCGCGAAATAGCCCTTTGGTACTTCCCCGACGATTTCCTCCAGCCGAGACAAATCGGAATGGGACACGGTGTCGTTCCAAAGATCCTTGCCGTCCAGTCTGTCGAGCACCGCCTGCTGGGCGTGCGCGGACACAACCGAACCGAGCACTGCCAGAATGACCACCGCGAGCTTCCGCATCGCGCCTACCCCAACTTTAGGATCATCCGCATTTCCGTGCTCGCCTCGAAACCCATGTCCTGATACAACGGCCGGCCGGCATCGCTCGCGTGCAGAATTACCGTGGTCAACTGATTCGCGCGGCACCAGGCGAGCGCGTGTTCCATCAGCCTGCGCGCCAGGCCCAGGCGGCGGCTTTCGGGGCGCGTGTAGACGTTGAGAATATTCGGACGCCAGCGCCCCGGCCCGAGCATGTGTGGCGGCCAATCCATGAGCCACATGCCGAGCCCAGCCGCGACCTTTTGATCTCGATCGACCGCAAGCCAGGCCAAGTACTCGCCGGCCTGCATCTTGGCGTGCAGCCAGGGGCGAAAGCGCTCGATCATCCCGCGCATGGCGTCGTCATCGGGATAGCCCATATCCAGAAACATCGCGCGACGGTGTGCCACCACGGTGTCGGCATCGGCCAGCGTGCCCGCGCGGATCAGGAATTGTTCCGCCACGGTCTAATTGCTGTCCGTTTTGATGGCGTAGTAGCCTTTGCGAGCCTGGACCTTCCAGTCCTTAGTGCTGGTCTTGATTTCGATCTTGCGGAACGTGCCGTCCTTCTCTGCGTTCGTAGGCGTGTAGCCGATGGCGTACTGGCTACGCATTTCGTCCTGCAGTTCTTCAAAGGCCTGGGGCAGCGTCGTGTGATTATCGATGTGGAATACGTGGCCGCCGGTTTCCTCCGACATCTGGCGCAGCGTGGAATCGCTGCTGCCGCCGAAAACCATCCCGCGCGACATGTAGAAGCGGCGGTCCACGTACCAGAATCCGTAAATGATCGCGTCGGCCTTTTGCGCCGCTTCGATGGCCTGCGTGATCTTATAGCGGCTGCCTTCGTCTTCGCCGTCGGTGATCAGCACCAGCACTTTGCGCCCCACTTGGCCTTTGAGCTGGTCGGCCGCGGCCAGATACACCGCATCGTACAAAATCGTGCCGCGCGGCTGGCCGGCCGTGGGCACCGGTCCCGGCCCGATCCCGCCCACTCCCGAGTTGACCTGTAATCCGTTCAGCCCGGCGCGCAGGAGCTTGGGAGAATTGGTGTAATCCTGCAACAGCTCGGCGTCCTCGCCAAAGCTGATCAGGAACGCCAGATCCTGTTTGCGCAAAACGGTCCCGAAGAATTGATAGGCGGCATTCTTTTCGATTTCGATCAAGTTCATCTGGCTCGCGCTCACGTCGATCAAAAGGCCGATCGTTAGCGGCAGATCGGTCTCGCGATTGAAATACTTGATGGTCTGCTCTTTGCCGTCCTCGTAGATCTTGAAGTCATCCTTGTTGAGATTGCCCACCAGGCCGCCCTTCTTGTCGCGAACGTTGAACAAAATGTTCACCAGGTTCACTTCCACCTTGAGGGTGGTGGTGCCGGCGTCGTCCTTGTCGTCCTGCGCTAGCAGGAACGCGGCCGGGGCCGCCAGGGCCACGACGGCCGTCAGAATTATGGCGATAGTGCGCGGGCGCATACGAATTATAGTGGTAGATGCACCGTTTCTAAATCCCGTTCCAATGCGTAAGGCCATCGTTCACCTCAAGCAATCCGACCCCGTAATGCGGGCGATCATCGAGCGCGTCGGGGCGTATAAGATCCAGCATCGCGAGCCGAGCTTCGAAACCCTCGTCAGATCTATTGTGTACCAACAATTGAGCGGGAAGGTAGCCTCGGTCATCCTAGCGCGGCTGGTGGCCATGCTGCCGGAGGGCAAGATCACGCCCGATGCGATCCTGAAGCTGCGGCCGGCGCGCATGCGCAAGGCCGGGCTTTCCAAGCAAAAGATCGCCTATATTCGCGACCTGGCGCGGAAGACCAACCAGGGCCAGGTCAAATTCGAGACGCTCCCGGACATGCCGGATCATGAGGTGATTGAGCATTTGACGCAAGTGAAAGGCATCGGCGTCTGGACCGCGCACATGTTTCTGATTTTCGCGCTGCGGCGGCCGGACGTTCTGGCCACCGGCGATCTGGGCGTGCGCACGGCCATCCGCAAGGCGTATGAATTGGAGGAACTACCCGCGCCCAAGCAGATCGAGGAACTGGCGGCGGCGTGGCGGCCGTATGCGTCGGTGGCGGTATGGTATTTGTGGCGAAGTTTAGAAGGGCCGGCGGAGATCTAGCCTTTCAAAATCTCCCGCGCCGCGTTGTAGCCCGGCGCGCCCATCACACCGCCACCCGGATGCGTGCCTGAACCGCATAGATACAGCCCGTGGATCGGCGTCCGATAGCGCGCACTTCCGGCCACCGGCCGCAGCACGAACATTTGATCCAGGGACATTTCACCGTGAAAGATGTTACCTCCCGTGAGGCCGAAGCGGCGTTCCAGATCGAGCGGTGTCAGCACTTGCTGCTGCTCCACGCGGCCGCGAAACCCCGGTGCGTATTCCTCGATCAAATCCAGCACGCGGTACGCGAAGGCGTCGCGCAGATCGTCCCACGTCGCGTCGCGCAATGTATACGGCGCATATTGAATGAAGATACCCATGATGTGCTTGCCCGGTGGCGCCAGCGTGGGATCGTACAGCGTGGGCACGGTCAGCTCCAGCAATGGAAATTGCGACGGACTGCCATACTTGGCGTCGTCCCAGGCCCGCTCCACGTATTCGAGCGACGGGCAGATGTGCATCGTCGCGCGATGCTGCGGCCCTTCATCGCCCGGTAAAGCGCGAAAATTGGGCAGGCCGGAGAGCGCGAGATTGATTTTGCAGGACGTGCCTTCGCTGCGGTATTTGCGGATGGCGTCCAGGAAATCGCCCGGCAATTCCCTCGCGTCGGCCAGATGTAGAAACGTAAGCTGCGGCGTCAGATTGCTCGCGACTACGCTGGCATCGATCTCTTCCCCGCTCTCCAGCACCACTCCACGCGCGCGGCCATTCCTGATTTTGATCTGCGCGACCGGCGCGTTGGTCCGAATCTCGACGCCGCGGCTGCGGGCCGAGTCCGCAATGGCGTTGGACACCGCGCCCATCCCTCCGCGCACGAAACCCCACAGCCCGCGATGCCCGCCCACGCGGCCCATCACGTGATGCAGCAGAATGTAGGCCGTGCCGGGCGAGCGCGGGCCGCCGTTGGCGCCAATCACGCCATCGGTGGCGAGCGTCACCTTAATTTCGTCCGAATCGAACCATTCGTCCAAAAACTCCACGGCGCTCTCGGTGAAGATTTTCACCAGCCCGACGATATCCTTGGGATTCAAACCGCGCATTTTCGCCGCAAGCTTCAGATAATCCACAAAATCGCCCAGGCCTTGCGGGGGAAACCGCGGCGGCGTGGTCAGCAGCAATCCTTCCACTACTTGCGAGAGCCGCTCCAGATGGTCTTCGTAGGCGGGAAAAACGGCGGCGTCGCGCCGCGAAAACTTCGTGATTTCCGCCAGTGTTTTCGCGCGATCTTGCCACATGAACAGATGGCGGCCATCGGGGAAAGGCGAGAAGAAGGCCGGGTCCTTGGCGTCCACGCGATAGCCGAATCGCGCGAGTTCCAGGTCGCGAATCACGCGCTCCTGCAGCAGGCTGGTCAGATAAGCGGCGGTGGAAACTTTGTAGCCGGGCCAGATTTCTTCGGTAACCGCGCAGCCGCCCACCAGCTCGCGCCGCTCGAGCACCAGCACGCGCCGGCCAGCCCGCGCCAGGTACGCGGCGCATACCAATCCGTTGTGCCCCGCGCCGATGATGATCGCATCCGGATTTTGCAAATTCGCCCTTTTTTGCACATCCGCCCGTTTTTGCAAATTCGATTGTAGCCTGCCTTCCTCGCGCCCAGATCATGCGCATTGCGCCTGGTGACATTTCTCGACCGGGATGTCGTATGTGAGCAACTGAAGGTTGGCTGCGGGCATCTGATCGCACAGCGAGAAGAGAAAGGAGAGCCTTTATGCCGACAATCACGACCCGCGACGGTATAGAGATTTACTACAAGGACTGGGGCAAAGGACAGCCCATTGTGTTCAGCCACGGTTGGCCGCTCAGCGCGGACGACTGGGACAACCAGATGTTGTTCTTCCTGCATCACGGCTACCGCGTGATTGCCCACGATCGCCGCGGCCACGGCCGCTCCAC
>JASHQT010000390.1 GCA_030039005.1 Bryobacteraceae bacterium
TTTCTCAGCAAGCTGATTGGCCTGTACTACATTTTTGCTGCGCTATCGATGATCACGCACAAGGAGGCGACTGTTGCGGCCGTGGAGGCACTCATTCACAACCCGCCAATGTTATTCATCGTCGGTATCATCACACTGGCCACTGGCCTCGCGATGATTCTTGGCCACAATCTCTGGTCGGGTGGGGAATCCGGCGAAGTTGAACGCTCTTTCCGAAGGGAAGCCGAACGGCATTCCGGGATGATCCCGAACACCATCGGAGCGTAGCGACGCTGGCATTTCGATTGTGCGGGAAAGTGTTCGGCTTCGTCAAGAGAAACCTGTCCGGAGCGCAGCGAAGGAAGGACACCCAGAAGCGGGCAAAGGGGCGCGGGGAAAGGCGGCAGGCCTTGCCCCGCTCAGCGCTGTAGAAACCCGAGCACAACGAACTCCGCTGTTAAAGCGATGCCTTGGATAGAAGATCAGCGGCAAAACGAATATCTTGGTTGATTGTCTGAATGTAGTCCGAACGTGACGTGTACGCCGTATAGGTCACTTCGATAAAGACGTTCTGTTTCAGAACGCCGATGTAGATTTCGGGATTTGTGTCCCACCACACTGGCATTCCGTGGTTCGTGTCGAAGTGGGCTCCTTGATAGCTAATGAACCACTTCTCGGGCGAAGTGCCTTGGTCTCGAAAGAGCTTCCAGTTTTGACCTGAACCGGGCGTTGTAAATACTTGACGCATATGCACGTAGACATCCTGCACCGATCGAAAATCATCGTAGACATACTGTTTCTTCAGATTGCCTTCGAGGTACACGTCGATGTTGCGGAAAATTGGAACGTCTGGATTAGGGTTGGGCAACCTGTAGACGAGATACCCGACGCCATTTCTCGACCAATCAACAGCCCTACCGCCAAGCTGTGCTTGGATTCGGCTCAGGAAATCGGGGCCAGCATTCAGCCGAAGCGAAGTAATCGGTCTCACATCGACCCCATCGGGCTTGCTCGAACATCCTGAACTGGCCAAGCAAACCGCCAGCAAGAGACTCCCGAAGCCGAGGAATTGGGGATGAAACGGCTCGGCTTGGATAGTCTGCATAAAAACGCGGCTGTTGATATTCCTTCCAGTCTAGCCAACGCATGGATCTACGGCTTAATCAGTGTTACGCGGTCGCCTTAGGGCGATTCTTGCGCATTGAGTCGCCGCGCATCTCGATACGGTGCGCGTTATGAACCAACCTATCGAGGATGCCGTCAGCTAACGTGGGATCGCCGATCTGTTCGTGCCAGCGTGAGACCGGAAGCTGCGAAGTCAGAATCGTCGAGCGCACTTGGTAGCGATCCTCGCAGATCTCCCAGAAGTCACGGCGCTCGGGTTCTGATAGCGGAGCCATGGCCCAGTCGTCGATGACGAGGACATCGATGCGGCTGAGGCGGGCGAGCAGACTGCGCAAGCTCCCGTCGGCGCGGGCCATCGCGAGATCACGAAACAGCGACTGAGCGCGAGTGTACAGCGCAGCGTACCCGTCGCGGCACGCCTTCTGCGCCAAGGCACATGCCACGAAGCTCTTTCCCACGCCCGTTGGTCCAAGGACGAAGATGTTCTCGTGCGTTCCGACCCAGGCAGACTGTTGCGCCAGCGAACGGATCACACTTTTGTCCAGTCCGCGGGCTGTGCGAAAGTCGATCTCTTCCACGCAAGCATTCGGCGTGCGCAGCTTCGCATTTTTCAGACGTCGCGAGAGTGCCTGGTTCTCGCGCCAGTTCCACTGCTGATCCACTAACAGCCCGAACCGTTCCAGGAAACTCAGTTCGCGAGCTGACGGATCTTGCTCCTGTGTCTTCAGCGCCTCGGCCATTCCAAGAAGACGCATGGCCGCCAGCTTTTCGATCAATGGTTGTTTCAGCATGGTCGTCTCCTCATTCGAAATACTCTGCGCCGCGGATGTTGTCGTGCGGTGGTGTGGCAGTGGGCAGAGATGAAGGCGGAAGCACCTGATCGAGCGAGTTCTTCAGAATGGATTCGACACTTTTGTACCGGCAGGCTCCAGTGACCAGCGCCCGCTCGGAAGCGGCTTCCACGCGTTGCGTCGAGTAGCGATCCGCCAGCCGGATGATGCCCAGGCAACCTCGATAACCCATCTCCGGATGAGGCTTGTCGGCCATTATGCGCTCGAACAGACGAGCGGTGTTCGGGCCAATGGTCTGTGCCCAGCGCACCATCCGCGAGGGCGTCCATTCCAGATGCGCCTGGTGAGAACGCGGACGGTGCTCGGGAATCGTGACCGCGTGCCCATGGCCGTGAGCACGCAGGTGCGACGCCACGCGTTGGCTCTTGTGGAAGATCTCGATGGTGGTTGGCGTCGAACGTACTTCCACCAGCTCTTGGACCAGGTTGTAAGGAACGCTGTAGTAGTTCGTGTCGAAGGCGATGTGATAGTCGATGTTGACTCGGGCACGAGACCATTCGCTCAGGTCGAAACGTTCGGCGGGCAGCGGACTCAGCGCAGATTTATCCACGGCCGCGAACTGTGTGGCCCTGGAGCCTTCCCGCTTTCGGAACGGCCGCTGGTTGATGCGATCACGAAGTTCCCGGATCGCTTGGTTCAACTCTCCGATCGAGAAGAACTTCCGATTCCGTAATGCGGCGATGATCCAACGCTCGGCCAGTTGAACGCCCGACTCGACTTTGGCCTTGTCGCGGGGCTTGTATGGCCGCGCTGGAACCACTCCGACGCCGTAATGCATGGCCATCTCCTGATAGGTCGGGTTCAGATCGGGATCGTAGCGGCAGGCTTTGGTGACGCCGGTCTTTGTGTTGTCCGGCACCACAAGTTTCGGCACGCCTTGATAGAACTCGAAGGCGCGGACGTGAGCGCCGATCCAGCTTGCGAGTTGCTCGTCGGCAGTGGCTTCGGCGTAGGTATAGGAGCTGGCCCCCAGCACAGCAACGAATAGATGCCCCTGCTGCACTGGACCACCACGCGGATCATGGATCGGTATCGTTGTTCCTGCCCAATCCACGAACAGCTTCTCGCCGGCCTTGTGCTCCTGCCGCAGCACTACATCCTGTTTCCACCGCCACCGCTGGTAAAGCTCGCAGAAGCGGCTGTACTGGTAGCCATCTGGGTTTGCCTGCCGGTACTCCTCCCACAGCAGCTGCTGCGTCACGTGTCGATGTTGCTGCCGCTGCCGGTGAAGATCGGCGAAATCGGGCATCGCCAGCACCGTTGGGCGGCTGCGCGGCGGACCGCCGAACAGCGCCGCCTCAAGCCGGTCATCGTCCCACTCGGGTCCGAGCGGCCACGTGATCTTGGCGGCCTCGGCCCGTTGCAGGTACTCGTGTGCGGTGCCCAGGCCAATCGAGCAGCTTCGGGCGATCGCTCGCAGCCCCAGGCCCACATCAAACTTCAATCGAAGAACTTCTTTGATCTTGCGCACGGACAATCTCCTGGCTGGCAAGCTGATCCTCCCTTTCGAGGGGGAGGCTGCCTGCCATTGTGTTGTCCAGCGCCGCTACGTACCTGTGGAAATCATTCCGGCGAAGCCGAACGCAGTTACGGGATCGGCCTGAAACTGTTCGGCTTCATCCCGGAACCGGCGTTCACCTTCATCCCGGAATCCTGTTCGGGATCATCCCGGAACACCGTTCGGGATCATCCCGGAATCGCGTTCATCTTGCCCCGGATTCCCCACATCCGGAGCGAGATGAAAAAACCATGTTGCCGCGTTTCAGAATTCTGACCATCGCTCTTTCCTGCGCCGGCCTGGCCGCGGCGCATTCTCCGCTGCTGCCGAAGCCGCAACAGATCCGTTACGAGCCGGGGTGACTTCCACTCTGCGGCCTCCACGT
>JASHQT010000391.1 GCA_030039005.1 Bryobacteraceae bacterium
CGAGTTTGGCGCAGTTGGCGCGCGATCGCGTGGCCGAGCGTCTTCCGGCGCCGCAGGCTCTTGGACGGGCGATCGCAACGCCGTTCGTCACGTCAGCTTTCCTGTATGGACGTTTGCGGTATGGGCTGGACTTCCGCAAAGCCTCGGCGGAGGATGCGATCGCGAAAACCTCAACTCCGGTGTTGCTGATTCACGGCCTGAGCGATACCAAGACGTCGCCCGAACATTCCAAGATCCTGGCGGCGAGCGATCCGCGAACGGCGAAGTTGTGGCTGGTTCCGGGAGCGCGGCATACGGGGGCCTATGCGACGGCGCCGCGGGAATTCGAGGAAAAGGTACTTGGTTTTTTCGAAACCTACCAGAATTTGCCGAGCGGCATCCAGGCGCGCGAGAAATAATCGCCGAGAGTGAGCGCGATCAGGATCGCCATCCAGAAGAATCCGGCAAAACAGAACAGCTTGGTGAGCGGATTGTCGGTACGGACGTGCATGAAAAACCAGATGACGAGCGACATCTTGAACGCAGCGATGCCAAGCGCTACGACGACGTTGAACGGCCCGAGGGGGATCTGCGCGACGTAGTAGGTGACGAACGTCATAATGGTCAGCGTCAGCCAGACCAGAACATAGGTGCGAACGGGAGTGACGGGCTGTGTCGACATATTAAACCAGGTTCTTGGTGTGTCCGATCAGGTAGAGCAGCGGGAACAAGAAAATCCAGACGATATCGACGAAGTGCCAGTACAGCCCTGAGACTTCGACCGGGGTGTAGTAATCGGGGCCGAACTTGCCCGCTCGCGCCATGAAGAAGATCGTGGTCATGATGCCGACGCCCACCAGCATATGCAGCGCGTGGAAGCCGGTCATGAAAAAATAGAAGCAGAATAGAATCTGCGCCTGATGCGCGAACTGCGGGGGAGAGAGCGGGCCGTCCCAGGCCCAGTGCCCGGCGATCAGAGGCACCTTCATTTGCTCCCAGTGCTCGTGGTATTCGAAGCCTTTGATCACCAGAAACGCGATACCGAAAATCATGGTGAAGATCAGCATCATTTGCAGGACCTTCTGCTGGCCCAGGTGAGCGGCGCGCACAGCCAATGCCATGGTCAAGCTGCTGACGATCAGAACGGCCGTATTGGCCGCGCCGAACGCCGGATTCATGAAGTTGCTGGTGGCCGCGAACGCGTCCGGGTACATGCTGCGGTAGACGGTATAGGCGCCGAACATGCCGCCGAAGAACATGATTTCGGTGAGCAGGAACACCCACATTCCGAACGTGGCCGAATCGAACTGCTGGCCCATATCGTCGAAGTGATGGCGCAGGTTGGGATTTGCGTGTTCGGCGTCTACAACATGGCTCTCAGCCAACGTGAGCCTCCTCGTGTTTGGCGTAAGCGTAGGCTTCTTCGGTGACGATGGGCGTGGTTTCGAAATTGTAAGTCGGCGGCGGAGAGGACGTCTCCCATTCCAGACCCTTGGCGCCCCAAGGATTGGGACCGGCCTTCTTGCCGTATTTCAGCGACCAGAGGAAATAGACCAGCGGAATGAGGAACCCAAGGCCGAGTACGGAAGCGCCGGCGGTGGACATCACGTTGAGGACCTGGAACTCCGGCGCGTAGGCGTGATAGCGTCGCGGCTGGCCGAGGTAGCCGGCGATGAACTGCGGGAAGAACGTCAGGTTGAACCCGGCGAACACCAGCAGCGCGGAGAATTTACCCCAACCTTCCGGATACATCTTGCCGGTGATCTTGGGCCACCAGAAGTGCAGCCCGCCGAGATAGGCCACCACCATGCCGCCCACCATCACGTAGTGGAAGTGGGCCACCACGAAATACGTATCGGTGAGATGCACATCCAGTCCCAGGGTGCCGAGGAAGAGGCCGGTAAGCCCGCCGATGGTGAACAACCCGATGAAGCCGAAGGCGTACAGCATCGGCGTATCGAAGCTGATGGAGCCGCGGAACATGGTTGCGGTCCAGTTGAAGACCTTGATGGCAGAAGGAACGGCCACCAGCATCGTCAGCAGCGAGAAATACAAACCGGCGTACATGGACATGCCGGTAACAAACATGTGATGTCCCCATACCAGGAAGCCGATGATCGCGATGCCCAGGCTGGAGCCGGCGATGAACGCATATCCGAAAACGCCCTTGCGGGAGAAACAGGTGACCAGTTCGCTGATGACGCCCATACCGGGGAGAATCATGATGTACACGGCCGGATGGGAGTAGAACCAGAACATGTGCTGGAACAGGATGGGATCGCCGCCGATGGCGGGGTCGAAAATTCCGATGTGGAAGGCGCGTTCCAAGCCGACGAGCGCCAGCGTGATGGCCACCACGGGGGTACCGAGCACCTGGATCAACGAGGTAGCGTAGTTGGCCCAAACGAACAGAGGCAGGCGGCCCCAAGTCATGCCGGGCGCGCGCATCTTGTGGATGGTGACGATGAAATTGAGTCCCGTCAGAATCGAGGAAAACCCGGCAATAAAGACGCCGACCGCGGCAGCGATGACGTAGGTGTTCGAGTACGTGGTGCTGAACGGAGTGTAGAAGGTCCAGCCGGTGTCGACGCCGCCCATGACGATGGCAGCGATCGCGAAGCCGGCGCCGGCAATGTAGATGTACCAGCTCAGCAGGTTAATTCGCGGGAACGCAAGGTCTTTGGCGCCGATCATCATGGGCACGAAGAAATTGCCGAGCGTAGCCGGGATGGACGGGATGAGGAAGAAGAACACCATCACGATCCCGTGCATGGTGAAGAACTTGTTGTAGGTGTCCGAGTTGACCAGATCGCCTTGCGGAGTGAGAAGTTCCAGGCGGATGAGCATGGCGAAGACGCCGCCTAAGGCGAACATGACCGAAATCGAGATCAGGTAGAGGACGGCGATGCGTTTATGGTCCTTGGTGAAGAGCCACGACCTCCAGCCGTACTCGGCGTTCAAGTAATTCGGAGTTTCAGTAGTAATGGGTTCCTGTAAAGCTGTGCTCATTGTGTACCGCCAGTTGGCTGCTTGGCCAGGCGAGCGACGCTCACGCGTTGCAGGGTGGGCGGCGGCAGCAGATTCAGAGCCGTAGGCGCGCCCGGCGCATTCGCTGCGGACAGCGATTTAATGTAAACGATCAACTGCAGAATGCCTTCCTCGCTGATCTGGCCCTGGAAGCTGGGCATCAAGTTCGCACGATATCCGGCCACCAGCTTGGCATTGGGATTCAAAATGGATTCTCGTAGATAGGCGTCGTCGGCCTGGATCGACTGGCCGTCCGCTAGTTGCACGCGCGAGCCGTAGACGCCGCGAAGATTGGGGCCGCGCCCCTGGCGATCGAGCAAGTGACAACCGGAGCAGCCCAACTGCTCGAACAGCCGCTCGCCCTGCTCGGCCATCGTGCCGCTTTGGCCGCCGCCGGCCAGCCAATTCTGATAATCCGACGGCGTCATTACGGTGAGCCAGCCGACCATACCGGAATGCTCCGTTCCGCAATATTCGGCGCAGAAAATGTGGTAGCGACCGGGTTTATTGGCGGTGAACCACATGGTGTCGTAATGGCCGGGGACCACGTCGTGCTTGATGCGCAGCGAGGGGAGGAAGAAGCTGTGGATCACGTCTTCGGACGCGAGCGTCAACCTCACGGGTTGGCCGGTGGGCACATGCAGCTCATTGATCTCGCGCTGGCCGCCCGGATATTGCAGCTTCCACATCCATTGCTTCGCCACGACATAGACGTCCATCGAGTTGGCCGGCGGAACGGCGTTGTAGAAATAGATCTTGGCGCCCCACCAGAAGAACGTGAGCATGACCAGGAACGGAATGATGGACCAGGTAATCTCAAGCCGCAGGGAGCCATGAATGGGCTGCGGCACCTCGTCGGGGGAGCGGCGGCGGTATTTGATCGCGAAAATGAAGATCGTGAGGAAAATCAGCGCCGTCATCACCACGCTGACGATGGAGATGTAGATGTAGAGGTGATCGATATCCGTGGCCACCGCGGAAGCGGCGTCGGGCCAAAGTGGAAAGCTCATGCTCTAGGCTGACCTCCCAGTGCCCGCGTGCGACCGGCGGTCGCGGCGGAGCATGACGAAAATGAAGCCGAACAAGCACAGCGCCGTCGCGGTACCCAGAACGCGGGTGACGCGCGCGATGGCCAGGCCATACTTGCCGGTGGTGGGATCGTATTGGCAGCAAAACAGCAGCACGCGGTCCGCCACGGTGCCGATCTTGTTGGACGAAGCGTCCACCAGGCCCAGGCGGAAATCGCGCGGGTTGTAATCGATACCGTAGAAGTATTTGGAAATCTTGCCTTCGGGCGTCAGAACGTAAATGGCGCTGGCGTGCACGTACTGCTGGCTCGCCTGATCGTACTTGTAACGGAACCCTACGGTGTCCGCGAGAGTCTTGATGGACGGCTCGTCGCCGGTCAGGAAATGCCAGCCTTCTTTAGCGCCGGGGCGATTGTATTTTTCGAGGTAGTTGCCCTTCTTGGCGTAGGCGAGTTGCCAAGTTTCCTTGGGATTGAAGCTGACGGTGACCACCTGGTAATCGGAGCCCACGTTCAGCGAGATCTGCTGCATGGCGTGGCTCAGGCCATTCAGGATCAGGTCGCAGAGCCCGGGGCATTCGTAATACACCAGCGCGAGCACGACCGGTTTGTCGCGGAAGTATTGGCCGAGCGTCACGCTCTGGCCGGTCTCGTCGCGGAACGTGAGTCCCATCGGCACTTGCGCGTTGAGGTTCTGGTCGATGCCGACGCCTTGCAGGAGCGGAGGCGTGTTGGAAGCCGGAAGACTCAACTGGCCGTCTTGGCTGAATTTCTGGGCCCATGCGAGGAGCGGCAGCGCCGCAAAAATCAGGCTCCCGAAAAGAAACGTTCTACTTCGCATTGCTTTTACCTTGTTGCTCTTGGCTGTTGGCTTTTGGCTGAGGGGCTGCAGGCGGTTTCCGGCCTGCGAGAATGTCATCCAGATAGTTGTGCGTGGGGACGCCTTTGGCGGCGAGCATGTCGATGGCTTGGTCGATAGGGACGCGCACGATGCCGTCCTGTTTGTCCACCCACGCATAGGTGCTCAAAATGTGATCCTCCTTGGCGCGCAGATCGTGGAGCTGCTCGGTGGGCGCCACTTCAATGCGCGGCTCGGGAGGAATGACGGGCTGGGAGAGCCGGACAGCTTCCGCGGTGCTATAGGAGCTGTAGAAATAGCGGAAGATTCCGACCACCAGCAATAAGACAAAAAACGTCGAGACCGCCAGAAAGGCGAGCGACACCACAATCAGGCGGACGCTGACCTCACGATGCTCGTGGCCGGCTCCGTTGGGGGTTGGATGGAGGGTCTGTTCCATGGCGATCAGTGTCCGTGCCCGTGGGCGGTGACGAGGAGTGAATAAGTATCTCGCGGGTCATGACTGGCCAGCAGAGGCCGCGATTTGAGATTCCAGATAAAGAATGCCAGCCAGATTCCCCCCAAACCGATGGGAGCGACCACGTCGGTCCAGTAGATTTGGAAGCCACGCTGGCGATACGCCGGCTCCACAATCCAGAATACATCCAGGATGCGCATAATAATGATCCAGATGGCCAAAGTCCGCAGCCGGCTGGCGTTCTTCTTCACAAAACGCATTAGCAGTAGGAAGAAGGGAATGCAGAAGTGGAATATGGCGATCACGAAGGCGATGTAGCCCCACCCGCCGCTGAAGCGGCGCACGTACCAGGGAATCTCGTCCGGCAGATTTTCGGCCCAGATGATGAGGAACTGGGAGATCGAGAAGTAGGCCCACACCATGGTGAAGGCGAGCAGCAGGTTGCCGAGATCGTGGTAGTGCTGGCGCGTCAGGAAACTGGCGAACGGCTCACGTTTGGACAGCAGCACGAGCAGGGCGATGAGGAAGGCGAAGGTAAGAATCACTTGCCCGATCGTGAACATCCACGGATAGATGGTGGAATACCAGTCGGGCTCGGCCGACATGATCCAGTCGATGTAGGCATAGGTAGTGGAGACCACGAAAATCAGCAAGGCCGGAGCGCTGAAGCGCTTGATACGGCCGAACAGCGCGGGATCGCCGGTGCGATCGTGTTCGTTGGTCATGCGCAAAATGCGGAAGCCGAAAAAGAACCAAACCGCGAAGTAGACCCCCGCTCGCACGATGAACAGAGGAATGTTCATGTAGATCGCTTTGTGGCCGACGGCGAAGTCGTGAGCTCGGACATCCGGATGGGTCCAGGTGTAGAGCGTGTGCATGGCGAAGAATATCGGAATGACGAAGACCGCGATCAGCGGCAGGGTTCGAGTCCCCGCCTCGACAAACCGCCGGATAGAGACGCCCCAATTCCCGCCGACCACATTGTGCAGGAAGAAAACGCCCATGCAGCCGAGCGCCAGACCGCTCCAGAACAGATAGGCGAAAAGATAGGATTGCCAGAAATGCGAGGCATTGGTGAACAGGCCGACCAGGCTGATCAACAGCGCGACGATGCCGACAAACAGGCAGCTTCGCTGCACACGATCCATCTGAGGGCGAAGGGTGTCGCTAGGGGTCACTGATTGGCTCCTGTTTGTGCGTAACCCGCGGGCACGCCGGTGCTCTCCCCCGCGGTGCGCGGCGGCGGCTCGACGGGCAAATTCTGCTGCTGGGCGGCGGGCACATCGTTCAAGCTGGCCGATTCGCTCAATTGCAAGGCG
>JASHQT010000392.1 GCA_030039005.1 Bryobacteraceae bacterium
ACTTGGAACAGGCCCCCATAAGAATCAACAGAAGTAGAGCTTTGAAACCAGGCGCTTGAGGGAGCGCTTATGTTCTCAGACGCCTGCGAGGTCGTCAGGTTGAAGCCGGAGGCAGGCGTGAATGTCACATTCAGGGTACTGAGATCGCGAGTGGTGGAATAGCCTGTGAGAACGACGTCGAAGCTTGCTGAGGTGGGCGAACCAGTTGCGTTGACAATCTGTAAGCCCTGTAACACAGGAGCTGCGGGCGCTATCGTAAATTGCAGAGTCTGAGGGGAAGAGGGCGTCAGGTCGACGCCGCCACTGGTCGTGAAACTGGGGGCCAGGGTCACGGTTTCGGCGACGGTGCCTGTCTGCACGAAAATCTGGGATCCTTGGTTGACGAAGTTCGCGCTAGTACTACCTGCCGGGATGATGAAATCCACCGTCCTGTTGCCAGCGGAGCTGCCGGTCGAGAACTGAACCGACGGATCCGTAGGTAGGGTGCCGGACGTGGTCAACGTCAGCACGCCTTCGAGATCTACCGGGTAGGATTTAGCCAGCGTCAGCGAAATCGGCGCCTGAGTGGCGGGCGTGGCGGCGCCGCTCGGCCCGGCGATCGTGTAGGAAGGCAGCGTGGGAGGCGAAGTTCCCGCGCCAAGGAGCCCGACGGTCATATTGTTGATGTTCAGAGTACCCGTCGCCGAACCCGTCGTCGCGGGGGTAAACGTAATCGGGAACGTGGTGGACCTGCCGGCCGCCAGCGTGACCGGTCCAACCGTAGGCACGGAGAAAGGCGGGGATGGGGATGCGCTCACCAAAACGAGTGTCGTGGATGTTGTACCGGAATTGGTGATGGTGAAGGGGACATTAACCGACTGGCTGACTTGCGTGTTGGGGAAAATGACTTCGCCACTGGTACCAAGGGAGACCGTTGTCCCGGCCGAGCTGTAGCTGAAAGTCAATTGCGGTCCAAGGCCGGTACCGGAAAGGGTGAACGCCGCATTCCCGATCACGAGCGTGCCGCACTGGCTCGAGTTCGTGCTGCATGAGCCCACTTGAGTCGGCGTGTAGCCGATGGTGAAACTGGTGGTGTTGCCTTGGGCGAGCGTGATAGGAAAGGTCTGCGTACTTGTTACCGCGAACGGTCCCGATACGTTCACCGAGTTGATGGTCGCCGTCGCCGCTCCCGTGTTCTTGACCTGCACGATGACCGAACTGCTGGTGGGAGTACTGCCGCTGGTGGCGACCGTAACCGCCGGGAAACTGACCGTTCCTCCGGTCGCGAGAGACGTGCACGTCGTGCCCGAAAGAGTGCAGTATGTCAGCGTGGAAGTGACACCGCTGCCGGAAAAATTGATCGTGTCGGTGGTTCCGTCTTGGAACGTAAACGTGATCTGGCCCGTATCGTTTTCGACGGCAGTGGGCGTGTAAGTGATCGTGAGACCCAAAGCGGAACCGCCAGCGATCAATGGATAGGGAACGGCCGGCGTGGCCAGTGGTACGCCCGAAACCTGGAAGGGACTGGTGGAAGGTGGGTAAGTGATGCCCGTGATTTCGGCCGCGCCGCTGCCGGTGTTGCCGATAGCCAGGGTCGCGGTGGCCGGGGTGTTCAGCGGAGTCGCGGGAAACGGAATTGTCCCACCCGAAGCAATTGAGTGCGCATTGCCGTTGGAGAACGCATACGCAAACGTAACAGAGGGCACAACACCCTCTATCGGGATGACAATGGCGTTGCTCAACGGGCCTGTGGCGCCGGGCGCGGGGTTTGGCTCGGTATAAGGAATGGTAATGGTCGCGAAGGCGGCGCTAGGGCTGACCGGTTTGAAGGTGACGGTAAACGTAAGGCTCTGCCCAGCACCAAGCACCAGGGGGAAGGTCTCGGTCTTGGGAACCGAAATTGTGAATTCGGTGGATCCGACAAGCCAGGGCGGCGGGCCGGCGGGCGCCAACGAGATCGTAGCGGCACTGTTTCCGATGTACTGAGCCGTGATGGTGGCCGTCGGCGTATTCGCCGAGAACTGTATGGTCGTATCAGGCAGAAACGTGACGGGCTGCTGACCAGGCACGGTGAGCAGCAGCGTGAAATCGACAGTTTGGGCCGAACACACTCCGGCGCTCAGGACAGCGAAAAACAAACTGATCCAAAAGACGCGACGAAACAGGTTCACTATTGCGTCCTCCCGGAGGAAAAGTCACGGGGCGGAGTGCGCAATTGGACCGCGGGTACGAAATAGGCGGCGGGTTCGGGAGTACTCGAAAACAGCCAGAGCGGTTTGGCCGCTTGGGAGCGACAGGCCAGCACGAAACTATTCGAGCCGAAGGGCGCGATGCCGGTGGGCTGGAATAGTAGCGCCACATCGGCGATCGCCTGGCCGGTCGAAACATCCAGAATTCTCAATAGTCGATCGCTGGCGGCGACAACATAGAGCTCCGGACCGTTCTGAGCCTGGAAGGACTGAATCGCGAGCGGATTGGTAAGTCCGGGCAGCGGCAGCGTCTGGATCGCATGGCTGGAGATCGTAATGGCCGTGATTTGCGATGTGGCCGTATCGAGCGCGTACAGCGTCTGGCCATCGGACGAGAAAGACAACGATACCGGCCGAGCCAGAGAAGCAAGCCGCGTGAACTGGCCGCCGGAGAACTGATAAACGCCGGCTTGATCGCCGCTCACGGCCACCGCAATCTGTTTGCCCGGTGCGTCACTGGCGACGGCGGTGAGCGAACCGCCGAGCGAGGAGACCTCCACCGGCGCGGCCGCCGCGGGAGCTTTGGGAAAGCCGGTGATGGTTTGAAACCAGCCCGCGGAATAGAGGATAGCCAGCGATCCCCCAGCGGCCCACTCGATTGCCTGCGGGCGCGCCGGTACATTCTCGATCACGGCCTTGCTGACCGTTTTTGAACCCAGGCCGGACACGAAGAAGCACACCCCTCCCGCAAAAACGATGCCGTAGTTCTGCCCCGGCGCCACCGCAGCCAGATCCAGATTATCCAGCAGCGCCGGCCCGAAGGATGCGGCGCCCGGCAAACCGATCACGGCGCGAACGCTGCGCGTGGGCGAATCGAAAGTCAGAGCCTCCACGGGCCCAGACACCGAGGTTTGCGCGGAGAGCCAGGTGGAGCATAACAGCGGGAAAAATACGAGGAATCGATAGCGCATAGAAAGGAAGCTAGGGCTGTGAGACAGTGACCGGTCCCGGCGAAACCCCTACCGTCGTCCCGGACTTCCCACCTCCGCCGCGCGTACCGAAGTAAACGCCAAGCCCAATCGCCAAGGCCGCTCCTCCGATGACCGCAGCCTTGAACCAGGTATGCGACCACAGGCTCTTCCCCTTGCTGGTGGTCTTCCGGGCCTCTTCAATCCGCGTGACATTGGTCATTTTCAGCGTAGTTTCACCGATTTGATTGCCGTAGGTGGCGTTCACATGAACTTCAAACGTTCCCACCTCTCCATTGGCCATCCAGTTGGTGGCTGCGGCCTGGCCGCCCGAGTTGGTCCTCACCGTCGCCGATGGCTTGCCCCCGGCAAAGGTAGCGCTGGGACCGTTGAGTGGAAAACGGAACACCACCTGGGCGCCATCCATGGGCCGGTCCTCTTGATCTTCCACCTGGACCACGAGCGGGGCCATGACGTGGCGCTGCAGGTCGTTCATCTCGCCATTGCCGGCCAGGACCGAGATCTTGAGGTTCTGCTCGACGGGCACCTGGGATGCGGGAACTGGCTGAGCAGCACCAGGCGCAGCAGCAGCCGGAGCAGGAACCTGCGGCGCTGGTTGCTGGGGCGCGGCCTGAGGAGGTGTGGCTTGCGGGGGTGCGGCCGCTTGTTGGGCCGCCTGGAGCTGGGTGGCCACAAGTACCACCGACAAAACTTGTGGCAACCACTGGCGCCTCAGCCTTCTACTTAGAGGGTTGGGCATGAATAATTAGTGAGTGTAGCATTCCATCAATCGGTCGTAGTGCATTAGTGGACTATATACAGGATGTAAGGCAGCATTGGGATCGAGTAAGTGGCGAAGGCCGTCCAGAACTGCCGCTGGTAACTACGGGGGACGTAGACGATATCGCCCGGAAGAAGCGGCACGTCGATGCCTTTGCCGTCGAAAAGCGCTTTGGCGTCAACCTCGATGACGGCCCGGCGGTTAGTGTTCTCAATCGGGCGCAGAATGCGAACCTTGGACTTCTTCGCGTCCCGATTGAATCCGCCGGCTTCCGAAAGGACTTGGGCAATGGAGATCGTATCGCGTTCCCCTACCTCCTGCCCCCCCACCCTCAAAACTTCCCCGTTCACGTAAACTCTTTCGGCCCGTCTGGCCGAAATGCGATCGTAGGGCTGCAACAGGATGTTCTCGGCGGGATTCACGTTTTGGCTGAGGCTGGCCCAGCTAATCTCCGCCGTGCTCACCTTCTTTTCCGCGTCGTAGATGGCGTCGGGCAACGGGATCATGCCATATTCGGCTTGCCGGGTGATCGTGATGTGGCGGTCGGCATTGGGCAGCAGACCTCCCACGGACGTCAACATTTCGAGCAGCGAACGGTTGCCTTGCAGCGGATACACGCCCGGTTTCCCGAACAGGCCGACAAAGAATACCGGCTCACTGCGGAACTGCGTGACCGTGATGAAGACTTGCGGCTCCCGGATGTATTCGCGCAACCGGCGCACCAGGTCGGCCTCCAACTCCTGCAGGCTCATCCCGGCGGCATGGATGTGCCCGACCAACGGCAAATTGATATTCCCGTCGCCATCAATCCGGAAAGGCCGGTTGTCGATTTCCTCCGCCTCGGGTGCTCGAATCAGAATCTGGTCGTTCGGGCCCAGCACGTAATTGGGGCGCACGGTGTCGGGCGGAAGCTGCTGCGTTTGCTGCTGAGTCTGCGTCTGTTGCTGGCCGTTTTGCGCCGCGGGATTCTGAGACGGCTGCGACTGCGCATTGTCCCCTGGAGGATTCTGGGACTGCTGATCCTGCTGCGCGAGCAAGGGGACAGCACAGAACATTGCGCTAAGCAGCATGACCCCCGCGATCTGGCTCCGGCTATCTCGCATACGAATCTACTTTACCAGGATTCCCGTTCGATTCATCGGCAAAAACGGGGCTATGCTCTAGATCACAATCGATAGGAAGTTGTTACAATTTTGGCGCGTGGTTAGGCAGGCGACTACTTTTGCGGGGCTCTGGCTCTCGGTCTCAGCGGTGGCGCTCGCCGCTGGCACGCGCGAGGACTTCCTGAAGCTGATTGACCGGCCGAGGGTGCCGCTTGCTCCTGTGGTCCTCCCGCTCCCCAGTGCCCCGGGCCTGGCCGAATTCCGCTTCACGTTTGCCAGCGATGCAACGCAACGGGTTCCGGGGATCCTAGTCGAGCCGGAATCCTCGAAGGGAGCGCCCCCGCGGGCGGCCATTATCTGCCTGCACGGCACCGGGGGGAACAAGGAGGGATGCGTCCCGCAGTTGCGCGAGTTTGCCCGCAGAGGCTTCGTCGGCATCGCGATCGACACCCCGTCTCACGGCGAGCGAGCCGCGCACGAAACTTATGACCAGGCAATTCTGCGCGCCTACCGGACCGGCCGCGGCCATCCGTTCCTGTACGACACGGTCTGGGACGTCATGCGGCTCATCGATTACTTGGAGACCCGGGCGGACGTGGATTCCAAGCGTATCGGTTTGATCGGCTATTCCAAGGGGGGAATGGAAGCCTACCTGGCCGCGGCGGTGGATACGAGAATCCAGGCGACCGTTTCCGCGCTGGGGGTGCAAAGCTTCGGCTGGGCCCTCGATCACGGCGGATGGTCTGTTCGCACGGACTCCTTTAAGCCCGCTATCAAGGGAGCGGCGCGCGACGCCGGCGTGTGGTTCGTCGGTGCGGATTTCGCCCGGCATTTCTATGATCGCGTGGCCCCGGGAATTTATTCGGAATTCGATGGGCCCTCTATGGTGCCCCTCATCGCGCCGCGCCCGCTTCTCGCGATCAACGGGGCGCGGGATTCCAAGACCCCTCGCGAGGGTCTGATGGAATGCATCGAGGCGGCGAAGAGGGCCTATGCCGCGGCCGGCGCGCCTGAGAAATTCCGATTCATCATCGAAGACAGCGTGGGGCACGACGTCACGCCCCAGGCCGGGCAAGCCGCTGTGGATTGGTTGACCCGCTGGCTGCGGCGCTAGAGAGCTTCCACCCAGCGCCGTAGAAAAGGCCACTTCTCGAACCACAGCCCCGGATCCACCATGATGGGCTCCATTTGAATCAAGATCCCAGCCGAGGCCGCGATCGCAGTCAAACACAAAAAAACGGCTAGAGACATCGCGGCCCGGGACCAGCCCAACGCCAGCGTTTTGCGGCATTGGTTCCAAAAGAGGAAAAGCCACGCCAAGGTGAAGGCGCCGCGGAAGGCGGCCATGGAGACGATCCACAAGAATCCCGGCACTCGGATGGCGGCCGATAGGCCTTGATCGGACTCCAACACCGCTTTCAGCGCGTAGGCGCCCTCGGATCCCACCAGCGCCTTGAGCCTTTGCGTGTCCTGCCCCGACGAGGTGACCGCGCTAACCGTGGCGAACCAGTCTGGCTTAACGAGCCGCATGAAACCTGCATCGGACGCAATCAAAAGCGAAACGATCAGCAGCCAGGCCGCGAACCAATAGGAGTAGGAAGCAAGGAAGCTCGTTGGCCGCGGCCGCGCGCCTAGCAGAAACCACGAAACCCAAATGAGAGCTGCGCCGGACACCAAGGCCGCGGCTTTCAAGACGGCATCCGTGGCCGTGATCCGCCAGGAAAACGGCGGCTCGAACACGGCGCTCACGGCGATTGCAATCACCAGCGAACCGGCCAGGACCAGGAAGGCCCGGCCCGGAGACTTTTGCGGATTTTTTTGAAGAACTAACGCGCCGACGGCTCCTTGACTGCCGTTTCTTCGACTTTAGACGAGCCGTTCTTAGCCAGTTGCGCGGCTCGCGAGCCGTTGGAATGGCCGCCATTGAGTTTGGCGTTCTTGGCCGCGACCGAGGGCGAGCCGAGTTGCAAGCCCACTTGTTCAAAAGACGGTCTCATTTTCGCGGCCAGCGTTTCGACGTAAGGGTACTTGAACATGCCGTCGTGTCCGCCCGCGACGCAATGCACGAGTGACTCGCCGACTACCGGTTGCCGCCACTGCCGCGCCATCTGCCAGTGCTGGCCGGAGGGAGTCTCGGCGGCCTGCACCATCAACACGCGGCCCGAGTAAGGCGGCGGATCGTAATGCGTGGCCGCATAAAACAAGATGGGATCGATATCCATCAGGCGAATATCTTCATCTTGGAGGCCCATCTCAAAGGCTACGCGCTCCCGCTCACGCATCAGTTTGCCGCGCGCGACGTTGAGACGTTCCTTGGTATAGCGGACCATCTCGGCCGGGTTCGACTTAGCGAGCGTGGAAAGGTGGAAAAACCATTTCTGCATCCTCATCTGCGCCTTCTCCGGACCGGAGAGCTGCCGGCCGTAGGAGACGTTGGGCGAGTCGATGAGGGTAAGGAGCTCGACCTGATGTCCCTGCTCCGTCAATTGGCGTGCGGCTTCATAACCCAGGACACCATACAGGCACCAGCCGCCAATCGAATACGGGCCTTGGGGCTGATATTCGCGGATCGCCTCCACCACGTACCTGGCGATGTCCTCCAGTTTGCACGGATCCGGCAAGTTGATCTTCTTGAGCTGCGTAAGATCGACCCCGCAGAACGGCTGATCGGGCCCGAGTAAACGAGCGAGCGGCAGGAACAGCGGGCTCGCGCCCAGACAAATGAACGGCGGACGCGTTCCTTGCGGCTTCAACGGAATCACGCGGCAGACGGTCGCGGTGGTCTGTTGGCCGCCGAGCACGATAGCCAAGGACTCAATGGTCGGCGATTCGAGAACCGTCGCCACCGGCAAGCGCTGCCCGAACTCTTTCTGAATTTGCGAAATGAGGCGGATCAACAGCAGCGAGTGCCCGCCCAAATCGAAGAAATTGTCGCGAATGCCCACGTCGGTGATGTGCAGCGCTTCGCGCCAGATGGCAGCCAGCTTTTCTTCCACTGCATTGCGCGGCGCGATCACCGACCGCTGCTGGGGAACCAGGTCGGGATGCGGCAGCAGCTTGCGGTCGATCTTTCCATTGGGCGTGCGCGGGAAGGCGTCGAGCGGCACGAACGTACCGGGAACCATGAAAGACGGCAATTGCGTCTCGAGGAATTTGCGCAGCTCCATGGGCTGCGGGACCGGCGCGCCACGCCTGGCGACCACGTAGGCCACCAGCGCGCTGCCTTCGCCCGCGTAATCGACGGTGGTGACGATCGCCTCCTGCACGGTGGAATGTTGCGCCAGCGCCGCCTCGATTTCGCCCATTTCGATGCGATGCCCGCGGATCTTCACCTGATGATCCACGCGGCCGAGGAACGCCAGGCGGCCGTCGGGCAGATACTTCACCAGATCGCCCGTGCGATAGGCGCGCTGGCCGCCAAAATCGAGTTGGACGAAGCGTTCGGCCGTCAGTTCCGGCCGGTCCAGATAGCCCGGCACCACGCCCTCACCGCCGATGTACAGCTCGCCGGGGACGCCGACCGGGACCTCGCCGCGGTTGGAGTCCAAAACGAAAACCGAGGTGTTGGCAATCGGCCGGCCGATGGAAATGTCCTTGACGCGCGGCGGGAGTTTCTCCATCGTCGACCAGATGGTGGTCTCGGTGGGACCGTACATGTTGTAGATCTCGCTCACGCCGATTTGCTGTAATTCCTGCGCGAGTGAAACGGGAAGCGCTTCGCCGCCTACCAGGAACTTGCGCAACGAGGCCAAAGCTTGGCGGCCCATCGCGTCGCCCGCGAGCAGACGCGCAAGCGACGGCGTGCCCTGCATGTGCGTCACGTGATGCCTCAAGATCTGCTCGGGGATCGAATAGCCCATCGGAACCGCAGGACGGTTGGCGCGCGCGGCCAGCTCACGCAGGTTGTCCAGATTGGCGAGCACCGTGTCGGCCGCGATGCCGAAGTCCACCAGGCAGGCCACTTCGTCCACGCCGAGATCCTTCAGTTTTTGCAGCGTAGCCATGCAGGTATCCACGGTGCCAAACAGCCCGCTCGAGCGGAAATAGCGCGTGAAGGCGTGATCGATCAGCGCCTCCATGTCCTCCTGGCTGAGGGTGGTCGAGGAAAGATCGTCGCCCAAGCCCTTGACCACCTGCTTCATCAGGTCCACTGAGCTCTTCAAGTAATTACAGAACGGGGTACGGACCAGCTCCTGCACCTCTTCATCGCTCTTGCCCACGAAGGTGTGCAGCATAAGCGTCACGTGTCCGTGGCCTGAGGGATTGGACTTGCGGTACGCGTCGCGATAGAGCTGGATTTTCGATGCCAAATCCTCGAAGCTCTGGCCGAGCAGATGGGTGAGCAGATTGGCGCCGCATTCGCCGGCGGACTGGAAGGTCTGGGGAGTGCCGCCGGAGGTGATCCAGAACGGCAATTCGGGCTGGATGGGGCGCGGGAAAATGGAGACGCTGACTTCTTTCCCGCTCCCGTTCATTCTCTTCACCGAACCGCCGCGCCACAATTCGCGCACCGTTTCCAGGTCCCGCATCATGATGTTCTTGCGGTCCGCGTAGTTGTCGGGCTTAAACACGAAGTCGCGATCGTGCCATCCGGAAGCGACCGAGATTCCGACGCGGCCGCCCGAGAGATTGTCCACCAGCGCCCACTCCTCGGCCACGCGGATCGGGTCGTGCAGCGGAAGCACCACGCTGCCGGCGCGAATCTTCAGGTTCTTGGTAATGGCGGCGAGCGCCGCGCTGGTCACGGCGGCATTGGGGAACAATCCGCCGAACGCATGAAAGTGCCGCTCGGGAGTCCAGATGGCGCTGAACTTGTTTTCGTCGGCGAATTTCGCGCCTTCGAGCAGCAGCCGGTACTTCTCCGCCCCGGCGCTGTCATCGCTGGCGAAGTAAAACAGGCTGAAATCGATGGCGCGCGCGCCCCCGCCAGTTCCGAAGCCGGCGGCCTCCGGGTTGGCGGGCAAGAATTGATTGTCCTCCTGGAGCACCACGCGGTATCCGCGCGCCAGCGTCCAAAACAACTCGAGCACCGAAATATCGAACGAAATGCTGGTGACGGCCAGCCACACACCCGGAGTTTCTTCCCCGAAGCGCTGGTCCATGCCGGTGAAAAAATTGACCACGTTGCGGTGGTTCACCACCACGCCTTTGGGCTTGCCCGTGGAACCGGAGGTATAGATGACGTAAGCCGGACTGTCGTTGGGCATGGCCACGCGCGGACGCGATTGGCTGCATTTCTCGAGCGCGTCATATTCGGCGTCGGAATCAATCGCCAGCACCACGCGCGCGAAACTCTCCACCTGCGGGCGAAGTTTCTCTTCGGTGATCACGATGGAGGCATGGGCGTCGGCCAGCACGTACTTGATGCGCTCGGCCGGATAAGTGGGATCCAGCGGCACGTAGGCGCCACCGGCCTTGAGAGTTGCCAGCAATGCGACCATCAGCTGCGGGCCGCGCTCCATGGACACGGCGACGCGGCCTCCGGGTTGGAGACCCTTGGACAGCAACAGTTGAGCCAGTTGGTTGGCGCGATTATCCAACTCGCGATAGCTCAACCGCTGGTTGCGGAACACCAGCGCCGTGGCGCCCGGCGATCGGTCCACCTGTTCCTCGATCAGGTCATGAACCGTCTTGGTTCTCGGGTAATCCACCTCGGTTTTGTTCCACTGGCGCAATTGCCCGCGCTCTTCGGCCGTCAGCATCGGCAGGTCCGCGAGGGTGCCACCGGAGGTAGCGGGAAGCGCTTCGAGCAAGGTCCGCATGTGGCCCATCATGCGCTCGACGGAGGCCGTGCTGAAATGCTCCTTGTCATAAGCCAGGCGCAGGATCAGGTTCTTTTCGGCGTATCCATACAGCGTCAGCGGATAATTGGTGCGTTCGCGCAAGCGGACCTGGCGGTGCGCCCAGTTGCCGCCCTGCGCCTGCATGCGCGTGTTCAGCTCGTAATTGTCGAAAACGAGAATGCTCTCGAACAGCGGCGCACCGTGCGGCACCTCGCTCCAGGACTGGATGGACGCGAGCGGCGTGTGCTCGTAGTCGCGAATCTCCACCTGCGAGGCGCGAATCCCCTTGAGCCAGGCTGAAATCCGCTCTCCGTCTTCGATGCGGACACGCACCGGAAGCGTATTGATGAACGTGCCCACCATGTCGGCCGTATCAGACGCGAAATTGCGGCAGGCGCGCGTGGCCCCGAAGACGATGTCGCTCGATGCCGAATACCGGCCAATCATCAGAGCCCAGACGCCCTGTACTACGGTGTTCAACGTTACCTGCTCGCGCTGGGCGAGCGCGCGCAGCGCGTCCGTGGTTTGCTCGGAAAGCACGATCTCTTCTTCCCCGCGCCCGGGTTCGCGTGCCGCCGGGGAATCCAACTCCGGCACCGGATTCGCCAGTACGAAACCGTTCAAGTAATTGCGCCAGAAGTTTTCCGCTTTGCCGAGGTCGACCGT
>JASHQT010000040.1 GCA_030039005.1 Bryobacteraceae bacterium
AAGGTCCTGTCGGAAGAGGCGGAGCAAGTCATCCTCAGCGATCCGCTTGACGTTGGAATGGAGATCGTCGAAAGGGAAGAGCGCTATCTCAACCTTGGCGCGACAGCTCACGGCCGCGTTCTCTTGGTGGTGACCACATGGCGCGAAGACCGGGTACGCGTTGTAACGGCGTTTGAACCAATCAAACGGCTTATTGAGTTTTACTACCAGGAACGAAAGAGGTGATCCACTATGGCCAAGAAACCGCCACCCTTCAAAACTGAGGCACAAGAGGCCGAATGGTGGTCGAAAAATCAAAACATTATCGCAGACCGCTTCGAGCAAGCTAAAGCCGCCGGCAAACTCGGCAAGGGCACCGTGGCGCGAGTTGCCCGCGAACGCGCCAGCCAAGCCGGACCTTCGCCAACGATCACAATCCGGCTGGCCCAAGATGACCTCACGCGAGCCAGAACCTTCGCTGCCAAGAAGGGGTTAAGGTACCAGACGTACCTCAAAATGCTGCTGCACCAAGCTTTGAACTCCGAAGAGAAAAGGGCGGGCCACCGATAGCCACAGGCGTGGCGGCGCAAGCCCATCTCAGCCAGATCACGAACCGGTGCGCGCAATATGATCGAGAACGGTACAGACTTTCGGTACAGACTTTCTTGCATTCGGGCCTCCAGAGCAATAATATATTCGTCTGCGTGCGTCAGGAGAATGCTCACCTCCGGCGGCTTCTGGCGGTTCAGAGCGTTCCGATTACGCAAATTGGTGAGTTTTCGGTAATGCTGCGTGAAGCCTAAATCGGATCTTTGTCCAGGATTACCGGCGCTTGGACCGACGAACGCTGCGCTGGGCGTGCTTGGCAAGGATGGAATCCATGTCGTCTCCGACGCCGTACCCGCACTGGTGGCCAAGGGTGCGAACTCGATCCAGCCTAGCGAGGAGGGTGTGCCGGCTGCTGGTGGACAAAGTAGTCGTGGTGACGAGGGCCTGCTCGAACATGCGAATGAGAGCGTTGAGGTAGCTTTCGTCTTGATAGCCGAGGTCACTTGCAAGACCGCACTCCTGCTCGCAGTAAAAGACCATCAACTCGGCCAAGCCGGCGGGATCACCGACCGCCTTGTCGTAATTGGAAATGGCTTGCTTGGCCTTCAGAACGGACGGAACCTGCCGGCTGAAGGCGTCCGGCCGAAGCGAGCGAGCAATCGTTTCTTTGTAAAGGCGAAGCAGATCCTCGCCCAAGCCGAAGCGGGTGTGCAAGAACGCTTGATTATCCTTGTGGGCGCCGTAGAGATCCTGAATCAAGCCCAATAAGGCTGGCCGGTCAAAACTCGTTAGCTTCGCCTTGACATCGGTCCACCTCGGTTGTGATTTCGACTGGCGCTGGTTCATATATGGAATGCTCGCACGAATTCAAAACAGGTAACCCCGAGCCACCCAGTAATGCCAGTCACCGATGGCTTCGGCGGTGGATTCGTCGGGATCGATGGCAACCAGTTGGGAAAGAGGGACAGCCATCTTGCGACCTTGCCATTTGATCTGGACGAGCATGTCGTTCTCGCAGACTTCCTCCTTCGCGAGGCGTAGCACTTCGACCGTCTCGCCTTTCCGCAGTGGGGAAGTCGCTTTTGAGCCGATACAGCGGCCTTTGAAGGGAACCGTCAGTTTCCCTTCCAAGTAGTAATACCAGCTCATCGCCTTCTCTTCAGAGCCATAGGCATCCACGATGGCTTCTTGGTGGATGCGATCTTCGCGAATCGGATCTTCGGCTGGTCTTTTCATATCTTCTCCGCCAGAATGCGGCGCGCCGAGGTGTGCCCGACCTGCAAGCGGCGGCCAATCTCCGATTTGCTGACGCCCGGTCGATGCAGTTTCCCAACATTCCGCGGCTTTGTTGGCCGCGGTTGCGCGTCGGACCACATGAGCTCCGTTCTGCCATGCTTCGGCCAGTCCCGTGCGCACACGCTCGGGCGGCATCTCGCGTTCGAACTCGGTGAAGACCGCCAGATCGACACCAAAACTGCCAGCGCGAAACATTTTGGGATGCTTCCGTCGCGCGTCAAAAACCCCATGTATTTTGCATTGGCAAGGCTCGATTTCAAGCTATCCGTTCCACCCGGCCCGCGACTATCGCTCCCCGGCCAAGCAGGATTCATCATACTTGCTTTTGCGCCAGCGTCACAGAGTGATTCCAGGTATCCCGCCCGTCCACTTTCGCCCGGCACTTCAAGTGCTCGCCTGCCGCCTGCTCGTCGCTACGAGAGTGATACTGCTCCCGCAAACTGGTGAACAACGGCTCTTCCGGCGCACGGCCCACTTGCACTAACTTTAGCGGGTGATGCTGTGAAGTGGCTGCGTAGGGCAGCCGCAGCCCGATGGACAAAGGCGAAGCTAGGCCGCCCGGGATGGCCCAACCTCGGATCCAATCACGCCGATTCGTAAAAGACAAATATGTAAACAAAAAGTCCCACAGGCGGTATGCTTTAGACAATGAAATCGCACTCCCAACATCCGTATCAGCCCGCGGGCTCATGAGTTGTTTGGCCAATTGGCCAAGGAGGAGCAGCAATCGATGCAATCCGTCCTGGACGATGCTATCGAGCGGTATCGGAGGGAGAGGTTCTCCGCGCAGCCAATGCGGATTCCGCCGCACTGAAAGCTGATCTGAGGTCATGGAAACAGGAACTGCATGGTCGGAAGCCGTGGGAAGAAACGTTGGTTGACGGAATCTCCGAGGAGTGAATACGCCGGAACCTTTGCGGGGTGTGCTTGAGATCTTGACCTGAGTCCGATCAAGGGGGCGGGGGCGAATATCGTTTTGCCCCACAAAGTGATATGTGGGGCGCCTCCCGTCAGCGAAAAGCGAGCGTGACAACCTCGATGCGGATGGCCATTGCGTCGACAAATCCCAACGGCCGAGAGTGGGTCGAACTCCGGTGCGTTCCGCTAATTTCCAGTGTGTCGGTACCGTCGCCTAAAGTGACTCAGAAACTGGACTGCGGCTTGGTTCGAGACCAGTC
>JASHQT010000393.1 GCA_030039005.1 Bryobacteraceae bacterium
GCGCGCTCCGACGGTATGAGCTTGGGATGCGCTTCCACGGTCGCTCCTTCACTCAATTCGATGGTCTCGCCCAGTTCATCGAGCTGATCGGCAGCCTCCGGAGTTCGAAAATCCCTAGCGGATATTTTTTCGAGCGCAAAGATCTTATACTTGCCCGGCGCGATCCCCTTCACATGAAACTTTCCGTTCGCGTCGGCCTCCGAGGCGTAGTAGAAGCGCACGAAAGTATGATATTGATCCGCGCGTGCAATCAAAATCCCCGCGCGATCGGCATCCGAAGCACCCGCGTCCACTTCCCCTTCCACCTGGGCCGTGCGCGTGCTGACGACAATGTTCAACGGCGCATCGTTATTTGCGGCCAGTTCGAAGGTCTTGAAACGGACGTCTTGATCGCCCAGGCGCGCCGATTTAAGGTAGCCCGGCCTGATATCGGTTACTTCCAAACTCCACTCGCCGGGAATCACCGGCCCCAGCTTGAATCGGCCGTCGGGGCCGACCACGGCCCGAAGGCGGCGATTCCTTAAGCCGCCGGGCTTTTCCAGTTCCACCGACATCGGCTGGTTCTCGGATTTTGCCCCGCTTCCTTCCACGCGAACCGTTCCCTGAATTTCAACCGCGGGCGCGAGCGTCAGCACCACGTCGGATGCGCCCGGCCCCACGTTCACTACCTGCGACGTGCCGTAGCTCTTGCCTCCCGATTCGAGCGTCGCTTCGAAACGATACGACCCCGGCCGAAGGTCCGCCACTTCAAACCGATGCTCCGGCCCTCGCGCCACCGTCCCGCTCGAAAAGCGCGCTTCGTTCTCATCGGCCGGGCTCACCATCACCTGCACCCCCGCACCGAACCTCTCCAGCGGCCCGCTCAGAAACACGCCGGCGCCTGGCTTCGGCGTCTCCTGTTGCGCCTCCTCCGGAACGCCCAGCACCTGCCCATGAACGCGGACCGGCATTTCCGACGTCAAGTGGAAATCGAGATTATCCAGATGATCGCCGCCGTTCACCCGAACCGGCGCAGCGTCCTTGGAATCGCGCGCGCCGCCATAATACTGGTCCACCGGCATCGGCTGCCCGCTGACTTGCATTCGGCCGAACGGCCGCGGGGAAGCGCGCAGAAAATACACCCCCGGATCGACGTTCTCCAAATGATATTCGCCTTGATCGTCCGTGGGCGCGCCACGATAATTTGCCAGCATCGGAGCGCCCAAGTTGCGTCCACGGCGCAGCAGCATGACGTTGGCGCTCGCCACGGGGTCGCCGTCGGAATCAAACACGCGTCCGGAGATCGTGGCGGCGCGAAGGAAGCGCAGCACGATGCCGCCGCGCTTCTCTCCGTCGGACAGCGCGAGGGAACCACCAAGTTCACGCACACTATTGGCGCCATAGACCGCCGTGCCCTGGTTGCCTTTGCTCGCGCGCAGCGTATAGGTTCCGGCGGGAAGACCCTCGAACGCGAAATGCCCGTCGCCGTCCGTACGTTCGGTGGCCCATTGCCGCGGCGTTCCTTCGAGCGCCAGTGTGACGATAGCTTTACGAATTCCGTCGCCCGAGTCGCCATCCACCACCGTACCCGAAATCGCGCCCGTCCCTTGCGATTGCGTCCACGCGGCGGGGGCGCAAATCGAGGCCCAAAAGACCACCCCGAAAAGCCTTTTGACGGACATTTCGCCTCCGAATTAGCGTAACAGACGTACTGATCCCCTGGTGCGTTTCGCCAGTCACCTGCGCTGTTGTCTTTTCGCCCTTGTGTAAAGATTCAGTTGCCGTGAGCGCGGATCTTCACGCTCGTCTTCGCGCGATATTCTGAAACCGAACGTCTCATGCTGGATCGCTTTCCGGCCCACCGGATAATTCGCCCCAACTTCGCCTTTTCGCGAAAAATTGCGCACGACCTTGCATATGGTCCCCCACCCCCTTCTGGCTGTTCACCGGCGCCAAGCCCCCGATCCCCAGCCCCTGATCCCGGTTCTCCTGATATACTCAGCGAACGAAATGAACGCCCGCACCATCGCTTTTGCCGCCTGGCTCGTTCCTGCCGCCGCTTTCTGTCAACCCCCTGCCGCCGATTGGCCGAGCTACAATCGCGATCTCGCCTCCACGCGCTACTCGCCGCTGAAGCAGATCAACACCGGCAACATCGCCAAACTCGCGCCCGCGTGGACTTACAAGCTGCGACCCGAGGCGAACGCGCCTCCCGCGGGCACCATGAACGAAGTCACGCCCATCGTCATCGGGGGCGTCATGTATCTGCCCGCCGGGAATCGCGTAGTGGCACTCGACGCCGACACCGGCGCGGAAATCTGGCGCTACGATCTTCCGAGCGGCGATGCTTCGCAGCGCGGGGTGAGTTACTGGCCGGGCGACAAACAGAATCCGGCGCGCATTCTATTTCTGACCGGCCACAAAATGGTCGCACTCAATGCCAAAACCGGCAAACTCGACCCCGGTTTCGCGAACGAAGGCGTGCTCACGATGGATGTCCCTTTCGCCGGCGTTCCGACCATTTACAAAAACCTCATTCTGGTCGGCATGAACATGTTCGGTCCGGGCGAAGAGCACCTGCATCAGCAGGACGAGCTGCCCGGCGGCATGCCCGGCGATTCGCGCGCGTACGACGTCCGCACCGGCAAAAAGCTTTGGACCTTCCACGCCGTTCCGCTGCCCGGCGAGCCCGGCCACGAAGATTGGAAGGAAGGCAACTGGAAGCGCTCGGGCAACAACATGTGGTCCTACGCCATGACCGTCGACGAGAAGCGCGGCGTGGTCTACATGCCCATGGGCGGGCCCGCGGCGAATTATTATGGCGGCGATCGCAAAGGCAACAACCTCTTTGCCAATTCCGTGGTTGCGGTGGACTACACCACCGGCAAGCTCAAATGGTATTTCCAGACCGTGCATCACGAGCTGTGGGATTACGATCTACCGCCAGACCCGGTTCTCATCGACATCGTCAAAGACGGCAAGAAAATTCCCGTAGTGGTGCAGACGGGCAAATCCGGTTTCATGTTCATCCTGGATCGCAATACCGGCAAGCCTGTGTTCGGCGTCGAAGAGCGGCCGGTCGCGCAGGGGCACGTGCCCGGCGAATGGTATTCGCCCACGCAGCCTTTTCCGTTGAAGCCGCCGCCGCTGGCGCGCGAGAGCATTTCGCGCGCCGACATCGTGACCGCGGACGATACTTCCGCTCAACACGCGCAAGCCTGCCAGGAGCTTTGGGACAAGCGCGGCTATCAGGATGCCGGTCCGTTCGCTCCGTGGAATTATCAAGCGCACGGCACGCCGGAACACGAGACCATCAGCATGCCCGGTCCGACAGGCGGAACGAATTGGGGCGGCGCGACGGCGGATCCCGAAACGGGCTACGTCTACGTGAATTCGCAGGACAGCCCCGGCACCGGCTGGCTGATGGACAATCCGAAAGCGAAGGAAGAAGGTGCGCTGCCCTACGTGATGCGGCCGGGATTCTTCAGCTTCAGCGCTCCGTATAAGGACGCAGACGGGAAAACGCTCGGCAATCTGCCGTGCATCAAACCGCCGTGGGAGCGCTTGTTCGCCGTCAACGCCAATACGGGCGAGATCGCCTGGCAAGTGCCGCTGGGCGTCACCGATTTTCTGCCCGTCGAGAAGCGCAACACCGGGCGGTCGGGCGCGTTCGCCGGTCCCATCGTCACGGGCGGAGGACTGGTGTTCATCGGCGCGACGAGCGATGCGCGCTTTCGCGCCTTCGACGCGAAAACCGGCAAGGAGTTGTGGAGCGCTCAGCTGGACTATTCCGCGACCGCGAATCCGATGACGTACGAAGGTAAGAGCGGCAAGCAATACGTCGCCGTTGTTTCGGCTGGGCCGGGCAAAGGCAACGATCAATCGCTGATCGCGTTCGCGGTGCCGTAGAACATGCGGCTAACGCTCGATCGGAGCGCCCGCGAGCCAGCGCTTGCCGCGTGCGTACAGCGCTTCCACCTCCGGCCCCTTTAGTCCCGGCATGTCGGTCTTCACTTTGTATCCGATGTTGCTCTGCAAATAAGCCAGGTGCCGGTAGCCTTCGGGAAAACGCTGCAATAAATCCTGATCGAGCGGCAGCAGTTTGCCGGGATCCACCGGGTCCATGCGATCCTTTTCGTAAATCGGCTGCCGCAGCACGATCGCCCAGCGGCCGCCGCGCTTCTCGAAGAAGTCGTAAAAGCGGCCCGTGCACACCACGTCGCAGGGCACGTCATGCACCAGGGCGCGCTGATTGATGGTCATCTTGGTCTGCGAGATCGCGCGGGTGCCTTCGATATCGCACGTGAAGGCTCCCTGGAAATGCAGGATGTTCACGCCGCGCTCAAAGCCTTCCTTGCTCACGCGAATGAACTGCTCGGCCGTGCCTTGAAACCAGGTGGCCATCATGTAGCCGTCCTCGTGCCACACCGTACGAAAGCGTTCCCAATCGCCGGCGTCGCGCCACAGCACCCAATTGTCCACCACGGTTCGAATCGCGAGCTCTTCGGATTGTTCGTTAGCCATGACCAGACATTGTATCGAGACGCGAGGGTTATCCTGGGGGCATGGAGAGAGTCACGGGCGTCAGCGCATCGCAGGCCAACTGGGTCACAAGATATTTGTATCGCGCGATCGTAAAGCGCATCGGGCGCGTGCCGAAGTCGAAAACTCTGGCGGCGCATCATACGCCCACGCTGCTGGCTACCACCTGGATGGACTCGGCGTGCGCGGCTGCACGCAACGTGGCGCCGTCGCTCAAAGAACTGGTCCAGTTGAAAGTGGCGGCGATGGTGGGATGCCCGTTTTGAATCGACATTCATTCTGCCGGGAGCAGAAAGGCCGGAGTCACCGAGGAGCAGTTGCATGACCTGGCGAAGTTCGAATCGAGCGAGGCGTTCACGACGAAAGAGAAGCTAGCGCTGCGGCTGACGGTGGCGCTGACGCGGACACCCGCAAACGTGGGCGATCAACTCTTCGCGGAATTGCGCGACATCTTCAGCGAACAGCAGTTGGTGGAACTGGCGACGGCGATCGCGTGGGAGAACTATCGTGCGCGATTCAATCGGACGTTCGGGATTTTGGCGGAGGGATTCTCCGAAGGCGCGTATTGCCCGCTGCCGGAGAAGTGATTAGGGCAGCAACTGGAATTGAACGGTGAGCGAGCAGGTGGAGGGCGCCGAAGCACTCGCGGGGACGAAATACTCGCTCGCCGCGACGGCGCCAGAAAGGACGGCGTAATAGACGCCGTTAGCGACCGTTGGTGAAGCGGCCACGTTGGACAGCTTGAGGACCGACCCGAGCGTCATCCCGGCCGCGCCGGCGAGCTTCTGCGCCTGCGCGGTGGCGTCAGAGATCAAGTTGGCGTTCGTGCACGTCTGGGCAAGCTGCGAAGCCTGCGCTTGCGCGGACGTCTGAACGCCGGTGACGCTAAACGAGAGGGTCAGTCCGCTATTATTTTGCGTGATGTTTTGTTCGAGATTCGTGAGAGAGGCGATGGCCGGCGTGAGGTTGGCGAGCGGTACGGCGAGGTTAAAATTCCACTGGAGCATGGTCGCGCTGGAGCTGTAGACGCCGGTGAGATTTAGCGGTGTGATCCCGAGGCCGGAGAGCGGGCTCACGATCTGCTCGAGATTTGTTTCAGGACTCGAAGTAACGGTCAAGCTGAGCAATGCCTGATCGGGCGCAACGGTGATCGAGCGGGTGGCTGTGATGGTTACGGTTTGGGACGGGAGTTGCGCAAAAACAGGCACGGCCAGCAGAAGAATGGAGAGAGGAAGCCGGCGCATAAAGCTAATCGCGAGTGACGTTGAATTTCACGGTAACGGCGCAGGGCGGAGGCGTGCTGTTGTAAATCGTGGAAATGAACGCGCCCGAGCTGACCAGTTGCGAACTGGTGGTCACAGTCGACGTGGAACTCGACAATGCGAGAATCGCGCCTAGTTGCACGCCCGCGGCGGCGGCGAGCCCTTGTGCTTGCGTGGTTGCGGAGGTGATGAGAGCGGAAAGCGAACAGGTTTGCGATTGCGCCAACTGCTCGGAAACCTCGGTTCCCGCGATGCTGAACGAAAGCGTCAGGCCGTTGTTGGCTTTCACGATGTTCTGTTGTAGCGTCGTTAAGCTGGCGACCGTGGCTTTCGTGTTCGCCAAGGGCGACGTCACGGTGAAGAGCCAGACCAGCAGTGGTGTGGGCGTTTGGTTGCCGGTGCCCACATTCAACAGCGATGAGCTGAGTTGAGTGCTGACCCCTGAGAAATTCGCGGCCGTGATGCCCGATCCGGCGAGCGCGGTGAGCACGTCGTCCAAGCCCGTGGTCAGCGGCGTCGTGACAGTTACCGAAAAAACGGCCAGGTCCGGCTGCAAAGTAACGTTATTGGAAGCGCTCACCGTGATCGAATTGGAGTCCAATTGCGCGAATGCCAGGGAGCAATACACGAATAGCAGAACCGGAGCGATTCTTCGCATTGGTACAGTATACTTTCAAAATGTCCGCTGCTCCAGCCCTGCTCGCGTTTCGTAACGTGTCCGTCATGCTTGGCGGCAAATGCGTGTTGCATGACATTACGCTCGATATCGGAGCGGGCGAGCACGTCGCGATCCTGGGGCCCAACGGCTGCGGCAAATCGACGCTCATCAAAACCATCACGCGCGAATGCTATCCGCTGGCGACGCCCGGTTCATCTCTGAAAATCCTGGGCCGCGACACCTGGAACGTCTTCGAACTCCGCCCGCTGCTGGGTATTGTTTCGAACGATCTGATG
>JASHQT010000394.1 GCA_030039005.1 Bryobacteraceae bacterium
GCCCGACGATGAGTTTTACGCGTCGGTGCTCGATCTGCCGAAGGTCCGCTATCTGTACCTCACGCCCTTGGATACGACCAAGACTTCGGATTTCTTTTATCGCCTGGGCATGATCGTCAGCGCCGATCAATTCTGCTCGCTCGGAGCGCTGATGCCAATGTACGAACAGCGGCTGCGCGCGTGGAAGTTGCCGGACAACCTGCATCCGGAGGCCACGCTGATCGATAGCGGAGCGCTCTCGAAACTGGCGGAACTGATCCGCTGCAGCGCGGATCGCGACTTCATGCTTCCAGAATCGCTGCGCGACATCGCCGTCACCGCCGGCGCCTCCACGCACACCGCGAGCGCCGCATCATCGGGAAAGTTTTTCCTGCTTTCGAACCACTCCATCCCGCGCCCGGACGGCTCTATTGCGCCGGGAACGCTGCTTCGCTAAGGTGGTTCGCTAAAGCCGATGCGCGTCACTACGATGCCTAAATCGCGCGCGTCGGCATAGCGGCCCTCAGACGATTTGTCCAATCGAAAATCGGCGATGACAAATGCACCGCGCAACGCATCGGGCGGGACCCGAGCCGAATAGCGGTGCGAGCCCGCGCTGGAGAATGTCTGCGGCGCCAGCTCGCGGCCCGCGATTGAGGCGCGAATGGTGATCGGCCCCAGATTCCGCATTTGGATATCGGGGATGTAAAACTCCAGGTTGAGCGCCTCCGCTCGCCGATCGGCGGCGTTGAGCAACACGGAGAACCTTCTCGCGGTCCAGCGCGATTTCCCTTCAATGCCATAGAAGCCGCTCAAGAACAGAGGCCCCTGCGCGGGATCGGCGGCATCGACGGCATCTTCGACGTGTGGCGGTGATACTTCCTCGTAAAGGTCATACGACTCGAATTCGAAAACGCGAGTCTCCCAGAACGTGCCGCCATTGAATTCCCGCGTCTCGCGGTAACCTAACAGCGCGAGAAGATCGGCCCAATGGCGCTTTTCCAGGGCGTTCTTGTAACCCACCAATACGAACTCGCGGCGCGGCGATGCCAGCAGCGCGCCAGGATCACCGGCCGTGTTCCGGCTGGACCAGTCCCAGTAACCGTGGCGATAATCCGAGTAAATGTTCGAACGGAAATACGGCTGAACGGCGACGGACGGGAAGCCTACGGCATAGATGCCTTTGGAAGCGATCCCGGATTCGCGCAAATACTCGGCCGCCGCCGCGCTCCCCGAGTACGGGTGTCTCCAGTCGTAAAGGACGGCTGCGCCCGTCCAGTAGCATTGGAAAGCAATCGCGGCGATCAAGGCCGCGAGCGCTGCCGTAGTCAGCCGCGTGTTGTAGGCCGAAATCCACATGGCGAAGATCCAGACCAGGAAGACAATGCCGAAGTGCCACAATTGCGCGTAAATCGCGGCTCCGAACAGACACAAGCTCGCAGTGGCCAGCAAGAAGATGAGCCAGCCTCCGCCGCGCCATAGGAACGGCGCCGAAAGCGCGATCACCGCGAGCGTGGGGATCCAGTAGCCGGTGAACGCTGCCGCGAGTCCTGCTTTCGCGATTTCTGGCAACAGCCGCAGGTTCGCGAGGCCGCGGTGATCGGCAAAGGTACCATCCTTCGCCGGCCATGCGGATACTAGGAAAAATACCAGAATTAGTAAATAACTAACTCCAGCGACGAGTATCTTCTTACGCGAAGCGCCGCCGCGCCCGAGCATCGGAGCATAAATTACTATCCAAATGCAAGCGGATACCAGGAATCCGTGGGCGCTTACTCCGGCCAGCAACGCCAGCAGGACCGTCATCAGCACCGGCCGTTCGCGCCTTTGCGGATAGATGGCCGCGACCGCAAATAACAAAGGAGCGATCAGCGCGTAACTGCGCGCGATCACCGCATATTGATAACAAAGAAAATAGGTGAACGGCAGGGCCGCGCGAACAAAAATAGGCAAAGGCGCGTAGCGCAGCAGGAGGCACACGCCCGCGAGCGATAACGTCGCCGACACGAAACCGTAAGCCGAATACGGCAGACCCAGGCGAATGAGTCCGTGAATCAGTGTCTGCCATAGCCCGGGCGTTCCCTCGTAGTGCGCGAGCGAGGCCCATAGGTATCGAAGGCTCGCATCGCGCGCCAGCAGCCAGGATTGCGCTTCATCGGCCCATGGCTCATGAGAACGAAGGGCGAAAACCGTGAGCACTACGTAAACGCCGGCAGCGATGTAAATTAGCGGCTGCGAGCGACCAACAGCGGCTGCCGTTGCCTTTTCGATATCACGCGCCGTAACTTTTTCCATGCACCATGGTCTAATTTTAGACGCCGGTACGATAGAAAACAGCCTGAAACGTTTGTGCAACTGCCCGCTTCTATGGTGAGATAAGGAAAGCTTGTATCTGTCCGGACCCCGCGCTCCGGCACAATCCTCTATTCATGACCGATCACTCAAAAGGGACTGCTGTCATCGTGGGCGCGGGACCGGCCGGCTTGACCGCCGCTCTCGAACTCTTGCGGCGCACCCGCATCCGGCCCTTGGTGCTCGAAAAGAGCGCTTATATGGGCGGCATCTCGCGGACAGTTACGTATAAGGGCAATCGGATCGACATCGGCGGCCACCGATTTTTTTCGAAATCCGATCGCGTCATGGAGTGGTGGATTTCCATTCTTCCGGTGGAGCGATCGGCGGAAGCGAGCCACCGGCTGGTATACCGAAACCAGGAACGCCTGTGGGCGGCGAACGCGGCGGAACTCCCAGCTCCAGATCCTCAGTCGGATGACCTGGTGATGCTGGTGCGGCCACGCAAGTCGCGAATCTTCTATCTCGGGAAACTCTTCGATTATCCGCTGAAGTTGAATATTGCCACGCTGCGCAGTTTGGGCGTGGCGCGCAGCGCGAGCGCGGGATTGAGCTACGCGGCCAGCGCCCTCCGTCCCATCCGGCCGGAAAAAACACTGGAAGATTTTCTCATCAATCGCTTCGGCAGGCATTTGTACCGGACCTTCTTCAAAAGCTATACGGAAAAAGTATGGGGCGTACCCTGCGATCAAATCAGCGCGGAGTGGGGTGCGCAGCGCATCAAAGGACTCTCGCTGCGCAAGGCTTTGGCGCATTATGTGAAGAAGCTTTTTGGCGGACCGGCCGGCATCGGCCAAAAGGACACGGAAACTTCGCTCATCGAGAAGTTCCTCTACCCCAAATTCGGCCCGGGTCAGCTCTGGGAGGAAGTGGCGAAGCAAGTCTGCGCCGCGGGCGGCGAAATCCTCACTGGATGGACGGTCTCGTGCGTTCACACCTCGGGCGATCGCGTCACCGGGGTCACCGCGCGCAGCAACGCCGGCGAACAGCGCTTTTTCCCGGCGCAATATGCCCTCTCCACCATGCCGGTGAAGGAGTTGGTGCGGGGCCTTCAGGCGCCGGTTCCCGCCGAAGTGTCCGAGATCAGCGAGGGGCTCCTGTACCGCGACTTCATCACGGTGGGTTTGCTGCTCAAACGCCTGCGCTTGGGCGATGCCGGCGAGCGCCTGTTGAAGGACAACTGGATCTACGTCCAGGAGGCGGACGTGCTGGCAGGCCGGATGCAGATTTTCAACAATTGGAGTCCCTACCTGGTGGAAGATCCCGATAAGGTCTGGATCGGGCTGGAATATTTCTGCAACGACACCGACGAGCTATGGCGCAAACCGGACCAGGCCATGATCGCCCTGGCCCTCGCCGAGGTCGAAAAGATGGGCATTGCCTCGCGCGCCGATTTCCTCGACGCCACCGTCATCCGCATGGAGAAAACCTATCCGGCCTACTTCGGAACTTATGATCGCTTCGACATCCTGCGGGAATACCTGGACCAGTATCAGAACCTGTTCCTGATCGGCCGCAATGGCATGCACAAGTACAACAACCAGGATCATTCCATGCTGACGGCCATGACGGCGGTGGACAACATCATCGCCGGGCGTCGCGACAAATCGAACATTTGGGCGGTCAACACCGAGATGGACTATCACGAATCGGGCGAACACCCCCGGGATGTCGGCCCCGATGCGGATCAAGACCGCGCGGCGGCGACGGCCGTTTCTTAAGTCCGGGCTTTCTGCGAAAATTGAAGCGAGGCCTGTTCGACGGGTGGTCGCTCGCTTTGGGCGCTGATTGCGCCCTGGCGGGAGGAAAGTCCGGTCTCCACAGGGCAGCATGCCGGCTAACGGCCGGGGGGATCCGTACCAAAGCGGATTTCACGGAAAGTGCCACAGAAAATATACCGCCGGATCTGGCGCAAGCTGGTCTCCGGTAAGGGTGAAAAGGTGCGGTAAGAGCGCACCGCGGAGGGAGCGATCCCTCCGGCAGGGAAAACCCCATGCGGAGCAAGACCAAATAGGGGAGGAGGAGCGGCCCGCTCCGTTCGACTTCCGGGTAGGTTGCTAGAGCCTGGCAGTAATGCCAGGCCCAGAGGAATGACTGCCGCCCTTCGGGGTACAGAAACCGGCTTATAGTCGAGCAGGTCTTTAATCGTCGGCCAAACCGCCGGCGCCCACGTCCATCGGAGCAGACGCCAGCCGTGCCGTAAAGTGAAACGTGCTGCCCTGTCCTTCGCGGCTCTCCACCCAGATACGTCCGCCCATCATCTCGACCAGACGGCTGGCGATGGTCAAACCCAGACCCGTACCGCCGAATTTTCGCGTGTACGATCCGTCGGCTTGCGTGAACGCCTCAAAAATCAGCGCCTGTTTTTCGGCGGGGATACCGATGCCCGTATCGCGCACGGCGAAGTGCAGGAACCCGAGCGTCTCGCGCCAGGGTTCCACGGACACCGATACCTCGCCGCGTTCCGTGAACTTGATGGCGTTGCCCGCCAGGTTAAGGAGGATTTGGCGCAGGCGTCCCGGATCGCCGCGCATCGCAAGAGGCACCTCGGGATCCACCGCGGAAGAGAGATTCAGGCCCTTGCTCTCGGCAGGCACTTTGAGGCCCTTCAAGCTGTCGAGCACCACCTCGCGAAGATCGAATTCCTCGCTCACTAACCGCAGCTTGCCCGCTTCGATCTTCGAAACGTCGAGAATATCGTTGATGATGGTGAGCAGCGACGCTGCTGACTGCTGCACCAAGGTCAGATACTCCCGCTGGTCGGGTTCGAGACAGGTGTCGAGCAGCACTTCGGTCAGCCCGATGATGCCGTTCATCGGCGTGCGGATTTCGTGGCTCATGTTGGCTAGGAACTCGCTCTTAGCGCGGCTGGCGGACTCGGCGGCTTCCTTGGCTTCGAGCAGCTCCGCCTCGGCCTGCTTGCGCGGCGTGATATCCATTCCGTGCGCCACAACATTGCAGATATTCCCTTGCCGGTCGCGCAGCGGCCCCAGCGTCATGTCGACCACGATCTCCTGCTGCCCGCGAATCAGCGGCCTGGTTTCGAAGCGAACCACCTCCCCCGCCGCTGCCCGCGCCAGCATTTCCCGCATGAGATCCTGCTGCGCGGGATCGTGACGCCAACCCGGGGTGTCCCAGAAGAGACGGCCGATGATGTCCTGGGGTCCGATACCAGAGGCGTCGAACGTGCCATGATTGCAATCGATCAACCGGCCATCCAAGGTGAAAACTCCGACAAAACCAAACAGGGACTCGATGATGTCTCGCAACCGCTGCTCGCTCGCCGCCAGATTCGCGGCGGACTCCAGGCGCTCCGTCATGTCGCCGATGGCGCCGATGATCCGGGCCGGTACGCCATCTTCTTTACGGACGATCCGGCCGCGCGAAACCACCCAGCGGTAAGTTCCGTCGCAGTGCCGAAGTCGCAGCTCATCGCTGAACCGGTCCCGCGCCAGGTCGCGATTATAGCGCTCCACGTTTTCCAGCATGCGGGCGCTATCGTCCGGATGCATGCGCCCGAAGAAGGATCCTGGATCGCTCGCCAGCTCGTCGTCGCCGAAGCCCAGAATTTCCTTATAGCGTGGCGAGAGGTAATACTCACCGGTGACGAGATTCCAATCGAAGATTCCTTCGTGGATCGCGTCGGTCGCCAACTGGTAGCGTTCCTCGCTCTCGCGCCGGGCCGCCTCGGCCTGAAGCCGCCGGGCGATGTTGCGGCCGTTCCACAACACGTGGGTGCAATTTCCGCCCTGATCGATAACCGGAAAAACCGTGACCTCCAGCGGGTCGCGCAGGTCCGAGGCAGGCGTATCGAAACGAGCCATCGTTCGTTCGGCCGTAACGCGCCGGTAAAGTTGGCGGCGATTTTCGATATCCTCGGCCGCGAGACCCGTGGCGGCTAGCAGCTCGGAGAAGTCCCGGCCCAGGAACCGCTCCGCGTCCTGGCCCATTCTCGCCTGAAAATTCTCCGCCATGGCGCGGTTGATGGACTCGGTGACGAAGCTTTCGTCCTGGACGCGAAAGAGCGCCTGCAGATCCGAAGTGGAGTTGAAGATAATCTTCTGCCGCGCTTCGCTCTCCCGCAGCGCAGCCTCGGCCAGCTTCCGTTCGGTGATGTCGAAGCAATAACCCGCGATCTCCAGCGGATTTCCCGCCGCATCTCTCACCAGCCGAACCTCGTCGTGCGTCCAGCGGTACTCGCCGCTCTGGGTGCGAAACCGGTAGTCGTAGCCATGGGCTCCCAGTTCCGGCAGCCGGTCCAACTCGCGAAACACCGCGGCCACGTCCTCGGGATGGACGTGCTCGGCCCAAAATTCCGGTATCGTCAGGAAATCTTCCGGCTCATACCCCCACAGAGCCCTGACGCCTTGGGTGACGAAGGTGGTGGCGAAATCCCCCCCGACTTTGCAGGTGAACATCGCGATCGGACTGGCGTTTACCAGGGATTCCAGGCGGCCCAGGATCTCGCGCGCTTGGAGATGTTCGGCCAATGCGGTCAGGGAGGCTTCCATGGATAGTTGGGTTCGATTGATCCAATCAGAAATCGGCAGCTCCGATAAGAGGCTTTAGGACGATGCAGCCCCGGCCTACGGTATGTTGGAGGAGTGCTGAGACCATGGCCCTGGCTGCGCTCGGCGCTCGATCAGGGTACCCGCCAACAAGTGACGCGCCTCGGGCTGCTGTTCACCCTGACTTGCGTACTGGTGTCGCTCGCGGCCTTCATTTCAGCCAATAACCTGCTCTTCCTCATCCTGGCGTTGCTGCTGGCCACCTGGATGGTGTCGGGATTCATCGGGCGCCTCTCCCTCTCCGGGCTGGAGCTCGATTTCCTGCTGCCCGAACATTTGTGCGCCCGCCGGAAACTGTTGGGACGCGTGGCCATCCGCAATACGAAACGCTGGATGCCGTCGTTTTCCATCCAGGTAGCCGGCTCGACCGACAGCGGGCTTTCACATCCCTTGTATTTCCCCGTCATTCCTGGGAAGGCCAGCATTGAGGCGCCCGTGGAGCTGATATTCGCACATCGGGGAGCCTACCGCCAAAACAGCTTTCGCTTCTCCACACGCTTTCCGTTCGGCTTCGCCGAGCGCCGCATCCAAGTGCGCCTGGCGCGCGATATCCTGGTCTACCCTTCCGTCGACCCGCAGCCCGGCTTCGAGGAGCTGCTGATCACCCTCCAAGGCGAAATCGCGTCGTTCTATCGCGGCCAGGGACACGACTTTTATCGCATCCGACCTTATGAGGCACTGGAGAGCGCGCACCACGTGGATTGGAAAGCCACCGCGCACACCGGAGAATTGCAGGTCCGCGAATTCGCGCGGGAGCGCGAGCAATCCGTAGCATTCTTTCTCGATCTGGACACGCCGGCCGCCCAGGCGGCGTGGTTCGAATCCGCCATCGATCGATGCGCCTACCTCGCCTGGAATTTTTCCGAGCGCGGTTCGCGCATCCGCTTCTGCACCCAGGAGGTGGACTGGCAGCTTCCCGAAGAAGCCGATGTTTACACCATCCTCAAGTACCTGGCCGTGGTTACGCCGCGGGCGGGCAAGCGCCTGGCCGCGCCGCAGGATCGCAACGTGTTCCACATCGTATTCAGCGCCGCGCCAGAGCGGCTGGCCGCCGCCGGATGGGAGCTGGACGGTAGCAACTTGCGCGTGCTCACTCCCGAGTCCGACGCCGCGGAGGCGGCGCTCGCGCGGTGAGCCTTTTTCTTCCGTATCGTACGAAGTACAATAGGACCTATGCACGCTCTCAGTCAACGGAAAACATTTTCAATTTGCATTGTCTTGGGCTTTGCGCTGGCATGTCCGGTTTTCGCGGCCAGTCCGGCGCTGGTGGTGGACCGCGGCTTGGCGCAGGCCAACTTGAATAACGCCTCGGGCGAATACCGCAGCAACGTTCGCTGGAGCTCGTACGATAGCGGCTTCCTGGGCGATGATTTCAGCATCGGCGCCGCGGGAGAATCCTGGGTGATCGATTCCATTCGCGTCTGGACCGTTCCCGGCGCGGCATCCAGCGAGGCCGAGCACCTCGGCGACTTCTACCACGATGTTCGCCTGTACTTCGGCGGCGATCGCGAAGGGCTGACCCCCATCGTCGCGGCGCAGCTCCAAGCGGGAAGCGACGTGGCGGCCAATTCGCACGTTGTGATCTCGGACCTCACGAAATCCGGCGCCGGCTCGTACGACGATTTCGGAGCTAATCTGCATGTCTGGCAGGTCGATTTCACCGGCCTGAACCTGGCGGTGCAGGGCGGCGCGAAATATAGCTTCGCCGCTTTCGGCCTCGGACGGACCCGGCCGGAAAACGCCGGCAAGACCTATGCATGGTTCAACGCCGCGAGCAATGCCGAATTTTCCGGCTCCAAGCAGGATGGCGCCGACGGCAAAATGCTGCTGTTCACCTCCGGCGGCAAGTTCGAGAGCGTGTTCGACGGCAGAGGCGCCGGATGGGACAAGAGCTCCGACATCGACGTGCAGGTGTTCGCGCACAAAGCGCAGTAGTTCAGAAAATCAGCTTCAATCCAAACTGGATCTGCCGCGACGTGGTTGCCGTCGCGGTGATCAGTCCC
>JASHQT010000395.1 GCA_030039005.1 Bryobacteraceae bacterium
TTGGAGCCGGGTTGGAAAGACCGATTTCAGACCGTTTGGTCCATCCCGCTGGCCATCGGTTGGCGCACAGCCGGCGTGATGCAGTTCGGCTTTACGAAATCCTATGAATGGCTGCCCCGCGAACAGGAATTGCTGGCCGCTGCCGCGGAGCGCTGCCTGATGGCGGCCGAGAAAGCGCGACTGGTGGAAAATTTAGCCGCGCGCGAGGAGCAGGTACGCCAGCTGGCCGAGCACATGCTGCACGTCGAGGAGATGGAGCGCCGCCGCATCAGCCGCGAGCTGCACGACGAAGCCGGCCAATCGCTGCTGTGCATCCGCCTGCAAATGGAGCTGCTCGAAGGCGCGATCCCGGCTGAGTACGCCGAATGGATCGGCAAACTGCGGGAGGCGCGCGACCTCACCGAGCGGACGATTCTCGAAATGCGCCGGCTGATCGCTGCATTAAGCCCGGCGGTATTAGAACAGCTCGGCCTGGGAGCGGCGATACGCCAACTGGTGAATCGGTTCCGCCGGCTGCACCCCATCCGCGTCAAGCTGCTGCTCGGTCGCCTGCGGCGGCTACCGCAACATACTGAAATCATTGTGTATCGTCTGGTGCAGGAATGCTGTAACAACATCGCCAAGCATTCGGGCGCGAGCAACGTAAACATTTCCGTCAGTTCCGCCGATGGATGGGTCAGACTGGCCGTTGAAGACAACGGAGTCGGGTTTAGAGTCGAGGAGGCGCTGGCTCGGAAAGATTCGTTTGGACTTTCTGGCATGAGGGAGCGCGTTGCCCTACTCGGTGGCAGGTTCGAGATTCGCAGCTATCCCCAAAACGGGTCCGGCAACGGAGCCGGAATGGGCAAGAGATCGGTCGATCGCAACAGGACAGGACGGGGAACCAGGATTTTGATCCGTCTTCCGGTAGCCGAGTCGGTGCCGGAATCTACCGCGGTTGAGCCGGTGGCCGCCAAACCGATAGGAGGCAGAGCGACGGGAGCGCGTCACGCGCGGAGGTTGAGAGTGGCCGGAACGTAGATCCGGCGAGACTTGGCCGTAGCGGAAGGATCGGCTCCGGTATGGAAATGAAGCTCCACAGGAACACTCAAGCTTTGGAAAGGGATTCGAAACACTCACTGGGGTAGACGATATGGCCAAGACTCGCATCATGCTGGCGGACGATCACACGCTGTTCCGCCAGGGCATCAGAACCCTGATCTCCGCGGAAGCAGATATGGAAGTAGTGGGCGAAGCCTCCAACGGCGGCGATGCTGTCGAGAAGGCCACCGAACTCCGCCCGGACGTGGTCCTGATGGACATCGGCATGCCCGGCCTCAGCAGCTTCGAAGCCACGCGGCAAATCAAGAAAAACCGTCCCGAAACTAAAGTCCTATTCCTCACCATGTACGACGACGAAGATTACCTGGTGGAAGGCATGGAAGTCGGCGCGAGCGGTTACGTGCTCAAGGACAGCCCTTCGAATCAGCTCGTGGCCGCGGTCCGCGACATTTGCCGCGGCGGGAGCTATCTCAGCCCGCGGATGCTGTCCCAACTGGTGGATGACTTCCGGTCCCGCATCAAGTCCGCCAACCGGCTGCCCCGCTTCGCCACTCTGACCACGCGCGAGCGCGAAGTCTTGAAGATGCTGGCCGAAGGCAATTCGGTGAAAGAAATCGCCTGCGACCTGAACCTGAGCGTGAAGACGGTGGAAGCCCACAAGTTCAACCTGATGCGCAAGCTGGATATCCACAATAAAGCCCAGCTCGTGCAATACGCCATCCAGAAGAAGATCATCAAGATCCCCAATCTCGCCTAGGGCGAGGACCCGGCGGTAACGGGATTCGCCCGCCGATCTCGCGCGCTACTATGAAGTCGGTGTGAACCGGCCCATCCTGACGGTACCCGTCCAAAAAATCGAGAACGATTCCTCGGCCCCGTTCCAGGACCTGGTGGCTGTGGAAGAGCCGCTCGAAATCCGCCTGGGCTCGAAATCCATCTCCGTCACCATGCGCACGCCGGGCCACGATTTCGAACTGGCGGCCGGATTTTTGTTCACCGAAGGCATCCTGCGCGGCGCCGGCCAGATTCGCGAAATCCGCTGGTCGCACAACGAGAGCGGCAACCCGCGACAACTCGGCAATTCAGTCACCGTGGAGCTGAATCCGGGCGTCGAAGTGGATCTGGATCGCCTGGAGCGGCATTTTTATACCACGTCGAGCTGCGGGGTTTGCGGCAAAGCGTCGATCGAAGCGATCGAAGCGCAAGGCTGCGCGATGCCGGCACCCGATACGCCGGTGGTCGAAAAATCCGTCATTCATTGCCTGCCCGAGGCCTTGCGCCGCGCCCAGCCAGTGTTCGAGCGAACGGGAGGACTGCATGCGGCGGCGCTCTTTTCACCCGGCGGAACGCTGGAAGTCCTACGCGAGGACGTCGGCCGGCACAATGCTGTCGATAAACTGATCGGCGCCGAACTGCTCGCGCATCGCATCCCGCTGAGCGAGCGTCTACTATTTGTGAGCAGCCGCGCCAGCTTCGAACTGGTTCAAAAAGCGTTAATGGCCGGCATTCCGATTTTGGCCGCCGTGGGCGCGCCATCGAGTCTCGCGGTAGAAACCGCGCTGCGCTTCCAGATGACTCTGGTTGGCTTCGTACGCGACCGCCGATTTAACATCTATTCAGGAGCATCCAGAATTCAATGAAACTCCGCATCCAGGGAAACTCGCTGCGGCTGCGGCTGAGCCAATCGGAAGTGGCGCAGTTCAGCAAGACCGGATTTGTCGAAGACAGCATCCAGTTTGCGCCCGGCGCGAGCCTCAGCTACACGATCGAGACCGCCTCGACACTGCACGCGCCGCTTGCTACCTTTCAGGATCATTGGCTGAGAGTGCAGGTGCCGTCGGCGACCGCGCAGGATTGGTACACCACCGATCGTGTGGCGATCTCGGCCGATCAATCCGTCGGTGAAGAGAAGACACTCTCCCTCCTGATCGAGAAGGATTTTAAGTGCCTGCACTCGGGCGACCAGCGCGATCCCGACGCGTACCCGAATCCGCTCGAAGAACCGGTGCGCTAGGTCCGCTACTAGGCCGCGACCCATGAGGGAGTGGAAATGGAAAAGGGCGCCGATGAGATCGTGCGCCCTTCGCCGCGTCGTTCGGAATCGACCCTGGAGTTATGACGTCTTAGTCCCCTTCTCATCGGGGCTCCGGGGCAACCCTCGAACTACCTTCGTGATGCTATCACGAAATCTTCTCGCCGATCGCCTTGGCCTGCAAAAACTGCAACAGGTAGTCCGGACCGCCGGCCTTGGAGTCCGTCCCTGACATATTGAAGCCGCCGAAGGGGTGGGCGCCCACCATCGCTCCGGTGCACCTGCGGTTGATATACAGATTGCCGACGAAAAACTTGTCGCGTGCCTGGCGAATCTTGTCTTTGTTCTTGGTGTACACCGCGCCGGTGAGGCCGTATTCGGAATCGTTCGCCAGATCCAGCGCGTGATCGAAATCGCGCGCCTTGGCCACAGCCAGCACCGGGCCGAAAATCTCCTCCTGGAAGATGCGCGCCTTGGAATCGATGTCGGCGATCACGGTGGGTTGAACAAAATAACCGTCGCCTGGGGCGCGCCCGCCGCCCGAGATCAGCCGGCCCTCAATCTTCCCCACCTCGATATAGTCCAGAATCGACTTCATGGCGCCCTCGTTGATCACCGGGCCCATGTAGTTTGCCGAATCGTCCGCCGGCCCCACTTTCAGCCCGGCGACTTCGGCTTTCAGCTTCGCGACGAACTCGTCGTAAACGGCGGCGTCGACGATCGCGCGCGAGCAGGCCGAGCACTTCTGCCCCTGATACCCGAACGCCGACCACAGCACGCCCTTGACGGCGCTGTCCAGATCCGCCTCGCGATCGACAATGATGGCGTCCTTGCCGCCCATTTCGGCGATCACGCGTTTGATCCAGACCTGCCCTTTGCGCGGCTTGGCCGCCAGTTCATTGATGCGCAACCCCACTTCCTTGGATCCGGTGAACGCGACGAAGCGCGTGAGCGGATGCTCCACCAGGACGTCGCCCACTACGGCGCCGCTGCCGACGAGCAGGGAGAATGAGCGCGGCGGAAAGCCGGCTTCGAGCAGCACTTCGGCGAATTTCGCGGCGATGGTGGGTGTATCGCTGGAGGGCTTGAGCACCACCGTATTGCCCGCCACCAGCGCGGCCACGGTCATCCCCACCATGATCGCCAGCGGAAAATTCCACGGCGGAACGATCACGCCGACGCCCAGCGGCAGGTACAGCAATTCGTCTTTCTCGCCGGGCAACTGCACCAGTGGATCGGGCTTAGCCAGGCGCAGCATCTGGCGGGCGTAATACTCGCAGAAGTCGATGGCCTCGGAAACGTCGGCGTCGGCCTCCGGCCAGGTCTTGCCTGCTTCATACACCAGCCAAGCGTCGAACTCGAACTTGCGCGCGCGAAACAGCTCGGCGGCGCGCAGCAATATCCGCGAGCGCGTTTCGGGCGGCGTCGCGGCCCATTCCGAAAAATAGGCGTGCGCGGCTTCCACGGCTTCGCGCGCCTGCGCGGCCGTGGCCTTATGGTGCACGCCCACCACTTCGCCCGGTCTGGATGGATTCAACGACTTCAGCAGATCGCCGGTCTTCTCGCGCCGGCCGGCGATGAGCAACTCGTATTCGCGGCCGAGTTGGGAGCGCACCTGGGCCAGCGCGCGTTCCATGGCTTCGCGGTTGGCCGCGCGCGTGAAATCGGCGACGGGCTCGTTAACGAACGGCTTGGGAGCAACGACCGGCTCAGCGACTGTACTGCTCATGAAATACCCCTTATCCCTTCAAATTGGACGCGGTGCTCTCGACGATTTTGCGCCCGCGTTCGAACATATCCGCGGCTTCGTCGGCCAGCTTGCGGCCGCGTTCGTACATCTCGCGCCCGCGGTCGATCAGATCGCTGCCCGAATCGGCCAGCGCATCGCGGCCCTTCTGCGCCTTGCGCGCGATCTGCCGCCGCGTATCTTCGCCCGACGCCGGAGCATATAACAGTGCCACCGTCGCTCCAACGGCAATCCCCGCCATGAACCACACCACTTTACTGCCGTAATCCTGGTCCGCCATGAGGCCTCCTGATTTATTTTAACGCCCGAAACCTCGCTCGATCCCCTACAATCAAGACGTGAATCACGGACAGGATCTCATCACGGTGTTTCGGTCGATGGACGCGGACGCCAAGGAAGACGCCGAGGTCATCATGGACCTGCTGACCGACGCGGGTATTCCCGCCACGCTGCGGGACGATTCGGCGCCGGGTGTGCCCGAGGGCGTTTTCGAAGTGCAGGTGCCCGCGAAATATTCGGCCCGCGCCGACCAGGTGATCGCCGAGAACCCGCTGCCGGAAGAGAGGGAGCGGGTGGACACTTCGCCTGGTCTCGATCTGGAAACTGTGTTCCGCAGCGGGGCCATGCCCTCCAGCGAGATCGAAGCACTGGGCGTGAAGACGATGCTCGAATCGAACGGCATTGCGGCCGTGCTGGTAGGAGACTCGGTGCTGCCCTATCTGGCCTTCGAAGTGCGCGTGGCGCGCGATCAGGCCGCGCTCGCCCGGACGCTCATCGCCGATGCGGAGAAAATCGGACCGGTGGCGGTGGAGGAAGCGGAAGCCGAGTCGGAATCCGAGGGCTAGGGGTTACAGCGCCGGTTCGCCGGCGTGCAGGAACCAGCGGTCGATCACGACGTCGCGCACGAACCAGCGCGTCGATAGCAGCCGGCGGCCCGCCGCGCCCACCCAGGAAGATGGCAGCCGCTGGCCCAGGCGCGAGGCCCAGTCCTGGCCGGATTTGCCGAAGCGCCGCGCGAGAAGCCGTCCATAAGCACTGAGCGATTCGCGCGAATAATTCCCTTGCGCCCGGAGGATGGCTTGCGCGGCCAGCAGACCGGATTCGATGGCCGGACGGATGCCCTCCCCGCTTTGCTTGTAGGCCAATCCAGCCGCATCGCCGATGAGCAGAACGCCGTCGTCCGCCACATTCCGTTCGGAAACTCCGTACAACAAATACGCGTGACCGGCGAGCGGCGCCGGGAGATCGAACGCAATCCGGCCGGTGGATTTCAGGAAGGCAACGAAAGCGGCCACGTGCTCGGCGAGGCGGTGCTGATCCAGGCGGCCCAAGCCGATGTTCAGAAAATTGTTCTTGCGGAAACACCAACCGTAGCCCTTGATATCGGGGCAAAAGTAAAGCTCGGGCGTGTCGGCGCGAACGCGGCAGCCGGCCTGCTGGCGATCATCCATCTCGAATTCGGCCTCTTGGGCCACCACTGCATTCTCGCGGGGCGGTTTGGCGCCGGTGATTTTCGCAACCGGGCAGAAGTGGCCGCCCGCTCCCACCACCAGACGCGTCCGAAAAGCCTCGTTCACGATCCATGCGCCGTTCTCGCGCCGCAAAGTCTTGAGCGTCGCGGGCGGGAGCAGGCGCGCGCCGGAGCGGCGTAGCAGATAATCATCGAACTCGCGCCGCCGGATGCCGTAGCTGACCGTGGCCCGATAATCGGTCTCGACGGCCGGCCCGCCGATCCAGCCGGTGCGGAACGCGGTGATGGGCTGCAGCACGCGCGGGCGCCCGTAGTCTTTCTTATAGTCTTCCGCGTCGATGGCGAGCTCGGCCAGCACCTGCGGCGTGATCCATCCCCCACAAACTTTATCGCGGGGAAAGCTCTGCCGGTCTAGAATCGCGACGTCCAATCCGGCCGGGCGCAAGCCCCAAGCGCAGGACGAACCGGCCGGCCCGCCGCCGATGATCAGGACATCGCATGCGTCCATTTGGCCTGAACTTTCTCGGCGCCAGGTAGCGGCTCCGCATATAAGGGGTCCCGGGTCCAGAAGATCGGCTCGCACTGGGAGCCGGTGAACAGGACCTGGAACAGTTGCAGGTTGCCGGTGCGAAACGCCGCCAGCGAGCCGGCCAGATAAAGCCGCCAGGCGCGCACAAAACGCGAATCGTACATCGCGGCTACCTGCTGTTTGGATTTCTCGAAGCGCTCCAGCCAGTGCTCCAGTGTTTTGGCGTAGTGCATGCGCAGATTCTCGACATCGAGCACCGAAAAGTTCTTGGGTTCCAGAACGGCCAGCGATTGCCGCAGCGAAGGCGCATAGGCTCCCGGGAAGATGCGCTTGCGGATCCAGCGGCTGAAGACGGCCGGGTAGTTGCGCCCGATGAAGTGCAGCAGACCGCGGCCGGTGTCGCCGATGCTGCGCTGAATGATTCCGGCGATTTCGGCGTAGTGATCCAGGCCGACGTGCTCCAACATGCCAACGGAAACGAAAACGTCGAATTGCCCGGAGATGGCGCGGTAGTCGTCTTCGATGTATTCGACACGTCCGCTCATGCCTTCCGCCCGCGCCCGCTCGCGCGCGTAGGCGATCTGCTCATGCGAGATGTTGTAGGCCTTCACCGACACGCCATATTCACGGGCCATGTGGAGCGCGAGAGCGCCCCAGCCGCAGCCGGCCTCCACCACCGTCTCGCCCGGCTGCAAGCGCAGCTTGCGGCAGACGTGATCCATCTTGGCGACTTGCGCCTGTTCGAGCGTAGCGGACGGCGTGGGGAAGTACGCGCAGGTGTAGACCATGCGGTCGTCCAGCCAGAGCCGATAGAAATCGTTGCCCAGGTCGTAATGACGGTGGATGTTCGCGCGCGATCCCTGGGGGGAGTTGTCCTGCCACAGGTCCAGCCATTTGGAAGCCAGGCCCGGCAGCCATTTGCCTGCACCGAATGGACGCTCCATCGCGCCATAGACGGCCTCGAGAAAGCGTACCAGGTCGCCTTCCACCTCGATACGGCCGTCCATGTAGGCGTCGCCGAAGCCGGTCTCCGGATCGCGCAGCACACCGTAAAGCGTGGCGCGGTCCTGAATCACGACGGTGGCAACGGGCGCGACGCCGGGTGCAGACACATCGGCGCCGCCTTTGACCACCAGGCGCACGGGCGCCGATCCGGTGGCCCCCAGAATTCGCGCGAGGATCCGATGATCGGCCAAACGAGGCAGAATCCCCATACTCTCCTCCCTGTGATGTCGCGAGCCGAAAAACGCGCGGCCTCTATCTAGAAGATCTTACTACTTGCGTAACAGCCCAGCGCGACACCAACAAACCAATAATAGGACGGCAAAAGACGGCGCGCCGACACGCGCGTTGGCATCCAATCGTCAAAAAGGCATATTCCAAGCATATGCTCAGTAGTCCTTACAGGTTACGGAGTTTTTACCGAGGCTGCGGCCACCGAGAGCGCAAAAGTCCGCAGTTCGCGTGGCATATTTATCGCTTTGCAGGAATATTTGCCTTTGTACGCGATTGTTACGAAGCTCCGCAGCTGGTGATCGAAGTGCACATGAAGTTTCGGTAATCCAAATTGGGAATCCTTGCGCGAGCATAGAGTATTTCCAGGATTCTGCCGTTAGGTACGGTGACAGGAGTCAGCTAACAATGCAAGCGGAAGCTTTCTTTACAGAAGATCTCTCAAACCCGCAGGCCGCGAGCGATTCCCCAGAGGCGGCCACGCTGGACGATACTGCGAACTCGTTGGCTGGTCTTTCCTCAAATCTGGCCTCAAGTCTGGCGGGAGAAGTATTGGGAGGGCTGGCGCACCGGCGTCGAAGCGCAGGTCAGCCGAAATGCATCCTCGCAGAGGCCGTGCGTAGCGGGGAGGGGATGGGCCCGATTGCCGCTCTCGAGGAGTACGGCGGGAAGCTGTTGGTGATTTCGCTTGAAATCACCGATGTAGTGGAACGCAGCGGACTAACGGTCTCCATTTGGGGCTCGGGGAGCGAAAGCGAATGGGGAAGCCAGCCGCTGCTGACCTTTCGCCAGCGTCAATATTGCGGTGTCTATTCCGTCCTGCTCAACATGGCCGCGCATCCCGAGGTCCGGTACCTGCGCGTAGGGTGGGGCACCAAGCGCTGGGGGAAGACCGAGCGTATTCCCGCATTCGGGTTCCAAGTGTTCGTCGAAGAATCAGGCGCCCGCGTAAGCAGCTCCGCCCTGGCGTGAGCTTCCGTTCGCGGTCAAGATGTAACAAAAACCTCCGTAGGGGATCTTACAGACGGGCAAGTGCGGTCCGATGGAAACGGTCGAGGTTTTTTTAGTTGAAGACAATCCTGCCGATGTGTTGCTGATGCGAGTTGCTCTCTCGCAAGGTCCTTTCCCCGTAAAACTGGCGGTCGCCAGGGACGGCGAGCAGGCGCTGCGCATGCTGGATTCGCCGGATTTCGAGCCGCAGTTAATCATTCTGGATTTGAACATGCCGCGCGTGGACGGCCAGACGGTGCTGGCGCAATGTCAAAGGAAGACGCCGATCGTGATTTTCAGCTCCACGCAAAATCGCGCGGAAGTCCAAAAAGCGCTGGCGCTGGGCGCGCGCGAATATGTGCAGAAGCCCATCGGTTTCGAGCCTTATGCCGATGCCGTGCGCGGCATCGTGAAGCGCTGGGTTTCACCGCCGCCGCAGAGCCTGGCGAAGAGTAACGCGCCGTAAACCGCGTCGATGACGGCTCAGATCATGACCGGCTGAGACGATTCAGATGAGGATGTTCGGATAAAGCTTCGTCGCGATGGCGGTCAAAACCGCAAGCGCCAGCAGCATCATGGCGGCGTCGGTTCCCAATCCAAAAACGCTGTGCCCGCCTTGGACCATCAAAGCGCGCAACCAGTCCACCTGGTAGCTCAGCGGATTGATCTTCGCCAGCGCCTTCAGCCAAGCCGGCATCATGCTCAGCGGGTAAATGGCGTTGCTCGCGAAAAACAGCGGCATGGTGAGCACCTGGCCGATTCCCATGAAGCGCTCGCGCGATTTTACGATGCAGGCCGCCACCAGCGAAAAGGTCGAAAAGATGGCCGCGCCGAGAATCACGCCCACCAGCACGCCCAAGATCTGCCATGGCTCCAGCCGCAACTCGACGCCCATCAGGAACGCGATCAGATAAACCAATAGCGCCTGGAAAACGCCACGGACGGTGGAGGAAAGGGCGCGGCCCAGCACCAGCGCGGCGCGCGGAGCGGGGCTCACCATGAACTTGTGCAGCACGCCCTGGTCGCGCTCCCAGATGAGCGAAATGCCGTAGAAGATCGCGCCGAACATCACGCTCTGGGCGAGGATGCCGGGGGCCATGAAATCCAGGTATCGCAAATTGCCGGTGGGGATGGCGCGGACACTGGAAAACACAGGCGCGAATACCACCAGCCACAACACCGGCTGAAGCATGCGGGTGAACAGTTCCATCGGATCGTGCAACAGCTTGCGCACGTCGGCTTCGGCCACCACCAGCATTTGCAGGAGAAATGCTACCGGCGGCGGCGTGTCACTCCAGGCGCCGTGCCGTGCGGCGAGTTCTTGCGACATCGCGGAAGGCTCCTCCTTCTTCGCCGGCGCCGGCTTCCCCAGAACCGGCTTCTCGAGAACCGGCTTCTCCAGAACCATCGATGGACGCGCCGGTGGAGAGAATGAACACGTCGTTGAGAGTGGCTTCGGGACCCGCCTGTTCCTTGAGCGCGGCGGGAGCGCCAAGGGAGGCGATGCGCCCGCGATGCAGGATAGCGACGGTGTCGCACAAGTTGTCGGCCTCTTCCATGTCGTGCGTGGTCATCAAAATGGTGGCGCCGAACTGGCGGCGCAGCTCGCGAATGCGCTCCCAGACAGAGCGCTTGGCCACCGGATCCAGGCCGACGGTCGGTTCGTCGAGAAAAAGCACTTCGGGGCGATGCAACATGGATTGCGCGATCTCCAGGCGCCGGATCATTCCACCCGAATATTGTTTGACACGTTTTCCGGCCGCCTCGGCGAGATCCATGAATTCGAACGCCTCCCGGATGCGGCGCTCGCGTTCGGCGCCCCGGATGCCATAGAGCTTGGCGGAGATCAGCAGGTTCTCATAGCCCGTAAGATCGCCGTCGGCCGAGAGCATCTGCGACACGTAACCGATGTTGCGGCGGACGTCGGCAGGCCGTGCCACGATATCGTAACCGGCCACGAGGGCGGTGCCGCTCGAGGGCGGGAGCAGCGTGGTCAGCATCTTGATGAGCGTGCTTTTGCCCGCGCCGTTGGGGCCGAGCAGCCCGAAAATGGAACCCGCCTCGGCGCTGAACTCCAGGCGATCCACGGCTACTAGCGAATCGTAGCGGCGCGTCAACTGCGAGGTCTGGATGGCCGGCCTCAAGAATCAGAGTACCCCAGCGGGCTCTGAAGAGATTTGATCATGCTACTTTGATTCTGTTCTGCCGCACGCTACTAAAACAGACGCGCCCCAACCCGCATCCGATACACGTGCCCGGCCGCTGGCGTGGATCTGGGAACCGCGCGGCGTGGCGCTGTGGGCGGCGATGGCGGGCTTCGTCCTGGATTCTTACGACGTCATGCTGTATGTGTTTGTGGTCCAGACGCTAAGGGCCGAATTTCATTGGAGCGCGGCCACCGCGGGCCTGGTGAGTTCCGCGACCCTAATTACTTCGGCGATCGGCGGAATCGGCGCAGGATTTTTGTCGGACCGTATCGGGCGCCGGCGGACGCTGATCCTCACGATCCTGATCTACTCCATCGGCTCCGGCGGATCGGCCCTGGCTACGGGATTGGCGACGCTGATGTTGTGGCGCTCGATTGTGGGCTTCGGGCTGGGCGGGGAATGGTCGGCCGGCGCGGTCCTGGTGGCGGAAAGCTGGCCGCCGCGGCATCGCGCCAAAGCCATCGCGCTGATGCAATCGGGCTGGGCACTGGGCTATATGCTCGCCGCCGCCGGCACGGCGTACATTCTGCCGCGCTTTGGATGGCGCGTGTTGTTCCTCACCGGGCTTGCTCCGGCGCTGCTGACGGTCTGGATCCAGCGCCGCGTAAGAGAGCCGGACGTGTGGAATGAAAAGCGGCAGGCGAGTCCGTGGCTCGACCTGTTCCGGCGGCCACTCGCCCGGCGCACGCTCCTTACAACGGCGCTCGCCACGTGCATGCTTTTCGCTTATTGGGGGCTGAACACCTGGCTGCCGGGATTTCTGTCGGCGCCGCGATCGCAAGGCGGCGCGGGTCTCAACATCCTCCAAACCAGCGCCTGGATTTTCATCATGCAGTTCGGCACGTTCCTGGGCTACGCCAGTTTCGGCTGGCTGGCGGATTGGTGGGGACGCCGGCCGGCGTTCTTTGTCTTCGTTATCATCGCTGCCGTGCTGACGCCGGTCTACGGCCTCACACCGCTGTGGGCCGGAGCGCGGTCGGAAGTTTGGCTGCTCGCGCTGGGACCGCTGGTGGGGTTCTTCGGCACCGGATTCTTTTCGTTGTTCGGGACCATGCTCGCCGAGTTGTATCCCACCTCCATCCGGGGCTCAGCCCAGGGGTTCGTCTACAATACCGGCCGCGCCGCGAGCGCCTTGGCGCCGTTCGCTATCGGGGCCATCGCCGACCGGCAAGGCCTGGGATACGGCCTGGCGCTTAACTCCGCGTTCTTCCTCATCGGCGCAGTGCTGATCTTCACGTTACCGGAAACGCGAAATACGGAGCTCGCGTGAGGCTCAAACCGCCCACAACGGACGCGCGGGCGAGCTTACTCCTGGGCATTGAGGCGCGCCCGCGCCTCTGTGGGTTAGCGGGGCGGCAAAACCGCACTTCAACCTAAAGAATCCAACAGCTTAGGACGATAGACCAATAAAGGCTAGACACGGCTAATGCGTTCGCCTCTCTGGCAGAGGAAACTCCCCGATCGGCGCGGGCTACGGAGGGCCCCACAGAACCGATGAACGAGGACCACCAACAAGCCCGCCTCTTTCGACACCAGCAGCAGCCGCTCTGGCATCTAGCCGTCATCATTGCGTTTGCCACGGTCCTAGGCGAACTGGTCGGCCATGAATTCAGCCAGCATGTCGGCGGGTGGTTGGCTTCCCTAATTTCGTTTGGCACCTTGAGCGTGGCGGTCGCTCTGTTGTTGGCGGTATCCAAACGCCGCCAGATCGAACGGGCCGAGCGGCTGCTTTCGGCTGAAATCGATAATCGCCGCCGTACCGAGCACGTGCTGGAGGAGCGGACCGAGCTGCTGGACACTCTCATCCAAACCAGCCCGGTGGGCATCATCGTGCATGACCTGGACCGCGTCGTCACCCTGGCCAATCCGGCATTTTGCGAAATCTTCGGGTACACACAGGCCGAGTGCATTGGACGCAAGCTGGAAGAGCTGATCGTGCAGCCCGGCGCCGAGGAGAAGTTTCTGTCGAACATCCAGAAGATCGCCGAGGGAGCCGTCTTCCATGGCTCGATGAAGCGACAGCGCAAAGATGGAGGGCTGGTGGACGTGGAGGTCCACGCCAAGCGGCTTTTGGCCCACGGGAAATACTGCGGCGCCTTCGCCGTGTTCCTGGACATCACCAAGCGCGTGGAGGCGGAAACCGCGCTGCGGGAGAGCGAAGCAGTGTTTCGCACACTTTGCGCTTCCGCTCCGGTAGGCGTCTTCAGGACCGATGAAAACGGCGTAGGAATTTATTCCAACGAGCGGATCATGGAGATCCGCGGCTTCAGCGCGAAAGAGCTTGAGGAAGACCCCAACGTGGGCATTCATCCCGAGGACGTGGAACGCGTGATGGCGAACCGGAGCAAGCATTTCCAGCGTGGCGAGAGGTTCACGGACCAGTTCCGCTATCTGCGGCCGAGCGGCGAAAGTGTGTGGGTAAGCTTGCAGGGAGGGCCGATCCGCGACTCCGAGGGCCGCCTGCAGGGATATGTGGGCGTGCTCGAAGACATCACGCAGTTGCGCGAAGCCCACGAACAAATGCGCGCGGCCAAGGAAGCCGCCGACCTGGCCAGCCGCGCCAAAAGCGAGTTCCTGGCCAACATGAGCCACGAAATCCGTACACCCATGAACGGCATCATCGGAATGACGGAGCTGGCGCTCGAAACCGAGCTCGACCCCTCGCAGCGCGAATATCTGAACGCCGTGAAATACTCGGCGGACTCGCTGCTGACGGTCATCAACGATATCCTCGATTTCTCCAAGATCGAAGTGGGCAAACTGAGCCTGGATCCGATCGAGTTCAACCTGCGGGACCACCTGGGCCAGGCCATGAAAATCCTGGCCGGCCGCGCGCACGAGAAGGGGCTGGAACTGGCCTGCTTCGTTCCGCCGGAGCTGCCGGATTTCGTGGTGGGCGATCCCGTGCGCTTGCGCCAGGTAATTCTGAACCTGGTGGGTAACGCGATCAAGTTCACCGAAACAGGCGAAGTGGTTTTACGCGTGGAATTGGAATCGCAGGATACCGGAGATATGTCGCTGCACTTTGCGGTCTCCGATACCGGTATCGGCATCCCGCGCGAGAAACAGCAGTTGATTTTCGAGCCGTTTTCGCAGGCCGACACCTCCACCACGCGCCGCTACGGCGGTACCGGCCTGGGCCTGTCCATCTGCGCGCGGCTGATCGGCATGATGAACGGGCGCATCTGGCTCGAAAGCGAACCCGGGCAAGGCGCCACGTTCCATTTCACGGCGTGCTTCGGGCGCGCCTCCGGCGCCCATACTCCCACGGCCGACCCGGCGATTCTCGAGAATCTGCGCGTTCTGATTGTCGACGACAACGCGACCAACCGGCACATTCTGGAGAAGACGCTCGCCTATTGGAAAATGCTGCCGGCCTGCGTACCCGACGCCGAAGCCGCGCTGGCCAGGCTCCAGCAGGCCAGCGCCACCGGGACTCCTTTCGGTCTGATGCTGGTGGACTGCCATATGCCTGACATCGACGGCTTCATGCTGGTGGAGAAGGTGCAGCAACTCCCCGAATTCAGCGACGTGGTCACCATGATGCTCACCTCCGGGGGACAGCGCGGCGACGGCCAGCGCTGCAAGGAGCTAGGCATTGCGGCGTATTTGATCAAGCCGGTTCTCCAATCCGATTTGCTGGATGCCTTGCTGCGCGTGCTGGGGCCGCGGCAAGACACCGCGCAGCCGATGCGCTTGGTGACGCGCCACAGTCTGCGGGAGGAGCGATTGCCGCTGCGGGTTCTGCTGGCCGAAGACAACACCATCAACCAGCGCCTGGCCGTGCGGCTGCTGGAAAAAGAGGGACACAGCGTGGTGGTGGCGGGTGACGGGACAAAAGCCCTGGAGGCGCTGGAGCGGCAGCAGTTCGACCTGATCCTCATGGATGTCCAGATGCCGGTGATGGACGGCGTGGAGACCACGGCCGCCATTCGCCAGCGCGAGGCCGCGAGCGGCGAGCACATTCCTATCGTGGCCATGACAGCCCACGCCATGGCCGGGGACCGGCAGCGGTTCCTTTCTTTGGGCATGGACGGCTATGTCTCCAAGCCCATCCACTCGCGCGATTTATTCGCGGTGATCGAGAACGTGTACGCTTCTTGCCGCGCGAGTTAACTCGCATCACCGCCAGGGGAAATCGGCCAGTAAAATGAGAGCAGCATTGGAAAGCATGGCGGCCCGCTTTTTGGGCTTCATGAACGATGTCGCTCAAAGAGTACGGCCGCAAGCGGTCCTTCGATAAAACGCCCGAGCCCGCGCCGCGCGTCGAATCCACACCGGCGGGAAATTACTTCTGCGTCCAACGTCACGACGCCACGCGGCTGCACTACGATTTTCGCCTGGAAGTGAACGGCACGCTGAAATCGTGGGCGGTGCCCAAAGGTCCCAGCCTGGAGCCGTTGGCCAAGCACCTGGCGATGCACGTGGAGGATCATCCGCTCGATTACGGGAGTTTCGAAGGCAACATCCCCAAAGGCGAGTACGGCGGCGGGAGCGTGATGCTGTGGGATCGCGGCACGTACGAGCTGGTGGGCGATACGCCGGCGGTCGCCCAAATCGAGCGCGGCGATTTCAAGTTCCGTCTGCACGGCGAAAAGCTGCGCGGCGAATTCGCGCTGGTGCTGATGCGCGGGCGCGGCAAGGGTAACGAATGGCTGCTCATCAAAAAAAAGGACGCCGAGTCGAAGCCTGGCTGGAACGTAGAGGATTACGCGCGCAGCGCGCTGACCGGCCGGACGCAGCAGGAAATCGCCGAAGATCTTCCCGCGCGCGAGCCCCCAATCCCCGATCCCCAATCCCGCGCGATGCCCGCCGGAGCGGTTGTGGCACTCATGCCGCATAGCATCGCGCCCATGCTGGCCTCGCTTGCGACTCGTCCGCCCGGCGGCGCCGGATGGCTCTACGAAGTGAAATGGGACGGCGTACGGGCACTATGCTTCGTGGAAAACAACGAGCTGTGCATTTTCTCACGGACCGGCAAACGTTGCGATCAGCAGTATCCCGAACTGAGCGTTCTGCCGCGGCAAGTGAAAGCGTCGCAGGCCATCCTGGATGGCGAAATCGCGGTGCTGGATGAGAAAGGGCGTTCCAGTTTCAGCCTGATCCAGCCGCGCATTTCGGTAAGCGACGCCAATGCGGTGGCGCATCTCTCCCGCTCCACCCCGGTGAACCTGTTCCTGTTCGATCTGCTGTATCTGGACGGCTACGATCTGCGCGGCGTGCCGCTCGAAGAACGGAAGCGGCTGCTCGCGGAAATCGTCACGCCGTCGGATCGCGTCCACGTTTCGGATTTCTTCACCGTCGACGGCGAGGCGATGCTCGAAGCGGCGCGCGCCAATGGCCTGGAAGGCATCGTCGCCAAGGCTCGTGGCAGCAAATACGAAGGCCGCCGCAGCCGCGACTGGGTAAAGATCAAGGTCACGTCTACCGGCGACTTCGTCATCGGCGGATTCACGCATGGCGAGCGCGATTACTTCAGCTCGCTGGTGCTGGGTCTCTACGATGGCGCCAAGCTCACGCATGCCGGGCAAGTGGGCACCGGGTTCAATGAAAAATCCCTGAAGCAGATCTGGGAGAAAATAGAACCGCTGATCGCGAAGAAGAGTCCGTTCTCCGGAACCGTAAAGGCGCTGCGTGACGTGACTTGGCTCACCCCCGAGCTGGTGGCGGAAATCAAGTTTCTCGAAATGACGCCGGACGGTTTGCTGCGCGCGCCCGTGTTTGTCGCGTTGAGAAGCGATAAAGATCCGAGAGAGTGTGTAAGAGAAGGGGAGGGAGACGAGGGAGACAAGGAATATGAAGACAAAGGAGACGAGGAATACAAGCCGCTGATTGCCGCGGATTCACCGGTGGAAGTGACGCTCGACATCGAAGGGCATCGGCTGAAGCTCACCAACCTGAACAAAGTCTGGTTTCCCGAAGACGGCATCACCAAGCGCGACGTGATCAACTACTACGACGCCGTCGCGCCGTTCATTCTTCCGCACCTGCGCGATCGTCCGCTCTCGCTCAAGCGCTATCCCAACGGCATCCACGAACAGTATTTCTTTCAGAAGAACGCCGAAGACAAAGTGCCCGCGTGGGTGCGGCTGGAGCCAATTTTCTCCGAACACAATCAAGACAAGATTCATTACATCATCTGCAACGATCGCGCGACGCTGATTTATCTGGCGAACCTGGCCTCCATCGATCAGAATCCGTGGATGAGCCGCATCGGGTCGCTGGATCACCCGGATTTCGCGCTCATCGATCTGGACCCCACCGAAGGCTGCCCCTACGGCCAAATTATCGAAGCGGCGCAACTGGTGAAGAAAACGCTCGATTCCGTGGGTCTAGCCGGCTATCCCAAAACCACCGGCGGCGACGGCATGCATATTTACATTCCGCTCGAGCCGATCTACACCTACGAACAAGTGCGCTCCTTCGCGGAGCTGCTATCGATCCTGACCATCAACCAAAATCCGGATTTATTCACTACGCCGCGCGCGGTGGCGAGCCGTAAGAAGGCCAAGGTCTACTTCGATTACCTGCAAATTTCGAGCTCGAAGACAATCGCGGCGCCTTATGTTTTACGCGCTCATCCCGGAGCGCCGGTTTCGACGCCGCTCGATTGGCCCGAAGTCGCGCCCGGCCTCGATCCCGCGCAGTTCAACATCGGAAACGCGATGGACCGCTTTCGCCGCGTGGGCGATTTGTTCGAAGGCGTGCTCAAGAAGCCGCAGAGGCTCGAACCGGCTTTGGAGAAGCTGGCCGCGAATAGCGCTTTACCAGCGCCACGCCGGCGAAAATGATCAGCATCGCGATGAATTCCTGCACGCCGAAATGTTCGCGGAAGAAAAGCCAGCCCAAGAACACGGCGATCACCGGGTTGACGTAGTTGTAGATGCTCACCACCGAGACCGGCAAACGGTCGAGCACGAAAATATAAGAGCTATAGCCTACGATGGAGCCGAACACCACCAGGTATCCCACGGCGCCGATACTGCGCGCGGTCCAGGTGGTACCCCAATGAGCCGGGTGGGGCTGCGTGAGAAGCGCCGGAACCGTGAACGCCAAACCTGTGGCCAGTTGCTGCACTGCGCCGCTCACTACCGGATGCGCTTTAGTTTGGTGCCGCCGTTGCAGGATGGACCCCAGGCACCAGCCGCCGCAGCCCATTTCGATCAGCAGGAAGCCGCGCAGTAGCGGACCGCCGAACCCCTCGCTCATAATTTCGGGCGCTACCAGAAGCGTCGTACCGGCGAAACCGACGAGCATCGCGAGAATTGTGGGCCCGTGCAGGCGTTCGCCGCCGGGAATCAGTGCGTCGATGCCGATCATCCAAAATGGCGACAGCGTAATAAACACCGCCGCCAGCCCGCTCGGCACCCATTGTTCGGCGAACACCAGGCTGCCGGTGCCGGCGCCAATAATCATCACGCCGTAGAGCGCCGTTTGTCGCAGCTCGCGCCCGCTGGGCAGATGCGCGCCGGAAAAATACGCGAAGACTAACAAGATCGCTCCCGAGATGGTGTAGCGCAGAGCCATCAACACCTGGGGCGCCATGGATTCGATCGCGATGCGAATGCCCAGGTACGTGGTGCCCCAAAAGAAGCACACCGCCGCAAGCGCCATGTAGGCCTGAAAATGGGGATGGCGCTGCAAAATTCAGGGTAACATTGAGGGTTGATACTCACCGTCACGATCAACCCTTCGGTGGATCGCAATTTCGAAGTAGACCGGCTGGTGTTCGAGGACCGCGCTTACATTCTTTCGCGCAGCGATTCGGCGGGCGGGCGCGGCATGAACGCTTCGCGCGTGTTGCATTCCTTCGGAGCGAAGACGCTGGCGATCGTCACCTCAGGCGGCGCGAACGGACCGCGCCTGGAAAAGCTGGCGGCGAAGTCGGGATTTCCGGTCAAGGTGGTTCCGATTCAAAACGAGATCCGCGTCAATCTCACCATCCGCGATAGGCAGGGCCTTGCGATCCGGTTGAACGAGCGCGGGCCGCTGATCGCGCCCGAAGAGCTGACGCGCTTTGAGAAAGTGGTCGCAAACCGCCTGGAAGGCGCCTCCTGGCTGATGCTGTGCGGGAGCATTCCGCCCGGCGTTTCCACGGAATTCTATACCGAGTTGATCCGCATGGCGCGCGAACGCGCCGTGAAGACGCTGCTCGACACCGACGGCGATGCGCTGTTGCACGGCATTGAGGCGGGGCCGGCAGTGGTGAGCCCGAATCAGCCCGAAGCGGAGCGGCTGCTGAATCGCGCGCTCATCACGCGGGCGCAATTTCTGGAAGCGGCCACGCGCATCAAAGCCATGGGCGCGGAAGCCGTGATGCTCTCGCTCGGCGCGCGGGGCGTGGTGGCGGTGAATGACAATCAGTTGCTTGAAGTGATTCCTCCTCGCACCGACATCGTGTCGCCGCTGGGCGCGGGTGATGCCTTGGCCGCGGCGTATGTGTGGGCCGCGACTAAGAAAAAAGATTTCGCCGATTGCGTCCGCTGGGCCGTGGCGGCGGGCACGGCGTCAGCAATGCTCCCGGGGCTGGTGTTCGCGAATCTGGAGCAGACCAAGGAAGTGTACAAGTCGGTGGAAGTGCGGAAGGCGTAAATCCGCTCGCGAACGCGCGCGGCTCAGTCAGCGTGCGGCTCGGTTTCGTGGGGTTCGGTCTTATTGGGGCCGCGCTTGGCTGAGTTGATCAGCACCACGAACAGCAGCAGCAGGCACAGCAGCGTGGCCACGCACCCGATCACCAGGTAATCCGTCGATTTGTGCGGGCCCGGCATCACCACCAGCAGAACGGCCACCGTGGCAGCGAAGACGATCGCCATGCCGAGCGCGAGCGCGATATTACGGTTCATTTTTTCACGCCTCGTTTTTTCGGCTCATCTGGAAACCGGGTTCAATCGTACTTCTCGAAAATCACCTGCTTGCGATCGAAGCCCATTGCTTTGAGGATAGCGCGTACGTCATCCACCATCGCTTTGAGCCCGCAGATGTAGACGTCCAAGTCGCGCCGCTCGCCGATGGCTTCCATTAAGTGCGTCTGCACGTGTCCGGTTCGGCCGCTCCAGGAAGCGTCGGCGCGGCTGAGGGTAGGCCAAAAACGAAAATGGGAATATTGGCGCGCTATTGCGTCGAAATCGTCGCGGTAATAGATGGTGTTCTCGCGACGTACGCCGAACAGCAGCGTGAGTTGCTTGGAGTGCGGATGCGCCAAGTAATCCGGCGTCATCGCGCGAAACGGCGCGATTCCGGTGCCCGTGGCGACGAACAGCGCTTCTTTGGCCGGATCACGGACCGTGAAGAACCCGAGCGGCGCCGACATTTCGATCGAATCGCCCGGCTGCATCTCGAACAGGCGCGGCGAAAACAAGCCGCCGTGCACCAGGTTCAGGCACAGCTCGAAGCGGTTGCCGTCGGGCAGCGACGCGATGGAATAGGGCCGCGTAATTTTCTTATCGCCGATGGTCTCCTTGAACGAAACGAACTGCCCGGGTTTGAAATGCAGCGCCTCCACTTCGGGAACCTGGAACACGAAGTGCCGGACCTCGGGCGCGATGTCGTGGAACTCTAGGATGATGGCTCTCATGCGGCGGCTCTCAGGCAGAATCCAGCGCTTCGCTCGCACGGTCGAGCAGCGCCTGCAGCAGCCCCGGATGGCCGTCCAGCGGCGAAGTGATTTGAATCTGGATGCCTCCGTTCGCGCGCGAGGCTTCGCCCGCCAGGCGAGGCAAGTCGCGTTGCATGTGCGTGCCGAGCGTAAGGAAATAGGGGATCACGACGATGCGTTTGGCGCCGCGGGAGACCAGCAGCCGCGCGGCGCCCGCCAGATCCGGCTCGCCCAGCTCCAGGAATGCCGCCTCCACGATATGCCGGCCTGACGCGGCCATCTGGGTGCTCACGTCGCGCACCGCCTGATTGGCGCTCTCGACGCGCGAGCCATGGGCAAAGACGACGAATCCCGTCATAGCTGTGTCAAACCTGTATCAGCGGCGACGCCGGAGCGGCGCTCACTTGGGCTTCCGGGAAGTACGTGCGCAAGTGATCGATGAACGCGCGGCCACGCAGTCGGCCGTTATTTTCGTGCAATTCCAGGCGCTCCAGGAACACCAGCGTACCCAGGATTTCGGCGTCACGCACGGGCGTGGCGTTCTTCGCGGCGAGTTCCTTGCGCAGTTCCTCGATCGCCTCCTGCATGCGCTGATGGATTCGCGCGGCGACCAGGTTGGTGGGCCTCGTTTCGTAATACAGGCCGCTTTGGAGCGTGCGATAGGTGCGAATCAGCGACTGCAGAGCCTCGCGCACGTCGTGATCGACGGCGCCAGCCGACGACAACGCGGCTTCCACCAGGCGCGAGCTCAGGAACAGAAACAGCGGCTCATGTTCGTGCAGAAACTCCTCCGTCACCTGCACGTCGCGGTTGGGGACGTCTTCGATGCTCACTTCGCGCGGCTTTTCATGCTGCCGCGCCTCTCTCAAATACGAGCAATCGAGCGGGCAACTAATGCTGACTTCCCGTTCGTTCCCGCAGCAAATGGAGCAGATCTCGCCATGGATGCCGGGACAATGACGGCGCGGCTTACGCGTATCGCAGATTTGGCATTTCATGGCGGGAAGTTTCGATTCCATCGTAGCACCGCGTCATCGCGCGGCATGAACCTTCCTAGTACGAACTGCGCCATTGGGCTAATGTGTTAATCTGAAGTCTAGTCGCATAATGACTCGTCGGCTCGCGGGTCTCCCGAAAAGCCCGCAGCCCTAGGAATAATCGTGCAATTCGACTTATCCGATATCGTTTTTCTCGTAGTTGTCCTCTCCATCGCGGTGTTGTTGATCAATAGCAGCGGCGGCGGCGGCGGGCACCGCGTCCGGGTTCCGGTGCGCGGCTGATTTCGTGAGCGCACGCCCCGGCTCCCCGTCTTAGCGCCCAATGCCCTCGGCAATTGTGATTGGCGGAGGCTTGGCCGGGCTTGCGGCGGCGGCGGCGCTGGGCCAATCCGGGTTCGAGGTCGACGTTTTTGAGGCGCGCGCGTTTCTTGGCGGCCGCGCCACGTCGTATCCTGTTCCCGGCGACAGCTCTGAAATTATCGACAATTGCCAGCACGTCCTGCTGCGCTGCTGCGTAAATCTCATGGATTTTTACGGCCGCCTGGGCGTGGCCGATCGAATCCAATTTTACCGGCAGTTTTTCTTTATCGAACCCGGCGGCCGGACTTCGGCGCTCGAAGCCGGAGGCTTGCCCGCGCCGCTGCACTTCACCGGCAGCTTCTGGGATCTGAAGTTCTTGAGCCTCGCCGATAAATTCGCGATCGCCCGTGGCCTGTGGGCCATTCGAAGCGAGCACGGCAAACGTACGGACCTGGATCGCATCAGCATGCTCCAGTGGCTCCAAGAGAAGGGCCAAACCCAGCGCGCCATCGAGCGCTTCTGGAACCAGGTGCTGGTGAGCGCCGTAAACGAAGACTTGGACCGCATGGCCGCCAGCCATGGCTTCCAAGTCTTCTGGCTGGGATTTCTGGCGCGCGCGGACTCGTATGAAATGGGCGTGCCGGCGGTCCCACTGGGTGATCTCTATGGACCCGGAGGTTGGAAGCGCATCCCCAGCGTCCGGTTTCATCTGCGCGCGCCCGTGGAAACCGTGCTCGAGGACAACGGCGCTGTCAGCGGCGTCGCGGCTGCCGGCGTGCATCACTCGGCGAATTACTACGTCTCCGCGCTGCCTTTCGAGCGCCTGCCCGCGGTCATTCCCGCGCTCACTCTGGACCTGGAAGGCTTCGAGCACTCGCCCATCACCGGCATTCATCTGTGGTTCGACCGCAGCATCACCGATCTCCCGCACGCCACGCTGCTCGACCGCACCATTCAATGGATGTTCAACAAATCGGCCGGGCGGTACCTACAGTTGGTGGTGAGCGCGTCGCGCCAACTGGTGGAAATACCGCGTGGGGAGATCATCGCGTTGGCCCTGCGCGAGCTGGCGGAGTTTTTTCCGCTGGCCGCCGAAGCGAAGCTCGAACGCGCGCATGTGGTGAAGGAGATTCGCGCGACGTTTTCCGCTCGCACCGGGCTGGAGCAGGCGCGGCCCGCGAGCGCCACGCCGTTCGGAAATCTGTTTCTGGCGGGCGACTGGACACGATCCGGCTGGCCGCCCATCATGGAGAGCGCGGTGCGCAGCGGATACCTTGCCGCGGAAGCCGTGACGCGCGCCGCGGGTTCGCCCAAGAGTTTTCTGCTGCCCGATATTGCGTAAAGGCATATCATGGACCTATGCGCGCTCTGATTCTATCGCTCGCCTTGCTCACTCCCTTGCTCGCCGTCGACATGACCACTTTGACCATCTCGGTACACAGCCTGGGCGGCAAGCCGGTCGAAAGCGCGAGCGTCATCGTGAAGTTTGTTCAAGGGCGCTCCAAGACGAAGTTCGGCAAGAAAATCCGATTGGAATGGGAAATGCGGAGTAACCAGGAAGGTTCGGTCAAGATCCCTCCCATTCCTCAAGGCACGATTCTTGTGCAGGTGATCGCGAAGGATTACCAGACGTTCGGGCAAAATTTCGACGTGGACGAAGAGCAGAAAACGCTCGACATCACTTTGAATCCGCCGCAGCCGCAATATTCGGCGCATT
>JASHQT010000396.1 GCA_030039005.1 Bryobacteraceae bacterium
GGGTCAAGCGCCGCGCTGCCGGAAATCAGCACCACCGCGCCGTTAGAGGCCTTCAGGGCATCCCAGGCTCGGATGGTCACCCGCCGCGCACCGTGCAGCTTCAGCGCGAAGCCGTCTTGCCACTGCGCGTCGGTCATCTCGAACAAATCGATCTGCGGCACCGCGCCCGCAATATTCAACAAAGCGTCGATTCTGCCCCAACGGTCGAGCGTGCCCTGAACGAGGGTCTCGGCCGCGCAAGGCTGGCGCAGGTCGAGTGCATACGTCAGCGCCTCGGCGCCGGCGGATTCCACCGCGGCGGCGGTTGTCCTGAGTTCGTCCTCCTGCCGGGCGGTTAAGACCACGGACCCGAAATCACGCGCCAGCCTGATGGCGGTGGCACGCCCGATGCCCTGGCTCGCTCCGGTGACGATGGCGACGGATTTATCCGGCATATATCCTCCCTATGAGCTCGCGCCTGGCGAAGCCAACGTCTCGCGCGCGGCCTCCAGGATCACGGCAATCACCACGTTCGGATCTGAGTACATCGGAGTGTGGTCCACGCGATGCGGCCGGACCTTCGCGCGCATACGGTCCGCCATGAATTGCTGCGTCTTCGGGTTAATCATCCGATCCTCTTCGGCGATCAGAAACCAGGAGGGCTTGGTTTTCCACGCTGGCCTGGGCGACGGCTGCTGAATACACTGCACCCCGAGCGGGCGTTGCACAGCGGCCGCGATTTTGATTTGATCGGCGGAAGCCTTATTGCAAACCGCCCGGCGAAACCCGTCTTCGGGCATCCAGATGAAGCCGTGAGAATCGGGAACCATCTTGGGCTGTTCCGGACTGGGCGTATCGCGATAGAAAACCTTGGCCACGGTCTCGCCTTCGTCCGGCGCGAGCGCCGTGATATAAACCAGTGACTTGACACGATCGTGCTCGACCGAGGCGATCACCGCGCCCGAGTAGGCGTGCCCTACCAGGACCACCGGACCGCTGGTTCGTTCCAGCACCCGGGTCAACGCCGCGGCGTCGTCGCTTAAGGACGTGAGCGGGAGCGGCGCGCAAATCACTTGAAGACCGCGCTTTTCCAAAGGCGGAATGACATTGTCCCAGCATGAGCCATCGGCCCACGCCGCATGCACCAAAACGATGGCCGAGTTGGGGGGAAATTCGTTCGAGGTGGAAGCGCCCCGGAGCGCAGTGTCGCCCTCGAACGCAACACCGAGAGACGCAGCCGTAACGGCGCCGATAAAAATACGACGTTCCATGGATCCTTCTCCTTGCACGGCACAGATTGAGATCTTTTTGCGATTATTCCGAGGCCTCGTTCGCGAGGAACTCTTTCATCGCGGCGGCGATCTGCACCACGTGCGTCTCCAGGGCAAAATGCCCGGTATCGAGGAACTCCACGCGCGCGTTCGGTATATCTTTGCGAAATGCCTCGGCGCCCGGGGGAACGAAGAAGGGATCGTTCCTGCCCCAAATCGCCAGCAGCGGAGGCTTGGCCTTTCGAAAGTAATCCTGAAACGCCGGATAGAGCTTCACGTTGGACGCATAGTCGAGAAACAAATCGAGCTGAATGTCCTTGTTCCCCGGACGCTCCAGCAGAGCCGCATCCAGCGTGTACGATTCCGGGGGAACGCTCTCCGGATCGCTCACGCCGTGCGTATACTGCCAGCGCGTTCCTTCGACCGTAAGGATGTTCTTGCGGATGACCTCCCGATTCTCAGAGGTCGGCTCGGCCCAATACTTCCGGATTGGTCCCCACGCATCGCCGAGCCCTTCTTCGTAGGCGTTCCCGTTCTGGGAAACGATGGCGGTGACTTGATCGGGATGCGCCATCGCCAGCCGGAAGCCGGTGGGGGCGCCGTAGTCGAACACGTACAGCGCGTAGCGCCGGAGCTTGAGCGCTTGCGTGAACGCATTGAGCGTCGCGGCCAATCGGTCGAACGAATAAACGTAGCGCCGTTCCGAGGGGACTTCGGTGAATCCGAAGCCTGGCAGATCCGGCGCGATCACGCGGTACTCATCCGCAAGGCGTGGAATGAGCTCCCGGAACATGAAGGACGATGCCGGGAAACCGTGCAGCAGCAGGATCAGCGGGGAACTCGGGTCGCCCGCCGCGCGGTAAAAGACGCGAACTCCATCCGCGTCCACCTTGCGGACGGCCGTGGTGGGCGCCGAGAATTCGGAAGTCTTGGTCCTCAGTATGGAACGAGCTTGAGTCATGCCCCCTGGAAAGGCACTCAACCGGCCAAAACCGAAAGAGCCCAGATCTGTTCGCGATAGCGGCGCCCATCTGCCAAAAACGCGACGGATTTCCATCACACTGTCCGCGCTTGGTCGCGCGTTTTGGCACGGATACCTGTGACAGGTTGGTGATTAGCGGGCCGATGGACGGCTAATGCGAAGTTTGCGCATGCGGTAAACCAGCGAAGTCCTCTTCATTCCTAATCGCGCCGCGGCGCCGTTGCGGCCGCCCACCACCCAGTTGCTCGCATTCAACGCCCGGATGATGTGATTCCGCTCCACTTCCTGCAGGCCCGTCATGGGCTGGAGATCCGGCATGCGCGCGTTTTTTCCACCCTGTCCGTGGAGCGGCTCCAACTCCGAGATTGGCGCGCGCAACACCGAGTCACGGGAAAGAATGACGGCCCGCTCAATGAAATTCTGCAATTCCCGAACGTTTCCGGGCCAGGAGTAGCGCACCAGCGCATCCATGGTGTCGGGAGGAATTTCATCGATGCGTTTGTTCATGCGCCGCGCGTAGAGCTCCGTGAAATGCCGGACCAGTTTTGCGATGTCGGGAGTGCGTTGCCGCAGCGGTGGAACGCTGACCGGAAACACGTTCAACCGGTAGTGCAGGTCTTCGCGAAACGCCGATTGTTTCACCATCCCCGGTAAATCGCGATTGGTGGCGGCGATGAGCCGGACGTCCACCTTGTGGGTGCGGTTGCTGCCCAGCCTCTCAAATTCCTGCTCCTGCAACACGCGCAGCAATTTCGCTTGCAGTTCCAGGGGAATGTCGCCGATCTCGTCCAAAAAAAGCGTGCCCGTATTCGCAAGTTCGAAGCGCCCCATTTTTTGAGTGATCGCTCCAGTGAAGGCGCCTTTCTCGTGGCCGAACAGCTCACTCTCGAGAAGCCCCAGCGGGATCGCGGCGCAATTGAGCTTCACAAAGGCGCGTTCGCGGCGGGCGCTCAAATCATGGATCGCGCGGGCAAAGAGCTCCTTACCGGTTCCGGTCTCGCCGAGAATCAGAACCGTGGAATCGGTGGGCGCAACAACGGATACCAACCGCAGCGCATCGTTCAAAGCGGGGCTATCGCCCACGATCGCGCCGCATTGCGCGCGAACTTCCTCTTCCAGGTATATCCTCTGTTTCGCTTCCTGATCCCGATCCCGGATGGCTTTTTCGAACTCTAAGGCGTTTTCCACCGCAATCGCGACCTGACGGGCTACCTGTTCCAGAAAGACGACATCTTCTTTCTCGAAGGCCTTCTCGGTCCGCTTCAAAGCCGCTAAGACGCCGATGACTCCGCTTCTGCCCACCAGCGGGATTTCGCACCCGGACACGAGGCCTTCCGCCTGGATGCGTTCATAGAAGCGGCGCCCTGCGCTCGTGCCGAGGCTTTCAGGATCGTCGAGAAGCTCGTCCACATGGTTATAGTGTTGCGTTTTGCCGGTCCGAAAAACCTTTCCGCAGATCGAGCCGTGGACCGGAATGAGAGCCCCGTCGCGGAAGGAACCCCGCGCCTCGGGGTTGTACAAGGTTGTCAGCCGCAGCTCGCCGCCACCGGCTTCCGGCAACAGGAGAGCGCAAAAGTCGCATCGCGTAACGCTCAGCAGATTTGTGGATAGCGCCTCAACCAATCCGGACAGGTCCAGCTTCGACGTGGTGCCGTTGGTAATTTCCAGAAGCAAGCGGAGGCGATCGCGTTCATGCCGCAACGCTTCTTTGTTGAGGTGCCTCTCTATTGCGATGCCGGCAATGTGGCTGGCATTCTCGATCAACTGCAGATCGAAGGAATCGGGATCGCGCACTTCACGATACAGGATGGCGAACGTGCCGAGGACCTTCCCTTCCGGCGTGAACAGAGGGCGGGACCAAACGGCACGAATGCCATAGGGCGCCATCAGGTCGCGATAATCGTCCCAAATCGGCGCGCGCAGGATGTCGGCGACATACACCGGCTCCCTCCGGTAAACCGCAGTGCCGCAGGACGCGCCGTTCGGTCCAATCAGCATGGGCCCCACGGCGGCAGGAAATCCAGGCAGGCCGGGCGCGGCGGCGCAATGCAGAGATTTTTCCTCCCCGTCGGGAAGCCAGATCGTGCAGAACATGCCATTGCCCTGTGATTCGACGGATCGAGCAATAATCGTCAGAACCTCGGGCAGCTCGGATCCGCCAAGAATCAATCTCAGAATGTCGAGAACCGAATCGCCGGAGAAGAAGCCCGCTTCATCCGGCGCACGTCCCACATTCCGCCCCTCGGTCGCCGGAGATCGCGCGGCAGAGTTCATACTTCATGATATCGGGCCGCGAACCCCGGGCAGCTTGATGTCCCCCGAATTTTCGAACAGGCCGCGCTAAAACAGAAGCCCCACGGTGGCTTAGTCCGTGGGGCTGGGTTTCAGATTTAGGAGAGGAATCTGTCAATTATCAGACGACGGCCGGCGCTTTAAAGTCGGACGATCGTCGTCATCGGAATCGGAGCTGTTACCGTTACTCCCACCATTGTTGTCGACCGTGCCGCCCGAACCGGGCGCGCGCCGCAGCGTGGGCTTGTTGGCATCGGCTGGATTATTGCTGACCTTGCGGTTGTGCATGGCCAGCAGCCGCGAGCGCACGTCGTTAAACTCCGAGGTCGTCACTACGTACTCGGGCTTGGCCTTCAGATATTCCTGAATGTTCTTCTGCGCGGCGCGGATGCGGGCGTCCGTGGGCGGATGCGTGGAGAACACCTTGGAAATCGTTCCTGGCTTACGTTTTTCCAGCGTCTCGATCTTCTCGAAGAAGTCCACGAACGCCGTCGGATCGTAGCCGGTCTTATACATGTATTCCAAGCCCAGCAGATCCGCTTCTGATTCCATATGCTGGGAGAATTGCAGGAACCCGATCGGCACCAGCACGCTAGCGGCCTGGTAAATCCCATAGCCCGTCCAGCCGCCCATGAAAATCAGCGGGATCATGCCCAGTTGAGCGATTTCACCGCGCGTAGCCTGCTTGGTTCCATGCCGCGCCGCCACGTGACCGATCTCGTGCGCCATCACGCCGGCCAGCTCCGCTTCGTTGTCCGCCTTCATGATCAGGCCCGAGTTGACGTAGAAGAAACCGCCTGGCAGCGCGAATGCGTTCACTTCATCGCTGTCGATTACCTTAATAGTGAACGGAACCTTGGCGTCGGAGTTGCGAACCAGGTTCTGGCCCACGCGATTCACGTACTCGGCGATTACCGGGTCGTTAATCATTTTCGCTTGGCGCTCCACCTGGGCAGCCAGCTGCTTGCCAAGAGCGATCTCTTTCTCCAGTGAGTAGAAGTTGACGCCCCCGCCGACGTTCCGATTACCGATCTGATCGGGATCTTTCTCCGGGTCCTCGGCGAACATGCGGACCGGTGTAGTCAACGCCAAAGCAAGCGAAAAACTCAAGCCAGCGGACAACAGGCGTTTCATCCAGAGACTCCTAGAGTCAAGTATAGACCCTTCACGCTTTATACGTATAGTGGTCTGTATGGGTTTCCCGCAAAACAGTCCCATAACGGTCACACCCGGCTCGCTTTGGCGCGAGTACCGGGAGGAATTCCCAGTCACCCAGAACTTGATCTACCTGAACCATGCCGCCGTCGCGCCACTGCCCCGCCGATCGGCCCAAGCCATGCAGGACTGGGCCGCCGACGCCCTCCAGTTCGGCGCTCTGCATTACGACAAATGGTTGGATACCTTTGAGGGGCTTAGGGTTGCGGTCGCGCGGATGATCAACGCCCAGCGCGGGGAAATTGCTCTGGTGAAGAATACCTCCGAGGGAATATCGACGGTCGCCCAAGGGCTGGATTGGCATCCGGGCGACCGGATCGTGGCGTTTCGCGAGGAATTTCCGTCCAATTACTACCCGTGGCTACGCCTTGAGTCCAAGAGGTGCTACGTAGAATGGCTCTCCTGCACCGATCCGCTGGAAAAAATCGACCTCGCCTGCACCGGCGCAAAGCTCCTGGCCATCAGCTTCGTGCAATATCTCAGCGGTTTTCGGGCCGATTTGAAAGCGATCGGCGAGATCTGCTGGAGGCGCGGTTGCTTCTTTTTTGTGGACGCGATCCAGGGACTCGGCGCGTTTCCGCTGGACGTCGAAGCCGCTCATATCGATGCTTTGGCCGCCGACGGCCACAAGTGGCTGCTGGGATCGGAAGGCTGCGGAATTTTGTACGTCCGGAAATCGCGTCAGGACTCCATCTTCCCGCAAGAATTCGGCTGGACCACCGTGGCCGGCTATAACGACTATTCCTCGCGCGACATGACGCTGCGGGAGGACGCCGGACGCTACGAATGCGGGACGCTAAACACCATCGGCTGTCACGGCCTGAAGGCCTCCATCGAGCTGATATTGGAAGCGGGCGTCGAGCGCATCGCGCCGGCGGTGCAAGGGCTCGCCGATCGGTTAGCCGCCGGTGCCATGAACAAGGGCTACCAGATCCTCGGCGACCGCACGCCTGAGAACGGAGCGGGCATCGTGGCGCTCGAAAAGCCCGGCATCGACAGCCGCAAGGTGGCGCACGATCTGAAGCAGAAGGGCATCATCGCCGCGCCGCGCCAGGGCTGGGTGCGCTTTTCCCCGCATTTTTATATCAGCCCGGAAGAGATCGACCGCGTGATCGAAGCGCTGCCATAACCAGTCAAGAATCAGACTTGCTATCTACGTCACCTTAGCTCAACTGCGTCATGACTTGGACCGTCCTCGTTCACGCCGGAGCCGCAAAGGAACTTAGCGCGATCCCGGCCGATCGCCGAAAACGCATCCTCGATGACATCTCCGCGCTCGCAGCGGACCTCGTTCGCAACGAACGTACATACAAATAGGGGTCCTTCGGCGCCATCCAATTCACCGATCATTCCAGCCCCAGCGGATGCTTCGGCACCTCATCGCGCGGCTTCCGCGGCTTGCGGAACGACGTCGCGATCAGATAGATCACCAGCACCGCGAGCGCGGCCGCCAGGAACAAACTTCCCGCGAGCCACCAGGCGGATTCATAGCGCCACTGGTTCACCAGGCGCGGCACCAACAGCGCCAACACCACCAGGCTCAGAACGATGCGGAGGAGCTTGCGATAAGACATCCTCCGCTATTCTAATCGAGGTCTTTTTTCTAATCGAGCCTAGTCCACCGGGGTCCAGGACGGATCGGGATCGTAGCTGTTCACGGGAGTAACCGTCTTCGCGCCACGGTCCTTCTCATATACAATGCCGTCCTGATTCACGATGAACGTGTGAACGCCGGTGACGCCGTACTGCGCCGGCCACGCCACCAGCGCGAAGCCGCCGATCATTCCTCCATTCGATTTGGACTTGTCGAGGATATAGGAATGTTGGCCGCCCGGTGCGTTGGGGCCCTGCTCGGTGAGCGTGCGGAAATAATAGCCATGGTACGGCCGAGTAGGATGCTCGCCCGCGGCCTCGGCGAATTCCTTGGGGATTTCCTCGTTGCCGGAAACCGAGGTCTCGATATTTCGCGCATACTCCTGGGTTCCCGCCGCCGAGCGCTTCCTCGCCGCAAAGGCCTCCTGCACGCCTACATAAGCCGCGCAGGCCTGGATAGCATCCAGTTCGTTCTCGCCGATCCGCCGCGCCCGAACCTCCACCGCACCGCGCGCCGGATCGAAGCGCCAGACGTTCCCTTCCTCGAGCAGCGGGATCGGAAACGGCCAGTCCTGATCGCCGATCAACAGCACCCTGACATGACGATTCATGGAGGACTGCACCAGATGATGTTTTTCGCCAGCGATCTTAGCGAATTCCTGGCGCTCGGCTTCATCCTGCTTGGGATCGCCGGAAGTCAGGATGCCGCGCGCCGAAGACCCGAGAATCGAACGCAGAGCCGCGGTATCGTTCTTCGATGCGGCATCGATCAGTGCTTCGGTTGCCGCATCGGGTGAGTCGAAGGTCTTCTGCGCAATCTTGGCAGGCGTCGAATGTACCCCTCCGGCCGCCGGTCTCTGGGCCGCCGGTGTTTGAGCCGCCGGTGTTTGAGCCAACGCCCCGCCGGCGGCAAAAGCGAACGTGATCGCCGTGAATATTTTCGCGGTCATTTTTGGGGTCATGGGTTACCTCCTCCCTCCGCCGCCGCCATGGAATCCTCCGCCGCCGAACCCGCCGCCGCGGAAACCACCTCCACCGAACCCGCCACCGAAGTGGCCGCTGGAGAATCCGTGATCGCTTTGCATGCGGGTCTCATTTCCGCTGCGGATTCCGCCGAACGCGCTGCGGCCGGACTCACGCTCGGGTGCGGCGAAATGCCCTTCGGCTCTCCCCGCTCCGGCGTTCCCTCTGAATGCATTCCCCCGAACCGCCTCGTCGCCCCGGAACGCGGCCGCGCCGCGCAGTCCACCTGCGCCTCCAAATCTGGCGGCCACAGCGCGATTGCCATACGGCACGCCCAACCGATGCGCGGGATTATGCGCCCACACGTTGCCAAACCCGGGGTGAAAGTCGTAAAACCCGAAGCGATGGAAGAAAAACGGGTTGATAATGATCGCTCCTGTAAACCAATTCGGCCCCCAGCCCCATCCAAATCCGCCCCACAATCCCCAGCCTCCGCCGAAGTAGAATCCCAGGTCGACACCCGGCCAGAACGAGAATCCAACTCCGATGCCCGGATAAATGAGCGGCGGATAGTAGCCGAACACCGGCGGTCCCCACACCCACTCGGGATTGTAGTAGGGAACGTAAACCACACCCGGATCGGTGGGAGCAATGGCGATCGCCGTCTGACCGTTTTGCGTCTCCGTCGAAACCGTCTCTTGCGGCGTGGATTTCAGCTTACCGTTGGCCTCGGCCTTCATGCGCAGCGTTTGCACGGCGTGCATTACATCGGCCTGTTGCGCGAGAAAGGCGTTGCCCAAATCGGTGGTCCAGCGAATATCCTGATTCAGCCGCGTCAATACATCGGGAAAAGCCACCAGGGCTTGCACGCTCGGATCCCAGTTCTGCTGCTTGGCCGCGTCCATCAGTGCCTGCCCCTTCAGATTTCGATTCTGTTGCAGCCATTGCTGCGCTTCCACCACCTCGATGGGATACGTGCTCGCCGCCAGGATCTCGCTGAGTAATGTGTCCGGATACAGTGCGACCGGCGCGACCAGGTCTTGGATCTGATTCTCCGTCAGTGGCGGCGCTGCCGGCGGGGCTCCTTGTTCGGCCGGTGGCGGTCCCTGCTCCTGGGGTGGCGGCGGCTGTTCCTGCGCGAAAAGTGCGGCCGCCAAAAATACGGGCAAACCACCTGCGACAAGCCTGAAGAATTTCATCCCTCGGCCCTCCTTTGCCTCTATTACACCTCTATCACGTAAGATGCATCAGCGCGCACCGCGTTCCGCGCATTTCGATGTGGTACCGTAGCTAACGGCCGTCGATCCCCAATCCTGTTCAGGAGAATACCGATGAAGCTCTTTGGCTCCGTAATTCTGATGACTGCCCTGGCAGGCGCCGCCCTCGCCCAGGACGGCCTTCCCTCCCAGAAAGTGCTCACGCTCGACGTGGCCCAAACCATCGCGCATGAGGCCCTGATGGCGTGCCGCGCCAACGGTTATAAAGTGACCGTCACGGTGGTGGACGGCGCGAATGTCTTGAAAGCCCTGCTGCGCGACGACGGGGCCGGCATGGCGACGGTCGAAGTGGGACGTATGAAGGCCAACAGCGTGATGGCGTTTGGACGCCCGTCGGGTCCGCCGCCCAACCTGCCACCCGGAACTCCCGCGCCCGCCCCAGTGGTTCCCGGAACCATTAACGCGCAAGGCGGAGTGCCGATCAAGGTGGATAACCAGCTGATTGGCGCGGTTTCGGTCAGCGGCGCTCCCGGCGGCGACAAAGACGCGGCCTGCGCCAATGCGGCGCTCGAGAAAGTCGCCGGCAAGCTGAAGTAGTTCTCGCCCGCTCGAAATAGCTCGGCCGCGCCAAGGCGGCGCCCGGCGACCCACAGGGGCCATCTACAGTCCCGGCGCGATTGACCCTCGCCGGCGCGAGATGATAGAAATTTCCATGGGAGGTTCGACGTGTCCTTTCGATGGACTCTGTGTGTTCCGGCTTTGTTTGCCGGGCTCGCCGCCGTGGCATCCGCCGCGCCAGTACAGGTGCAAGGGATTTTGATGGACCAGATGTGCTCCTCCAAGGCCGACGTGCGTATTGTCTCGGGCCCGCGGCTGGAAGGCGGCATGATCGTCGCCGAAGCCCACACGCGGCAGTGCGCGCTGATGCCCGCCTGCCAGCGCAGTGGCTACGGTGTGTTTACTTACGACAACAAGTTCCTCAAATTCGATCCGGCCGGCAGCCGCAAGGCGCTGGCGGCGCTGAAGGCCTCGAAAAAAGAGGACGACCTCAAGGTGGAAGTCACCGGCGTGATTGAGGGCGACGTGATCAAGGTCGCCAGCCTGAAGCTGATCGAATAGCCTCACGCTCGCTTTTCCCTGGTTACGGGGTGCCCGGCTTCTGGGTGCGCCGCGCCAGGAACTCGGCTTCCAGCCTCCAGGTTTTTCCGTCCGGTTCCAGCGCCTCGCCCGTCCAGCGGAACGAATCCGGCGCGATGTCGGTGAAGATCCAGCGAATGGGCGTGCCGTCCGCGTGCGTGCCGATTTGCACGATATCGCTGCCCCAGCGCCGGCCGATCAGTTCATCGCGCGCGCCGCTCACCGGGTTGATCCAGGTGACGCGCCAGGCCTGAATGCGCACATCCCAGACGCGCAGTGTCATGCCGTAGGTGTTGAACCCGCCGCTCAGTCCGGAGGCCAGCGCCGACGTGCGCTCGTTGCGCCGCGGCATGATCCAGACGTCCTCCATCGCGCGGCCTTCCAGCACCCAGGCAAAATGCACTTCGCCCGAGCCGCGCCGTTCGACGCCATCGGGACCGAAACGGCGCACCTCCAGATCCCAGCTTCCAATCAGCCAGCCATAGACGTCGGCGCCTTCGGGAATCGCCTGCGCGCGGCCGCAGGCCGTGAGCGTTTTTTCTAGAACGGTCATGATAGAACGGTTATAGTGCATCGGAGCGAGAAGATCTTGGGGAAAATTGCGCTACCTGGGAAGGTTCCCATGTCGCAAGTCTTAGCTCGCGGCGAGGGCTGGTCGGTTGCCGACGTGGTCTGTAGCGCCGGCCCGCGCGACCGGCCTTATGAGGAACGGTACTCGGACTTTTCGGTTTCCATTGTCACCGGCGGCACTTTTTACTACCGCTCCTCGATCGGTGCTGCTCTGATGACGCCCGGCTCGCTCCTGCTCGGCGATAGGGGACGTTATTTCGAGTGCGGCCATGAACACGGGATTGGAGACCGGTGCATCGCGTTCCATTTCTCACCCCAGTATTTCGAGCGCCTCGCCTCCGACGCGGGCGCCGTGCCTCAATTTTGCATCCCCAGCCTTCCGCCGCTGCGCGAGACCTCGCTCGCCATCGCGCGCGCCTCGGCCGGATGGGCGGGCGCGCCGGTCTCGTGGGAAGAACTCGGCGTACAACTGGCCGCGCAGGCGGTTCAGCTTGCCGGAGGCCGCAAGCCCAACGGGACTGCGCCTCCCGGCGCTCTGGCGCGAGTGACTCAAGCAGTGCGCGGAATCGATCAAGACCCGGCCGCAGACCTATCGCTCGCCCAACTGGCGCACGAAGCGCATCTCAGCCCGTATCATTTTCTGCGCACGTTCCAGCGCGCTACGGGTGTCACGCCGCACCAGTTCATTCTGCGGCGCAGATTAAGCGCGGCCGCGCGACGCCTCACACGCGAACGAACACGAATCCTCGATATCGCTCTCGATTGCGGTTTTCGCGATCTGGCGAACTTCAATCACGCCTTTCGCGCGGAATTCGGCGTGAGCCCGCGCCAGTTCCGGCGCGGCTAAGATACCGAACCAACGCGCTAGCGCAAGTTGTACTTCGCCATTTTGTAGCGCAACCGGTCCCGGCTGATGCGCAACATGCGGGCGGCCTCGGACTGGTTGCCGTTGGAGCGCTCCAGCGCATCGGCCAGCAGACTCTTCTCGTGCTCGTCGAAGGATAATGCCGATTCGCCGTGTTCGGCCGATTCGTGGGAGTTGCCGGCAGCCGCGGCGCCTATGCTATGCTCCTGGTGCCGCAGCGACGCCGGGAGATCCTCCACGTCGATCATGTCGCTGATGGCCATCATACAGGCGTGGCCCAGCACGTTTTCCAGTTCGCGGATATTGCCCGGCCAGGAATGCCGCGCCAGCACGATCTGCGCGCGCCGCGTCAGCCCGCGAATGTCCTTGTTGAACTGCGTCGAAAACTTGTCCAGGAGAAATTTTTCGAGCAGCGGAAGATCCTCGCGCCGGTCGGTCAGCGCGGGGGTCTTCAACTCCACCATCGCCAGGCGATAATACAGATCCTCGCGGAACTGCTTCTGCGCGATCAGGTCCTTGACGTCGCGATTGGTGGCCGCCACCACGCGCACATCCACTTTGCGCGGCGTCACGGAACCCACACGCGTCACTTCCTGGTTCTGCAAAGCGCGCAGCAGTTTGGCCTGCGTGGCGAGCGGCATGTCGCCGATCTCATCCAGGAACAACGTGCCGCCGTGGGCGTATTCCATCAGGCCCATCTTGTCGGCGGCGGCGCCCGTAAACGCGCCCTTCACATAGCCGAACAGCTCGCTTTCAAACAACGTCTCCACTACCGCCGAACAGTTGCAAGTGACGAAGCGGCCGGAAGCAGCCGGGCTCAAATTGTGCAGCGCCTTGGCGACCAGATCCTTGCCAGTACCCGTAGGACCCGTAATCAGCGCCGAACGATAATGCGGCGCCACGCGACGGATGCGCGCAAATAAATCCCACATCAGCGGGCTGCGGCCGATCATCCCCTCGAAGCGCGCCGTTTCCAAAAGCTCGCTGTCGAGTTCCAGCGCGCGCTGGCGCTTGCGAACATCCGCCAGCAGCTTTTCCACGCGGCTGCGCAGCGCGGGAATCGAGATGGGCTTGTTCAGGTAATCGCTGGCGCCTTTTTGGATCGCCTCCACCGCAGTTTCGGTGGTGTAATGCGCGGTCATGAGGATGACATCGATGGCTGGATCGAACTCCACTACCCGTTCCAGCACCTCCAGCCCGCTCATCTTAGGCATCACCAGATCCAGCAGCACGATCTGCGGATGCTCTTGAAATATCAGGTCCAGGCCTTCTTCCGGATCGCTGGCCGTAAAGATGGTCAGACCCTCCTGCTGTAAGGACTCGCGCACGAGTTCCAAACTCGTGGGCGTATCATCGATCGCAACCAGCTTAACCGATGGAAGCATAACTGGGCTTATTACTCCATCTTAGCCGATGTATCGGCCAACTGACATACAGATCGGCCTTGGAATTCAAAATGCTTACCTTTTCTTCCATCATAGCTGGAATAATGTGAAAGAGCCCGTGCTGGAAGCCATCATCAAAGCCTCGCCCCTGGCGATTATTGCCGTGGACGCCCAAGAGCGCGTTATTCTTTGGAATCCGGGCGCCGAACGCATCTTCGGCTGGCACGAACAGGAGATTCTGGGCCGCCCGCTCCCCACGCTTCCGCCGGAACTCGATCGTACCGCGCTAGGCATCGATTTGAGCGCCGGCCCGGTGCAGGGTGTCGAATCGCTGCGCGTGCGTAAGGACGGCGTGCGCATCCCGGTCCGCGTATGGAGCGCGCGCATCACCAGCATGGAGGGCCGGCTCTCGCTATTGGCCGACCTCACCGAGGCCCGCGAGGCCGAGCGCGTTCACGCCGATCTGGTGGAAGCCGAACGCACCATGCGCGCGCTGGCAGTGGCCGGCGAGCGCTTTTCGCTGCTGCTGGAGGCCGCGCCCGACGCCATTCTCGAAGTGGATGCCGAGGGCCGGATCGTCCTGGCCAATACCGAGGCCCAACGCCTGTTCCAATGGCCGAAAGAGGAACTGGTCGGCGCTCAGGTGGAAAATCTTCTGCCGGAGCGCTTTCGCGGTGGACATTTCGCCCATCGCGCGCATTATGCCGCGCACCCGGTGCGGCGCCCGATGGGAGCGGGCCTGGATCTGTACGGCTTGCGCAAGGACGGCACCGAGTTCGCCGTCGACATCAATCTCAGTCCGCTTGGAGGCGTGGAACGCGGGCACGTGATGTGCGTGGTGCGCGACGTCAGCCAGCGCCGCGTCAACGAAGAAAAAATCCGGGTGCTCAATCAGAGCTTGGAGCGGCATTCCTCCGAACTCGCTCTCGCCAACCAGGAGTTGTCGCTCAGAAATCAGGAAGTAGAGCGCGCCAACCGGTTGAAAAGCGAATTCCTGGCCAGCATGAGCCACGAATTGCGCACGCCCCTGAACACCATTCTTGGATTCTCCGAGCTGCTTTCCGAAGAGAGCGCCGGCCCGCTCAACGAGAAACAGAAGCGCTTCTTGAACCATATCCAGCGCGACGCCGGCCACCTGCTCGAGCTGATCAACGACGTTCTGGATCTCTCGAAAATCGAAGCCGGGCGGCTGGAGCTGCGCATGGAGTCCTTCCCCATGGCCGTGGCCGTGGCTGAGGTGCTCACCAGCATTCGCCCCCTCGCCGCCACGAAAGGCATCAGCCTGGACAGCGATATCGACACCCAACTGACCTTGCAGGCCGATCGCCTGCGCTTCAAGGAAATCCTGTTCAATCTGCTCAGCAACGCCATCAAGTTCACGCCTTCCGGCGGGCGCGTTTGGATCGAGTCTTCCATCCTGGAGGATTCGGTTTGCATGATGGTCGGCGATACGGGTATCGGCATATCGCACGACGATCAGGAAGCCATCTTCGAAAGCTTTCGCCAGGCCAGCGCCACCACGAAGGGCGTGCGCGAGGGCACGGGCCTGGGCCTGGCCATCACCAAGAAGCTGGTGGAGCATCACGGCGGAAAGATCTGGGTGGAGAGCGAACCGGGCAAAGGCAGCCGCTTCTTTTTCACCCTGCGCCTCAGCCAACCCGAGGAAGAACCGGTCGCCAAGGCCGCGGGTGTAGTGTCGCCTCTGCTGCTGGTCGCAAGCCCGGTTTCCCCCTGGCGCGAGGAGATCCAGCGCCATTTGCATGAAGAGGGATTTCGGTTGGAGACCGCCGGTTCGGGCGCTGACGCCTTCCACAAAGCCGGGGACCTCCAGCCCGATTTGGTTTTGCTCGATATGGAACTGCCCGGCAAGAGCGGCTGGGAGACGCTGCATGAGCTCAAGAACTCCGCCGGAACGCGCGGCATCCCGGTGGTGATTGTTTCCCCCGCCGACGAACGCAAAATGGCCGGCGCGCTGGGCGCAGCCGAATCGCTGGTCAAGCCCATCCCGGCCGCGACGCTGATCCGTGCGATCCGTCGCGTGTTGCAGCCCGAGGGTGTGCTGCGAGTCCTGGTGGTGGACGACGATCTCGAAACCCGCGAACTGCTGGCCGACACCTTGATGAACGAGGGCTTTACGCCCTTGACCGCCCGTTACGCCGCCGAAGCCCTGCGCATTCTCGCCACTTCGCGCATCGACGCCGTGGTGCTGGACCTGCTGCTTCCCGGCCGCAGCGGGTTTGAAGTGCTGAACGATATTCGCGCCGATCCGAAGCTGGCCCGCATCCCGGTGATGATCCTGACCGTCAAGGACCTCACCGCGCGCGAGCGCCAGTCGCTAGCCGAGCAGCGAGCGCAGGTCTTCGCCAAAGGAGCTGGCTGGCGGCAGAAACTTCTCGAACAGCTTCGCAATCTCCGTCACGACGACCGGGGCAAGCGCGTGGTAGTGGCCGACGACAACCCCGCCGGACGCGAGCTGGTGCGCGAGAGCCTGGCCGGCCACGTCGGCTCCATCATCGAAGCCTCCGACGGCAAGGAAGCACTCGAAAAAATTCGCGAGGCGCTGCCGGACCTGGTGCTGCTCGATATCCAGATGCCGCAGATGGACGGCTACGCGGTATTGCGCGAAATCCGAAGCGATCCCGCGCTGCGCAATCTGCGAGTTGTGGCGCTGACGGCGTTTGCCATGCAGGGCGATCGCGAGCGCGCGCTTGAAGCCGGCTTTGACGACTACATCACCAAGCCCGTCACGGTGGCGAAACTGAAAGCGCAACTCGAACCGGAAACCGCCCAGCCACAGTCTGCTCAGCATCCGAACGCCTGAGTAAAATTCCGCAACACTCTGGGGGAGATCGCGTATCTCACCCGGAACTAGAGCATTTACCCGCGGTTTAAGCGGCCTCTCGATTGCCCCTGCTTGGACGAGGACGATAACGTGCCCACCAACAATTCGATGTCTTCGACCGAAGTGGCTT
>JASHQT010000397.1 GCA_030039005.1 Bryobacteraceae bacterium
TCGGTGGTCAGTTCGAGATCTTTGTTATCGGCGAAGCTCAGCTTGCCGTTGATCGTCAAACCGTGCAACTCCGGCGGACTGACATCGAGGACGAGGTTCATATCCTTATCAATGGTGACCATGGCGTCTTTGCCGGGCACCTTCTTGTCCGGCCAGGTAGCTGCATCGGACCAGCGCATCGCGCGGACCGTCGAAGCAGGTTGCTGAGCCTTAACGACGGCATCTCCGCCGAGGATTAAAAAGGCTGGAACCAGCAACGAAAGGATCAAGAGTGTGTGTTTTCGCATCGTTATCCGTCCATGAATCGAGAACGGGACTAAAATATCAGGTTTCAGAAATGCTGGCAACGGAGGGGAGCGCTGAGCGTCGATTACCCCAGACCGTGTAGAGAATGCCACCGGGAGTTGTGGCGTGTTGCAGACGAGGCTGTTCGAACCATTCCGAAATTCTGCGCCATTCGAACCATGAAAGCTCTAGAAACGAAAAGGAGCACTCGATATTTCCGCTCTTCAGCGGCTCGCAGACCTACGCCGCCGCGGCGTTCTGGATGGCAGGTATGCTGTCAGCCTGGAAGAGGAAGAGCGCGTGCGCGTGCTTCAACATTTGCAGGGCACCCAACCCCCTTGATGTTGGCCGTCTCCTCCGGTCCGCTGCACTCGCCGGGACGCGGTCCAGAGGTCTGATTGTGGGAAGTTTGCCGCACGCGCAGTTCATGCCTGATGTCCAACATTATCGGTAGCGTCCCGGAATGCCTCTCAGAACCCGGAGGCAACCGGTACGGTCGATCATAAGGAATGTCGAGCGCCGGACGATTGCCAAGAGAACGGAAGCCACGGCGTTCTTAATGGCATTGGCCATCAATGATCGCACCTCTATCCAGCGAGATTGCCCGCAGCGTGCAAATCCAAGATACTTTTCCCGCGTACACACCGTCGGATCGCCGACAAGCGAAGCCTCTTGCCGTACGAGCGGTTATGGCCATAAAAGCGAGAGAGACGCCAAGCAAAGATCGGGCACAGTCACGGAGTGGACTTGCCCCCATTTCTGACACAACGAGTTAAGACTCAAGATCCATTCAAAGGAGAACTGAGTCATGGGGCTGTCGAGCAGAACGTTCACCAAGGAGTTCAAGCTCGCTGCGGTGAAACGGATGGAGCAGGGTGTTTCTGTCGGCGAGGTCTCACGGGCGTTGGAGGTCAACGCCAACGTGCTGCCGCGCTGGCGGCGTGAGTTTCGCCACGGGCCGGGTAATGCGTTTCCGGGTAACGGGAAGCAGCGCTGGAGTGAGGGCCGGATCGCCGAGCTGGAGAGGAAAATCGGCCAGCAAGCCCTGGAGATCGATTTTTTGAAGGGGTGCTTGCAGCGCATCGAGGAACAGAGGATGCTGCAGGCGTTGACTGGCAATCCGCGGTCTACGGCAAGGTCCAAGAAGAAGTGAAGGCGGGCCGAGGGTTGAGCATCGAACGGACGGTGGAGCTGGGCCGGGTTTCCCGGTCTGGCTTCTACCGATCTCTGGAGACTGCACGACATGGATCTCCGCGATGCGATTCAGCGGATCGCGCTGGAATGGCCCAGCTACGGTCGCCCTCGGATCACCAAAGAGTTGCGGCACCGGGGATGGCTGGTGAATGCGAAGCGGGTCTACCGGCTGATGCGCGAGGACAATCTGCTATGCGTGCGTCGGCGGAACTTTGTAGTAACGACGGATTCCAACCACGGGCACAGAGTTTATCCGAATCTGGCGCGGAACATGGTCCTGACCGCGACTGATCAGCTCTGGCGGGCCGACATTACATATATTCGCTTGCCTGATGAGTTCGTGTTTCTGGCGGTGATCCTGGACGCTTACTCACGCCGGGTGATCGGATGGGCGCTGGATCGCACTCTGGAAGACGAGTTGCCGTTGGCTGCGCTCCGCATGGCGCTGTCTCAACGCACCGTGCAGCCTGGCTTGATCCATCACTCCGATCGCGGCAGCCAATACGCCAGCCACGATTACACGGACCTGTTGAAGGCGCACCAGATCGAAGTCAGCATGTCGCGCAAAGCGAATCCTTGGGATAACGCGGCGTGCGAGTCATTTATGAAAACGCTGAAATACGAAGAGGTCCATCGCAACGAGTATCGGGACCTGGCTGAGGCGCGTGCTTCGATCCGCCGGTTCCTGGAAAAGATCTACAACCAAGAGCGGCTGCACTCGGCGCTGGGCTATCTGCCGCCGGCCGAGTTCGAACGAATGCAGACGAACAAGGACGCCGCTACGCGGCAGCTTTCTTTATGAGTTTTTTCAGGCATACGGAAATCTATCGTCCGATGTGGTCTTCTCGCTGGCCCAGTTTGGGGGCGACTACGGCTGCCGCCCCCACCCACCGTCTCGATGAGTTTCCAGCCGGCTATTCCTTGGCGGGTCGCTCTCCAGCGGAGCCCGCCTCCGCTTCACCAGCCGGGAACCAGTATGCGCTACAGTCGTTTTGCCGGTCGAGGATTTTTCAGCGAACGGCCAACGGTGTCTTAACCGTTTGTGTCAGCCCAGGGGGCAAGCACACCGTGGCCGAAATCTGGAGGGATCGGCAGAGGGGGAAAAGCCCGGTACCCCGGTACCTTGAAACGCAAGCGGGTGGGCT
>JASHQT010000398.1 GCA_030039005.1 Bryobacteraceae bacterium
CATCGGCGGAATGAAGGTCGCCATGGCCTGTCCAAACATATGGCTCAAGGGCAGCAGGTTCAGGAAGCGAACCGGCGCGAAGGGGCGGTAGTAGCGCAGGTATTTCTTCACCTCGGTTTCGACCGGAACAATATTGGCCAGAATGTTGCGGTGTGTGATCACCACGCCTTTGGGTTCGGCGGTAGCGCCCGAAGTGAAGATGATCTCGGCCGTTTGATCCCTGGTGATCGTCACCGGCTCCTTCGGAGTTGCCGCGGCCGGCGGATCGTACAAGCCCGGTTCCTCGCCGGTCAAAACCAGGCGCGCAGCGACGATGTCCCGGATGCGATCGACAAATTCGAGCGATGAGCGGTAATCGATGGGGACCGCGATGACGCCCGCGAGCAGGCAGCCCCACAGCGCGATGATCCACTCGGGCCGGTTCTCGCCATGCAGGATGATCTTGTCGTCCTTCGCGATGCCTTGTTCGCGCAGTCGCCCCGCGAACGCCCGCGCGCGATCCGCGATTTCGCGATAGGAGAAATGCCGCGAACAGAAACCGTCGTCATGGATCAGGAATTCGTCGTCGAGCGTAGCGAAGTCGTGGAAGAAATCGAGCAGCGTGTCGCGCGGCATCCACTTCCATTATTCCGAATGTCAGCGGCTGTTCCGGGACTGGGAAAAAAGTGAGGGGAGCGGACAAGGAACCGCGCCCCTCAATCATGGACACAAGACGCTACCGAGCAGCCCCTGAGATCGGAAGCGCGGCCACCACATTAGCCGCGCGAAATCAGGGGCCGCCCTCTAGGCATCAGAGATCGGCGGGCGGCCGGGAACGATTGTGAGAAGTTGGTACTAACGGAGTCAGGAAAACTGCCTTACTTAGAACCAACCGCTCCTGAGTAAGGGAGCGGCGCTTACGAGCAAGCGCTGTCCAGTATCTTCTGGATCAGAGCATCATAGGGCAGGCCCGCGGCGGCGGCCGATTGCGCGAAATCGTCTTCGCACGCCAGCGACGGATTGGGATTGGCTTCGATCACCACTATTTCGCCCGCGGGCGTCAGACGCACGTCCACGCGGCCGAATCCGCGGATTTTGAGGACGCGATAGACCTTGCGCGCCAATCGGCTCAGTTTCTCGCCCACTCCGTCGGGAAGCTCGTTGGCGGGGCCGTTCTGGATGCCCCACTTCTTGCGATAACTGTCGTCCCATTTGGCCTTGAACGTGGCGAACTTCGGCGTGTCTTCAGGGACCGCGTGGAAGAAGATTTCGCGCGGCGGCAAAACCGTGAGCTTGCGATTTCCCATGACGCTCAAATAGAGTTCGCGGCCGTCGATGTACTCCTCGATCAGCGCGTCGCAATGAAATTTTTCCTGGATGAAGCGCGCGCGCTCCAGCGCCTCCTCCTCGCATTTGGCAAACGAAGCCTTGGCGATGCCGTCCGACGACTCTTCACCCACCGGCTTCACAAACGCCGGATACACAAATCTCCGCAAATGTTTCAGCGGGCGCTGCTCGGTGGAGATCACGAAGTGCGGTACGCGCACCCGATGGTAGGCCAGCACTTTCTTGGCAAGGGCTTTGTCCTTGCACAGCATCAGGCCGTCGGGGCCCGCGCCGGTGTACTTAACGCCCATCAATTGGAGCAGCGCGGGCACGTTGGGTTCCTGCGCGCGATTGCAGTGGAAGGATTCGGCGAGATTGAACACCACCTCCGGCGCGAAGCTCTTCAGTTTTTCGACGATACAGGCCACGTCGTCGTACACGGCCAGCGTGTCCACCTCGTGCCCCAGGCGCTGCAAGCAGGCCAGGACGTCGGCTTCGGTGGGTTTGTCTTCTTCTTCCTTCAACGACTGGGGCGAAAAGTCCACCGCCGCGGCGCGATAAGACACGTCGAACAAAACCAGGACCTTCACGCCTAAACAGACCTCTTGAAACGGCCGGTGTGCAGATGATTGGTCACCATCGCGGCCAAATAGGCGGCAAGCTCAAATGAAACGTTGGCGCGCTCCTGCGGCGGCGGCATCGTGAGCTTGAGCTCCTGGCAGCGGGCGATCAACTTGCGCACCAACATGTCCACCGTATATTTGTGCTGCCCGGTCCAATGGACGAGAGATGCGACCAGCGCCGTGCGATTGCGCCGCATCACTTTAGCAGCGGACTCCCCGTTTGGTTCACCACTTCCGAATATAACGCGCAAATCGGCGTCGTAAAAGTCCGGGAAGTCTTCGGCGTACAGTTTGCGGCGCTCGGTGTAATAGCGCGCGAGCGTTTTTCGCAGGCGGCTGGCTTCATAAATGCGCCGCGCACGCTTCACTTTGGGCGGTGAGTTCTTCGCTTCCTCCATCAAACAGTGCACGAATTCCAGCTTCTCGAGCGCCTTCCAGCCGCGATACTGTTCGCGCCACTGTTCCGGCGTCGAGGCCAACCAGACCGCGAACGTCTCGGCAAAATCCTCGTCCGGATGCGCCTGCGCGTACCAGTTCGGAAGATTGCGCACGAAGCCTTTGCTGTAGGGCCGCGGCTGATAGGTTTCCGGCGCGTATTCAGTCTCCGGACTCCCGAACATCGCGCGCCAGTCGTCGCGCGTGGAGAAGCAGTAGGCGTGGTCGATGGCGTGTCCGGATTCGTGCCGCAGAAGCTGCTGGCACCATTCCGGTGTCCCGCCTTCCACTTGCAGCATCTGATGCATTTCGAGCGTTTTCAGGCGCGGGTGCGCCAGATAAAACGGAATCGCGATGGCCGGCGAGCCGGCGGGAGAAAACCATTCGTCGCCCAGATAACAGACCGGACGAAACGCGAGGCCGTGCGCGCCGAGCTCGTCGTAGAGCTGCGCGATGCGGCCTTCGAGTTCGCTTCCCGGGATGCGGACGCCTAGATCACAGATGCGTTTCTGGAGCAGTTCGTCGTCCTTGAGCGAGGGCCAGGGCGCCGGCTGCGGCGGGGATTCCGGAGGGCGCGGTTCAGACGTGCTGCCGGGCGCATCGTGTCGCTCCACGGAATTCATCCTAACGCGAACCAAGCTTTAGGATGCGCCGCCGCAGAACCGGGTCCCGTTGCAGAGCGCGTATGTAAGCGGACTCCTCTGGCGCGTCTTTCGCGCGCTGGATCTCCGGCGGAAATGGCGATCCACGCAAGGCCATCGCAGCGTGGCGCGTTTCGAATCGATCCCAATGGCCTGTTTGCGATCCGGGGATTTCGTAAATCATCCAGCCTTCGGCCAAACGCCGCAGCAGACTCGCCCGGGTGCGATGTGTGGGATTGGCGCGCAGCTTCGATTCTTCCTGCTGCAACAGCTCGGCAACGCGCGCGTCGGCCGGTCTAAACCCAAGCTTGCGATAAAACCAGAACGCTCCCGATTCGATCGCTTCTTCGTTGTGAGCGCCCAATTGATACGGATCGACGGCGAAGCACGTGACGTCGAGCAACTGGCGGAACAGCCCCAACAGCCGCGCGTAGAGCCACGCCGTCTCGCCTTCCCGAAAGGTGTAGTACAGGTTGAAGCCGACCTCCATGTGCTCGAACAGGGTCAAGGTTTCGATGTAGCCGATGGGCACAGCGTTCTTGAAAAACATTCCAGCGTGGTATGCGCGCAGCGGGAGCCGGTGCTCGGGCGGCACGCCGGAAACGAACAGCTCCAGGCCGCGGCCCAACTTCGCCCCAATTACGTGCGCCGGATCGCCGAAGGTGAAG
>JASHQT010000399.1 GCA_030039005.1 Bryobacteraceae bacterium
CATTTCGGCGCCATCGAGAACCAGCACAGCCGGCATATCCTGGATGTCTCCGTCGCTCCGGCGCGCGTCGAGTCGCGCGTCGCGCATGAAGCCGTCGAGTTGGCGCGCTGCGTTCTCGAAAAGCTGGATGTCGTCGGCGTGCTGTGCGTAGAATTTTTTGTCACGCACAACGAATCGCTGCTGATCAACGAGCTTGCGCCGCGCCCGCATAATTCCGGCCACTTGACCGTGGACGCCTGCGTCACCAGCCAGTTCGAGCAGCAGTTGCGCGCGGTGTGCGGATTGCCGCTTGGCTCAACCGAGATGCATCGGCCCGCCGCGATGGCGAATCTGTTGGGCGATTTGTGGGCCTCGGGCGAACCGGATTGGCCGGCCGCGCTCGCGTTCCCCGACGTGAAGCTGCACCTATACGGCAAGCTCGAGCCGCGCCCGGGGCGCAAGATGGGACACCTCACTGCGCTGAATCCCGATCCCGAGGAAGCTTACCGCACCGTACTCGCCGCGCGCGACGCACTCGCCCGCTAATCGGTGCCATACTATTCTGTAGTGAACACTATGGAACTCCTCGCGCGGCTCGCGATCGACCATCCCATCATCCAAGGCCCGATGGGAGGAGGCCCATCCACGCCCGAACTCGTTGCGGCCGTATCCAACGCGGGCGGACTCGGCTCGCTCGGCGCGGCGTACCTCGCGCCCGATCAAATTACGGATGCCATTCGCCGCATCCGCTCGCTCACCTCGCGCCCGTTCAACGTCAACCTGTTCGCCGGCGGCTGGAGCACAGATCGGAATTTCGATTCCGGTCCCATGCTCAAAATTCTGGAAGAAATTCATCAGAAGCTCGGGCTGCCCGCGCCGTCAGCGCCTCAGCTCACGCCAGACCCGTTTCCGGCGCAGCTCGAAGCCGTCCTCGATGCGCGTCCGCCCATCTTCAGCTTCACTTTCGGCATCCCCGATCGCGATTCCATGTCGCGCCTGAAATCCCGCGGCATCGCGATCCTTGGAACCGCGACCACTGTGGACGAAGCTCGTGCGCTCGAAGCCGCCGGTGTCGACGCCATCGTCGCGCAAGGCGCGGAAGCCGGCGCACATCGTGGAACATTTCTCGATTCATTCGAATCTTCGTTGGTCCCGACGCTTGACCTGGTCCGCGCCAGCGCGGCCACGGTAAAGCTCCCCGTCATCGCCACGGGCGGCTTGATGGACGGCCGCGACATCGTCGCCGCACTGAACTCCGGGGCTGCGGCGGCGCAATTGGGTACCGCGTTTTTGGTCTCGCCCGAATCCGGCGCTTCCGCTGTACACAAGCGCGCCATCTTGAGCGCCACGGACGACGCCACGGCTGTTACGCGCGCCTTCTCGGGCCGGCCCGCGCGCGGCATTCGCAACGCATTCATGGCCAGCGTCGATGGCCGCGACGGCATCCTGCCTTATCCTTTCCAAAATGCGCTGACGCGTCCCATGCGTACGGCCGCGGCTCAGCAAGGATTGCCGGATTATCTGTCGCTGTGGGCCGGCCAAGGCCTGGCGCGCGCCCGCGCGATGCCCGCCGGCGACCTCGTCGCGCGGCTCCTCGAAGAAATGGCTGAGTTTTCTTGAAGGAGTGGGTTACTCTGAAATGAATGCAGGCTGTTCGCCAATGGCTGCGCGAGGCGCGGTCTATCGCCGTGCTCACCGGCGCGGGAGTGTCGGCCGAGAGCGGTGTGCCTACGTTTCGTGGAGCGAACGGTCTCTGGAAGCAATATCGCGCCGAGGATCTGGCCACGCCCGGCGCATTCGCACGCGATCCCAAGCTGGTGTGGGAGTGGTATGACTGGCGCCGTTCCGTAATCGCGCGGGCCAAGCCGAACGCCGGACACTATGCGCTCGCTGAAGCGGAAACGCGGGCGCGCAAATTCACGCTGATCACGCAAAACGTGGACGGCTTGCACGAACTCGCCGGCAGCCGCAATGTCCTCCGCCTGCACGGCAGCATCTGGATCCTGCGCTGCATGGAATGCACGCGCGAGCGCGAAGATCGCCGGTCGCCGCTGCCCGATCTTCCGCCGCGCTGCGAATGCAGCGGCTTGCTGCGCCCCGGCGTGGTCTGGTTCGGCGAGCCGCTGCCCGCGAACATCTGGAAGCAAGCCGAATCCGCGGCGCGCGCGGCCGACCTGTTCCTGCTGATCGGAACATCGGCGCTGGTCTATCCGGCCGCCGGCCTTGCCCCGCTCGCGAAATCCTCCGGTGCGCGCGTGGTCGAAATCAATATCGCCGAGACCGGACTGTCGGACGCCATCGACGAATTTCTCCAGGGCCCCTCCGGCGAGTTGCTGCCTCAACTGATCGCATGAAAATCTGTTACCTCGACGCCTTCTCCGGGATCAGCGGGGACATGACGGTCGGCGCACTAATTGACGCGCTGATCGGCGCCGGCGCCGGCGCGCAGGCGCTCGTGCAGTCGCTTGAAGCGCTCTCTACCGGCGCGAAATTCGAAGTGGAAAAGACCAAGCGGCGCGGCATCGCCGCTTCTAAGTTCCGCGTCATTCTCAGCGATGCCGCGGGCGACGGCAAATCTCATCGCCACCTGCACCACATCCTGGATCTCATCGCCAAATCCGGCATCTCGGATCGCGCCAAACAAAATGCCTCGGCCGTGTTTCAGCGCCTGGGCGAAGCCGAGGCCAAGGTCCACGACATCCCGATCGAGAAAGTCCATTTCCACGAGGTCGGCGCCGTCGATTCCATCTGCGACATCGTGGGCGCCTGCGTGGGGCTCGATCTACTTGGAGTCGGCGCGGTCTATTGCTCGCCCGTCAATGTCGGCAGCGGCACGGTGAAGACCGAACATGGCGTGCTGCCCGTCCCCGCTCCCGCGACCTCCGAGCTTCTCACGGACAAGCCGATTTATGCGCGCGGCCCGAGCCTCGAATTGACCACCCCCACCGGCGCCGCTATCGCCGTCACGCTCGCTACCGATTTCGGCGCGCTCCCACCCATGCGCCTGGCGACTAGCGGCTACGGCGCGGGCGACTACGATTTTCCCGAACATGCCAACGTCCTGCGCGTGTTGATCGGCGAGACCACGAACGCCGAAGAATCCACCACCGTTGCCGTGCTCGAAGCCAACATCGACGACTCCACTCCACAAGTGCTCGGCTACGCCCTGGAACGCCTATTCGAAGCCGGCGCGCTCGACGTCACGCTGGCTCCGGTGCTGATGAAAAAATCGCGGCCCGGCACGCTGCTCAGCGTGATCGCGCGGCCCGAAGATCGCGAAACACTCGCCCGCATCGTCTTCGAAGAAACCACCACACTCGGCCTGCGCATCTATTCGGCCGAACGCCGCGTGAAGGCACGGCACTCGATTGAAGTCGACACGCCCCATGGGACCGTGCGCATCAAGATCGCCGAGAACGGATCTTTTGCGCCGGAATATGAGGACTGCCGCAAGCTCGCCATCGAATCCGGCGTGCCGCTGAAGCAAATTCTCGCTGCCGCTAATCTCGCTTACTTAAAGCACTCTCGATGAAATATTACCTCACCACTCCCATCTATTACGTCAACGCCGCGCCGCACCTCGGCACCGCTTACTCCACCTTCGTCGCTGACATGATCAAGCGCTTCAAAAAAATGGAAGGCTACGATCCGGTAGTGCTCACCACCGGCTCCGACGAACACTCGCTCAAGGTGGAGCGCGCCGCGCAGGCCGCGGGCGTCAATCCGCTCGCGTACACGACCAAGATGGCGGCCGAGTTCATCAGCCAGTGGGCCAGGCTGGGCATCGATTACGACCAGTTCATCCGCACTTCCGACCCCAAGCATCACGAAACCGTACGCTGGCTCTTCGAGCGCTGCGAAAAAAACGGCTACATCTACAAAGGTTCGTACACCGGCGCCTACTGCGTGAGCGAAGAGGCGTACGTCAACGACGTGAAGCCTGGCGATCCCTGCCCCACCTGCGGAAATCCCACCGAAACGCTGACCGAAGAAAATTATTTCTTCAAGCTCTCGGCATTTGGCCCGCGCCTGCTCGAGCTCTACGAAAAACATCCCGAGTTCGTGAAGCCCGATCACCGCCGCAACGAAATGATCGCCTTCGTCCAGCAGGGCTTGAACGATCTCTCCATCACGCGCACCAACATCCAATGGGGCATTCGCGCGCCCGTGGAAGGCCATCACGTTTTTTATGTCTGGTTCGACGCGCTGATCTCCTACATGAGCGCCGTGAAGGATCAGGACCTGTGGCCGGCCGACCTGCATTTGATCGGCAAGGACATTCTGCGCTTCCATGCCGTGTACTGGCCGGCGTTTCTGATGGCCGCCGATCTGCCGCTGCCCAAGCAGATCTTCGCGCACGGCTGGATTCTGCACGAAGAGAACAAAATGAGCAAGTCGCGCGGCAACGTCGTGCGGCCCGGCCCCATCTCGGACGTCGTGGGCAACGACGCGCTGCGCTATTTTCTGCTGCGCGAGATCACCTTCGGCCAGGACGGCAGCTTCAGCTACGACGCGCTGATCCAGCGCTACAATGCCGATCTCGCCAACGGCCTCGGCAACCTCGCCAGCCGTACCCTAACGCTGATCCGCCAGAATCGCGACGGACGGATTCCCGATTCGCCGGGCGCGCCCGACATCGCCGAAACCGCGCGCCGCACCACCGAAAACGCGATGGAGGCGTTTTGCGACTTCAATTTCTCGCGCGGCCTCGAAACGTTGTGGGGATTCATCTCGGTGATCGACAAATTCATCGTCGAGCGCGCGCCCTGGAAGCTCGCCAAGGATACGAGCGATTTCTCCACGCAGCAGTTGGACGAAACGCTGTACACCGCCGCCGAAGCGCTGCGCATCTTGTGCGCCTGGATTTATCCGGTGATGCCCAATGCGTCGCGCAACATTTGGATCCAGCTCGGCATGACCGCGCCCATCGAATCCGTCACGTTCGCCGACTTGCATTGGGGCAAGCTGCCCGCGGGGCAGAAGATCGGTTCCGTGGCCGCCGTCTTTCCGCGCTTGGACGCGAGCGCCATCGCCAAAATGGAAAATCTCGAGGTGCAGGAAAAGGCGCGGCAGGCGGAATTGTTCGGCGCGCCCAAAGCCGCGGCCGCCGCGGCAATTTCTGCCGAACCCAAAATCGCCATCGACGACTTCGCCAAAGTGGACCTGCGTGTCGGCCAGGTGCTCAGCGCCGAGCGCGTGAAGGGCGCCGACAAACTGCTGCATATGAGGATCGATATCGGCGAGCCCGAGCCGCGCACGATCGTTGCCGGCATCGCCGAGTCCTATGCGCCGGAGCAGATGGTCGGCCGCAAAGTGGTGATCGTCGCCAATCTTCAGCCGCGCAAGCTGCGCGGCATCGAATCCAACGGCATGATTGTCGCGGCGTCGCTCGAAGGCGGCAAGCCCGTGCTGGCCGGTTTTCTCGAAGACGTGCCCATCGGCGCGCGGCTGAAGTAGCGCACGCACCGAAATGTGGCGCACCCACTCTTGCGTGCGGGACCTTTAAAAGATGATTGATTCCCACTGCCATCTCGACAGCGCCGATTTCGATCCAGACCGCGATGCCGTCATCGACCGCGCCCTCGCCGCCGGCGTCGAGCACATGCTGGCCATCGGGACCGGCACTGGTCCGCCCGATCTCGAAGCCGGCATTCGCCTCGCCGAGCGGCACGCCGAGTTTTACGCAACTGTCGGCATCCATCCGCACGATGCCGCCAAGGCCGGCCCGGCCGATCTGGGGCGCCTCGCCGATTTCCTCGCGCATCCCAAGGTCCTCGCCCTCGGCGAGATCGGCCTCGATTATCACTACGATTTCTCGCCGCGCGAAGTCCAGAAATCAGTATTCATCGCGCAAATGGAAATCGCGGCGGCCGCGCGCAAGCCCATCGTCATTCACACGCGCGAAGCCTGGGACGACACGCTCGCGCTCATCGAAGAGCATTGGACGCCGCACGCGATCGGCGGCATCATGCATTGTTTTTCGGGCGGTCCCGAGCAAGGGCGCCGCGCGATCGATCTGGGTTTCTACCTGAGCTTCGGCGGCATCGTAACGTTCCCCAAAGCGCTTGACGTGCAGGACGCGGCCAAGTCCGCGCCGCGCGATCGCATTCTGATCGAGACTGACGCGCCGTATCTGGCGCCCGTTCCCAAGCGCGGCAAACGCAATGAGCCGGCGTTGATCGTTCACACAGCGCAAAAGCTCGCCGAGCTGCGCGGTGAATCCTACGAAGCGATCTCGGCGGCCACCAGCGCCAATTTCCGCCGCCTTCTGCTTACCTAAAGGCTCCTCAGCTCGGCGCTCGCCAATCGCTTCCACTTCGCCAGTTGCCTGCGTCGATTTCCGGGCATGGTGTCCACCGCTTCGCGGCACTGCTGGAATTGGCTGCGCGCTTCCTCCGTGCGCCCCAGCGCGGCTAGAGCCTTGCCGAACCAATACAGTCCTTCGGGATCGTAGGGCCGCCGGTCCACAAACTTAGCCAAATCCTCGCGCGCCTCTTCCATGCGCCCGGCGCGGAAGTACGCCACTCCCAACTCGCGCCACACTTCATGCGAGCAGCACTGATCATCGAGCGCCGCGGCGCGGCTGAGCAAATTAATCGCATCGTTCCAGCGTTCTTCTTCGAGCGCGATCCGCCCGAGCTGAAACACGGGATCGGCCTCGCGCGCATCAATCTCGGCTGCGCGCGTGAAACGCTTGCGCGCTTCGTCGTATTGATGCCGCTGCTGATAAATCAATCCGAGCTGATACTGCGCGTCGCCATCCTGTGGATTCGTGGCGGCGATGTCCAATTGTTGCCGCAAATGCTGCCGCGCCCGCAATCCTTCGCCCAGCGAGCGCATGTCGGAGCTCAAAAGAATGTACGCGTAAAACAGCAAAAACGGCGACGCGACGTAGTACATCAGCCCGCCCAGAAACAGAAACGCAATCACGCCGCCGAACATCGCGGCCATCCCGATCACCGCCGTGACCAATGCCATCGCCGCCCCGCATCCGTACAGTGTGCGAATCGAGCATGCCGCCAAAACCAGAAAATAAATCTGCGCCGCGATCTCCAGGACCAGCGTGGCGAACCCTCCCAGATACATGATCCGCGTCCCGACGATCACCGGTAGAAACGCCGCCGCGATCGCGAGCAACACGCAGTTGAGCAACGTCAAATAATCCTTGCGCAGCATCACCGCGAAACTTTCACGCCAGCGGTAGACCATCATCACTAGGATCGCGGCCGGAACATATGCCAGCGCGATCGCGCCCAGGATCCGGAGACTGGAAACCGGCTGAATCGCGACCAAGATGATCTGTGCGAGCTGGCCGCCGAACCTTGGCAGAATCACACGGCCCGGTGCGAGCGCCAGCGCCAGAAACGCGGCTACCACCGCAAACCAGATCCGCCCGCGATCGATGATCCGGCTGGCCGCCTGCACCGGCCGGACGTAGAGCAGGAACAGGAGCTGAAATTGCTCGCCCAGCATGCCGCGACATTTCCAGATTTACCACAGGGGTCGCGGAACGGGGGTGACTTCCTGGTGCGCTAAATCTGTATTGTGTCGTATCTCTCGGCGGTGGCCTCGCAAGTGTGGGCCGCCGGGCAGTATAAGATGAGCTCTGATGCGGTATTTCACGTCGCTGCTGCTAATGATCGTAGAAGTTAGCATGCTACTTGAGCCCTCCCGGACCGATCATTCCGTATCTGCGCAAGAAGGCCAAGAATCCTGAGGATTTTACGAGAGGACTCAAGATAGCGATGACGGTCCGCCGGTGGCTCGGCGTCGCGGCCTTAGTCCTGGGCCTGTTCGTGTTGAGCGGATGGGGGACCCAATATTAGCTCCCTGCGTTACTTTTGCGTGCCAGCCCCGCCAATCCCCAACCCCGCCACGGCGCGCAGCGCCCGGCACGAGGCCAGCGCTGTCCGCAAAAATAGCGTTCGCGACCCAACCTGCTAAACTTAAAAATCCATGGGACTCGGCAGGCTGGGTCAAACTCTCACCGCGCGGGAGATCTTCGAGCTCGTCAAGAAAGATCTCGAGCGCGTGGAGCGCGAGATCAGCCTGGAATCGGTAGCCAGCGTTGACGCGGTCACCACCATTTCGCGCTATTTGCAGGATGGCGGCGGCAAACGCCTGCGCCCCATCCTGGTGCTGCTCGCCTCGCAACTGGTGGGTGAAGTCACCGATGGAACCATCCGCATGGCCGCCGTAGTGGAGATGATCCATGCCGCCACGCTGGTCCACGATGACGTCATCGATATCGCGAAAACGCGCCGCGGCCGTCCGTCTTCGAACACCATCTGGGGCAATCACACCTGCGTGCTCGCGGGCGACTGGCTCTACATGCAGGCGTTCCAGGTCGCCCTCCGCGAGCGCAATTTCCACGTTCTCGATCTGTTGATCGCGCTCACTCAAATGATGGTGGAAGGCGAGTTGCTGCAACTGGAGCGCATCGGCAAGATCGACATCTCCGAGGCGGACTACATGGAGCTGGTGGACCGCAAAACCGCCAGCCTGTTCTCGGCCTGCGCGCGCCTGGGCGCGGTCACCTCACAAACACCGGGTGGCGCGAACGAAGCCATCGAAACGCGCCTCGGCGAGTTCGCCTG
>JASHQT010000400.1 GCA_030039005.1 Bryobacteraceae bacterium
CTGTTGAACCTATCGGTCCAAGGGATCGATTGGTTGGTTCGCTCGAAGTGGCTGCGTGCGTTCGATCCGGCGGTCTTGGGCAGGCGGTTGCGAGGGCCCGCGCGTAATCTGGCGTATATGTCGATTTGGGGCGTCATCTTCGCCGGAATGAGCGCCGCGCAAGGCGTGGGTGACAACCACCCCGGACAATGGCTGCCCTTCTGGAGAAATGCTTGTCAGGAGGGCCGTGCGTACGCCTGTCCCTATCTCGCCGATGTAGAGTTGGGCTTCTGCAACCAGGGTTCGGGGTGGGCGTGCAACGATGCCGGGCTCATGGACATCGCGCTGGCGCGATCGGGCGAGGATCTTCGCCGGCTCAACCCTGCACAGGCCGCGACGCCATTCTCACGCGGATGTGAACAGGGATTTCAGGTGGCGTGCCAGAATCTGATCATGCTCAGCAGGGGCGGGCAGCGCTTCGCCTACGCGCCGCCAACGCTCAAGGACTATCCGATCATCCTGCGAGGTTCCAAAGGTGAGATTCGCGACCGGAGGCCTGCTGCTTTGTATGCGCTCGCCTGCCGGGAGGGTTGGAAGGACGCCTGTACGATTAGCGCAGGAGGCGAATAGCGTCGCGTAATGAGTCCACTCTGCCTTCCGCGCTGACGAAGATATCGTCGGGAAAGCGCCGGTAGGCAAGCATGCCCGCATAGATCACCGCCGCATCGTCACGATCCAGCCCCAAGCCCGCCAGATATTGCATCCGCAGGTTCGCATCATGATTGATCGCTGCGCCGCGCAGCCATGCTTTTAGATCGGATCCGCGGCCGGCGTAGGTCGCAAACAAATCCACGGGAGAGTTCATGCCGATTTCCGCCAGCGAAGTTGCGACCGGGCTGTTGCTGGGCCGATAGCCGATCCGCTGCTCCATTTGGTCGAGATCGATTCTCAGCGGCTCGACTTTGGCCAGCAGGATCATATCGTGACCCTGTCCCTGGTATGGGTTGCCCCAGATGGTGCCGTTGGGAAAAACCTGGAAGAACGTTGCCACCGTGCTCTTGACGGCTTCTAAATCGGTCTCGAACAATTGGACGTACAGCGTCACCGTGGCGCCGGGGTTGAGACGGTGCTTTAACGTTTCGAGGAATTCCTCCGTGTAGAAACCCGCCGCGCCCTTGACCCACGGGTCGAGCGGATCGATCGTGATCCCGTCGAACCGTTCCTTCGTGGTCATCAGATAATGCCGTCCATCGTCAATATGCACCTGGACCTTGGGATTGTGGAGGACATCAAAATTCGACTCGCCGAAGTATTTTGCGGCGGCCTCGAAGACCAGCGGCTCGATCTCCACTACGGTCTCCTGCTCGACCCTGGGATCGATCGACACCGCGCCCGCCGTAACCCCGGCTCCGCAGCCGATTACCAGGACCGAGCGCGGGTGGGCATTCGTCAGCGTGGTCAGGTGTCCCAGCATGCGCTGCAAACGCATGTCGCGCGGCACATTCGAAGCCTGGATCTTCCCGGCGACGTGGAATGTCTCTGCTCCGTTGGGAAAGCGCGAAACCGCCACCGAGGAGTTCATGCCTTCGGCGGCATAAACGATTTGTCCTTTGCCCACCCAACTGGCCGCATAGCGGCCGTACGCAATCAGCACTGGGGGAACCCGTGGGACGCTGAAGACGGAGAACGCGGCCAGCACCGCCGCAACGGCGACGACGCTTGCGCGGGACAAGCGCGTGAACGAACTGATGGAAAGCGCCAGGCCCGCGATGAGGGACAGCGCCATGAGCACCTGCTCGGCATGTTGCGATCCGAGCCAGGCGATGAGCATCAGGCTCGCGGCGAGCGCCCCGGCAATCGCGCCCAATGTGTTGGCGGCATAGACCCGCGCCATCAGTTGTCCGGCATCTTGTTTGTTGCCGGCCACAGCTTGAAGCGCCAACGGGAAACTCGCGCCCCACAGGACCGTCGGTGGTAACAAGGCCCAAGTCGCGCGAGCCAGGTCCAGTTGAAAGTGAACCCAGACGTCGGAGGAGAGCGTCGGAATCATGTTCCAGTAAGGCAGCGATGCAGCCAGATTATAGGCTGTCCACGCCATGGCCGGTACTGCCAGAATTTGACACCAGCCTAATGCGACCCGCGGACGCAAGGCCGTTCGCGAAAGCCAAGCGCCGATGCCGCTGCCGAGCCCCAAGCCTGCGAGAAAAACCGCCAGGATAATGGAAAACGCGTATACCGATGCGCCGAACAGCAGCGCCAGCAAACGCGTCCAGATCGCTTCCGCGCCTAAAGCGCAGAGGCCCGACAGTGCGATAGCGAGGTACACGATTCCGGATCCGGGCGCGGTAGCAAGTCCTTCCCGCGGGAACGCACGCTGGATCTTTCCTCCGAAGGTGGCGGACACCACAGCCATCGCTAAATTGATTCCCGCTGCGGCGTACGTCGCCAGGGTGATGTCGTACAGGCGCAGCAAGTAAAAGCCGGCGAGCAGGCATCCGATTACGGCCCCCGCGATGTTTGCGCCATAATAAACGCCCAGCCACGGGATCCCGTTCTGTGCCGCGTGGGCCAGGCGCGACAATGCGGGCAATGTGGCGCCCATCAGCAAAGTGGGAGGCAGGAGACAGGCCGCCGCAACCACTCCACGGAGCAGAAATCCTGGCACGCCATATCCGCCCCAGGCGGTGTAAACACTGCCCGCCAGCGGAATCAGATGCAACGCCAGAATTCCCAGCACGCCGATCCCAAGCTCGATCAGCGCATACACGCGCAAGGGATGACGCCTGGCTGAAAAGGCTCGCGGGAATAACCAACTGCCGAGACACATCCCGCCCATGAAGGTAGCGAGCAGGATTCCGAGCGATACGGCAGTGGAGCCGATGACCAGTTCCAGGATCTGAAACCAGACGACCTCGTAGATTAGCGCGGCAGCACCGCTCGCGAACGCAAGCAGGATTCCGAGTGGGAGCAATCCCGTATTCCGAGAAGTTTTACTTCTTCTCTTGCTGCCCTTCCTTGAGATTCCCGTAGAGGATGCCGATGATTCCCTCGTTTCCCTCGTGACAGGCCGAATCGAAGATCATGTGCTTCCCGTCCGGAGCCCGTCCCATCTCGATGGTAACGGTCCACGGCCTGGTCCAGGTTTGGGGGTCGATGAACGTAATATCGCGGCGCAAAGTGTGCGCATCGACGCGCGTGATGTGCTCAACCATCTTGTAGGTGTCGGGGTTGGAACCGCGGAAGCCCTGCAAGAAATTCGTGGTTTCCACAACGAGTGTGTTTCCCTCCCAATGGCCGCGCGAATCTCCGAGGAAAAACTTCGCTCTCGCGGGCGCATGCGGCCGGCCATCCATGTAGATGACCCGGTTGCCGCCGCCGGCGTGATCGTCTTCCATGTAGATGCCCATGGATTTCGGAGATTGCACGATTTGCATCACCGTGCCCTGTGCAAACAAGGTGTTCAGCGGGAGGAACGGCATCGGCACGCCGAGGCAGCGCGGATTCTGCGGAATGGTCTCCGGGTTATCGTTTACGCCCGGATCGGTCCCTAGACCAAGCCGGAATCCCTGGCCGAATTTGGCCGCCGGAGATCCGGGAACGATGGGAGGGATTTTCCCGTCCGGCGGATCGATGATCATCGACGTGCGCTTGCCAGTTTTCAAGACCGAATTGAATACCGCGTTGTAGGCGCCGCTGACGTCTTGTTGTGCGTTGGAAGAACGGGCGTTCCGTCCGGGATTGAGTCCCTTCTTCTCGTCCGAGGCTTCGACTTCCGCATCCGTCAGGAATTCCTTGCCCGCGTTGGCCGCCGAACGCTCCAGAGGCACGTCGTACAGCACGAACCAGGTGCCTTGCAGGTCAGGGTCGCCCCACGGCAAGCGGGGCGGACTGCCTGCTTTCGCCGTTGCCGGCGCCTTCGCACTGGTCGATTTGGCTGGCGAGGCCGGGGTCTGGCCACGCACGGAAACCGCTGCCACCACGAGCGCAGCGACACACGCCAGCGCGGCAGCGGCGATTGCAGATCGATCGCTCATTGCTCTTTCTTCTCTTGCGAATCTTTGTCCTGCGGGTTTTCTTTGGTGTCAATGCCGGGACGCTGCACTTCGTACGGAGCACCGGTACCGGAAGACCCTAGGAACAGCTTCTGGCCGTTCGGCAACGTTAAATCCCGACCGTTGGCGCGCTGCAGCCCGTCTTTCGCCTGGTAGCCGGAAATATTGATCTTGTCGCCGACCTTGAGCGTGAAGCGGGTGATGCCTCTTCGCATCAGGATGTTGGGACTCCCTGCCTCGATGGCCCAGTTCTCCACCGTCCCGTCCGGCATCTTCACATCCACGTGAATCCAGCAGTGGGGATTCACGAACTCCACTTTCGTGACGGTGGCATTCTCGAAATGCACTGGCTTATTCGCATCGAATTCCGCGGCGAACGCGTGATGGGCGCTCAGCGGGGGCGCGCATAACAACAAGGCGATACCAGTGGTGACAACTGCTGCAACGGTAAACTTGGCTTGCATAAAAGACTCTCCTGATTCTTCCCTTCCAATTCCCTGGTTACTGCTTCTCTTTACTTCTTGGCCGGCGGATTGCCGGAAATATAAAGCTGGTCCACCTCGCCAGGAGGCGGAATCTTGCGAGTAATATCCACGTTCATCGTCTCGCCTTCCCAATGCTTGACAAGCTGGTGCTTGCGAAGGTGCCCATACATGGTCTCTTCCACCATCTCCACACACCTGAAATCAGTCAACTGCGCATTCGGCTCCAGCCGGCGATAGAGCGGCATGCTGATCTTCCAGGCCCGAGTGAAAACCTGCGGGTCTTCAATCGTGGCTTCATAATGGATGACGTCTTTATCGGCCAGCGAGTAACGCTCCGTCACATGCAGCGCGTCGCTGTGGAAGTCTCCGGACCGGTCGAACCACGTTGCATCCGTGAAATCGGAGACGTCCACCACCAGCGTGTCGCCCTCCCAATGGCCCACCGAGTATCCCATCCACAGCACGTTCGGATAGGGCTCCATCTTTGTGAGATGAATCGTACGCTGGGCATTCGCAAATTCGAAGATCATCTGGATTTTGGTGTTGCTCTGAATGATCTGGAAGGGATGCGGCATGTACATGCCGCGCGGGATACCGGGCTGGTAACATTTCAGTTCCGGATCGCGATCGATCCAGTGCTCCTCATTCTCCTTCTTTCTCGCGGCCGCCCACGGTTGGTACGGAATCTCGTCGCCCTCTACCACGCCGAGACCTCCCGGAACCCATCCGAGCGATCCCAGTGCGAGCACCGGAGCCGCAAGAACGACAGTATTTGGGAGGTATCCGGGCTGAGCCACCATCGGACGCGCCTGATGGGTCAGAAGGTCCCAGTTGGCGGTGTTATTCGCCTCCCAGATTCCGTTGAAGTCCGGCTTTCCAGCGATACGGTCAACGCCTTCCGAGGTGGCGGCCGAGGCGGGCGTCGGACGTTGAGTTATCAAGTAGAAAAACACCGCCGCCACAGAGGCCGCCGATACCGCAAGACAGATTTTGATCAAAAGTTTCATAAACTCCGTGCTATCTCCGACAACTGCATCGCAGGCCCATCCTGGCATGCGATTGTATCAGGTCCCCGCGAAATAGTCACAGACGGGAATGCACAAGATTGGAATGCACAACAGCCCCGGGGCCAGATCTTCGCGCAGCATTGGAATAGCAGCGCGGCGGATCGGAGTGGACGGAAGTTCTTATGTGCCGGGTCCAGGCTGTTGCGTTCAGGCGGAAGCGGCGGGGGCCAATTCACTCAGGAGCCGTTTGACATCGGCGATAACCGCCTTTCGGCGGCGGCTATCCTCGTCGTAGCGCCGCGCCGCGACCTGGACGTTGGCGCCGCAATGCGGACATGACGTCTCGCCAGGCCAGATATATGAATCGCAACCCCTACACAGTTCCAGGCTGGGTGGGATGTGCCCTTCCTGTGGCGATTCCCACTGCTCGCCTTTGTCCCCGAGCTTTACTAACTGGCGCTGTGAAGTAGAGTTGGAGACGACCGAGCCATCCGCAATCCGTTCGGTGATCAGCGCGAATTCGCCTACCGCAAACGGGGCTGGGGCCGCGTCGGAAACCTTCACGATCCGTTCTCGAAGCCCATCCTTTTGCAACTCTAAAGCGCGATAGTGGCAGTATGGATTATTGCCTGGCCGGCCCAGCAGCGAATGCGAAGTCCAGGTGCATCCGCCCCGGCAAATGTCCGCGTAGTAGCAAGTGCGGCAGAAGCCCCACAGATCGTCCACGGACCTCAGGCGTCCAAAATGAATTTCCTTACTGCTGTTCCAGATCTGTTCGAGAGTCAGATCTCGCACATTGCCGCCCGCGAACCCGACGGTGGCGAGAGACGGACAGCCCTTCACGGTACCATCGGCCTCCAGGGCAAGCCCGGTCTGGCCGGCCGGGCATCCCGACCAGTGCACACGTTCGTCGCCGAATCCCCGCCATATGTGCTCATAAGGTCCGAAGTATCCAATATTGTTTCCCGGCACCAGCAGCAGACCGCGATCAGCGCCTTCCTGATAAAGGCGCGCGAGCAAAGGCATCAACTCCACCAGGCGATACGGCTGCAGCAAAAGCTCCGGATGGTCGGCTGCGTTACCCATAGCCACCGTAATCTGTATCTGCCACTGTTTCGCCCCGCATTTGACGATCGTGTCCATCAACTCGGGAAGGTCCGGCATGACTTTCGCCCCGATCTGGGTGTTCACGCTGATGTTCAAGCCTGCTTCCCGCGCGCGCTGGAGCGTGTCGAGCGCATGCGCGAAGGAACCAGGGACACCGCGGAGTTCGTCGTGTAGAGTCTCAAGTCCATCGAGCGAAACACCCAGGCCATTCAGTCCGGCCTGCACTGCTTCCGCCAGACGTCGCGGCGTAAAATTCCGGCCCCCGGTTTGGGTCGCGCAATAAATTCCGTGAGATCTGATGGCGCGGATGATCTCGGTCCAATCTTTTCGCAGATATGCTTCGCCGCCAATCAGCGTAATCTCTCGCGTTCCCAGGCGGGCCAGCGCTTCCACCACCTCCAGACACTCGGCCGTGGTCAACTCCGCGGGGCGCTTGCGGCCCGCGCGGGATCCGCAGTGCAGGCATTTCAGATCGCACGCCAGAGTAATCTCCCAGACCACGTGGACCGGGACAAACTTCGTGATATCGTCTTCCGAAAGTGAGCGTGGCGGCGTTTCCATGGTGACTACAACGTTCCGGTTAAGCGCCCGGTTTGCTTCCAAACGAGGCGCTTACGCGCTACCTCTTCTCTAATCTGGCAATCTCGCATTTCAATATTTCAAGAGCCGCCGAGAGATTCCCGTGTTCTTGGAGTTGTTCGGCCTCGGCCAGCAGCGCTTTCATCTCGCCCAGGTCGCCCTTCGCGCAACAACGGTGCACTGTTGCTGCATATAACGGTCTATATATGGGTTTATGCTCCTTAGTTTCCGCCATTGGTTCCTCCTTTCTTTAGTAGTGTTGTGATTTATGTGGCCTTTTTCGCGCCGGCACCCCCTGTGGAGTCAATCGGCTCGATTTTTGGCGGGTGCATGATAATGATTCCCATGACGACGTGGCAGTGACAGGGCTCCGAACCGCCAAGTCCGAGGATGCCGAATCGCTCGCAGGGGATGATGATGCCCAAGACCGTGTGCCCGTCGCCTATGGGCAGGTTTGCAGTGCCGCCCGCGGCACTCGCCAATTGCCGCTCGTCGAGAGCTCTGAGCGTGGCTCGTGCGATGGATTCCGTAAGATTTTCCAGAGCCACCGTGGAAGCGGCGCCCTGACTGGATGGTTGCGTGATATCGTTTTTTGCCATTGCTTACCTTTCTATGGATAACGAGGGTGGGGTGGGGGACAGTTCTCCGGTTACGGATTGTGAACCCGCAACCTTCCTGTGCACGTCGGTAACGAACGATGGCGTGCGAACTATTTGGGGACAACGGAAGCAGGCCGATTTTCCCTCCTGCAACCACCATCGACAGACCGGTCGAAGCTTGCAAGCGGGAATCTGCTCAACGGCGGCCGGGAGGATCTGGACGACACGCTGCGCGAGGGTGCAGTTTTCACGTTCAAAGTGAATGCACCGGTATCTTACGCAATGTGTTGCTATTCTGAGTACTTCTGCGGGTGTCGCCGGCGAACATAGATCCCGGATCTCTTGCGTCAGCGGCTGTGGCGTTGTCAGGTACGCGACTTGCGGCCGTTCCGCGGTTCCCTCGACTACGCCAAATACGAGAGCGTCATCGTTTTCTTCCATCGCACTTGGACATTGAATTGTAAGATTGTTCACTTCACCCTCTTAATTCCCCGCGAATCTGACTGAAAGTGGCGTGCGCCAGGGCCCGTTATAGGCCAGGATTTTCGTTTTGGCTTTCCGTACGGGACAGTATACACCGGACCGATTCTGCTAGTGCCGGCCTTTTTGTTAGTTTTTCATTTCACGATTCCGCTCACCGCCGTCTTCGGGTTCGCCTGCAGCGATTCGCGCAATTCATAGGAGTCAGGTACTTGGCCGCCGTGAGCTTGATTCGGTCGCTCATCTCCTGGTCGAATAGTGAATTGGAAGGGCCCTTCGTTTCCGCTTCTCCGAAAAAAATGTGGTCCATGAAGCTTGGATTGAAACCTTGGCGACCCGGCAGAGACGATCAGACAAACGTGATCTCGCTGACTCCCACTCGGCTATCTGGGTCGGCAACTGGACTCGAGCCTACAGCCCCTCCAATGTTGCGAGCGCCTGTTCGCTGCCGATAGCGGTCGCTGTTTAACTTTGCGCTGCATGGTGGAGACGGTCGGGCCTGAGTCTAAAAGAGTTCACTTTGGAATTCACCGTTTTGGAACTGAAATGTTGGCTTCCCGCAGCGCATAAACCGTATAAACTGAGAGAGCGTTCTGGGTAGAGCCCGGTTCACAAAGGGAGCAACATCTTCCTGAACACAGGCCGCTTACGCAATGCCTTCCTCATTGTCTGATTGGATTACGCCATGACTCAAGCATGGCGGCAAGATCGTTACCGGGAAATTCTGCGATCTCCAGGCAAGACTCCACTTCTCAGCCAGATTTGGCGCGACGCGTATCGAGATGATTACCCCGAGGATGCCGATCCTTTTGGATTTGTCACGGTGACAGATCTCGAATGCCTAGCGGGCGAGCTAAAGCTCAGTGTGGGGTCTCATCTGCTGGACGTGGGCTGCGGAAGAGGCGGACCGGGTCTTTGGGTAGCGCGGAGAACCGGGGCCGTCCTCCGAGGCCTGGACATCTTGCCCGAAGCGATCGAGCAAGCGAATCACACTTGCTTGCGCATGGGGATGTCCGGTAGCGCCACGTTTGCCGTAGGCAGTTTTACCAGTACCGGCGCACCTGTTCGCTCGCAGAGAGCAGTCATGAGCGTGGACGCCTTCTGGATGGTGCTCGACAAAGTGGGTGCCCTGGAAGAGATAGGGCGCATCATCGAGAGCGGTGGCCGTCTCGCGATGACCACCTGGGTACCTTGCCTGGACGAAATGGAACAGATGCTGCTAAACGCCGGCTTTCGATTGCTCCGCGGCGCGGAGACGCCCCGCTGGAGGGAGCGTCAGATCGCCGTGTACCGCGGAATTCTAAGGAACCGCGAGCAACTGGAGCGGGAAATCGGCGTAGAGGCTGCCGAGGTATTGGTGGCAGAAGCTCGCGAGGCGCCAGCGAAGTTATCGGCAGCCCCGCGGAGGCTCATCGTTGCGGAGCGGCAATGGTGAATCCAGATTTTCCGCAATGGGTTACGCCTAGCCCAGCTACCGGCGCCAATCTCCGCATCGTCTGCCTACCGTTCGCGGGCGGGGGAGCTTCGATGTTCCATCCCTGGCGGTCAGCGAAGAACATCCAAATTTGCGCAGTCGAACTGCCGGGCCGGGAAGGGCGCGTCGCCGAAGAGCCACCGCGCCATCTGCGGACGCTGGCGCACGAACTGGCGTCTGCGCTGGAACCTTTGTTTCACTGTCCTTACGCGCTGTTCGGACACAGCCTCGGCGGACTTGTATCGTTTGAACTGGCACGCGAACTTCGAAGACGGGCTAAACCGGCGCCGATTCGGTTTTTTGCCTCGGCATGCCGCGCACCTCAATTGCCCAGCCGGAGGAAACCGATTTGCGGCCTGAACGATTCGCTCTTTCTCGAGCAAGTTACGCGCGCCGGAGGAATCCCCAAGGAAATTGCTGGCAACCCGGAGGTGATGAAGTTAATACTTCCCGCGTTGCGGGCGGACCACGAGATGTTCGAGAGCTACGAATACGCCCCCGAACCACCGTTCGCGTTTCCAATCACTTCGCTCGGCGGAAGTCAAGACGGCCAGGTGATTTCCGGAGATCTGGTCGCATGGTCGTCTCAGACCACAGGACAATTCCGCCTGCGCATGCTTCCGGGAGATCATTTCTTTCTGCGCTCGACGCCTGAGCGCGTCATCCAAATCGTGCAAGAAGAATTGGGGTATTAGGGTACCAGCGACGCAACATCGAGAGAAGCCCAAACCTGCTGGACCCTCTTGAGGTGATCCACGTACTGCATCCGGCTCTGTTTTCTCACCGACTCCTCGGCTTCCGTCCACTTGGTCACATGTTCGGTATACAAGTTCTGTAACCGGCGGCAGGCCTCCGTCTGCAAACCTTCCAGAGTTTTGATGTAGTTCTGGTAGGCTTCCGCAAGAAGCTGCTGCGCGTTCTCTTTGCCGCTCGCCTGTTCGGCGGCCTTAGCATATTCCGTAGCCGCTTCGGCTGCGCGTTTGGCGGTGTCCTGATCCAATTCCTGCTTTGCGGCCGCAAATGCGGTGGCGACCGCAGCCAGCTGTTTTTGGCCCTCGACATTGGTCTCGTAGAGACGCTGGCTCAGCGTTACCTGCGCTTCGTTCAGTTGCGTTCCAACCTCGGACAGCCCTTGCTTCGAGGTTTCGACGGGGGTCGTTTCTGCAGTATTCTCCATGGCGTCTGGTCTCCTTTGATTCCGCTTGGCTGGGCGGCGCTTAGGCATGGGCGCGATCCTTTTCTCATTGAAAAGGTGTCTTATCCTAACACAATCATCTGTTTCTTTTTAATTAATTATCGACGGATCTGTTTACTGAGATCACCTCATAGTGTATGCAGTCGTACGATTCATTAACCGAGTATTAAATGAAAGCGGATGTCTGGAATATAGAAAATCCAGGGTATCTGTGGTAAAGTCTTTTCACATCGGAGAGTGACCCGTGCCTCTACCAGGAAACCTTCATGAGCTCTTCCAATCTGGGGGAGTCCGTTTGAGAGCCGGTGAGCCAAGCCACACTCCGCTGGATTGCTTGCTCCGCGCTCCTCTTCCCGCAGAGGAGTATTTCGAGCGCTTCGCGCGGCAAGGCTCGCGCGAGGGAAGCGTCTTCCCTCTTGGGATCATCGGGCCGGCTGCCAACCGAGATGCATTAGCCGCGCTGCCATTTCGAAAACCGTTTGTCCCGGTTCGTGAAAGACCAGGCGTCGATGGTCTGGAACTAACGAACTCGACGACGATGTTAGCCGCCTGGATCTAACAAATCCCGGCGAGAAAAGGCCCCACTGAATGAGCGATAACGTCGAGGTACAAGTGAATCGACTCCCGGCGTCCGATCAGCGCCGCCAGTTGCTTTCGCGCCTCATGCAAAGGCAAGCTGCGGCCAATCGGACGGCCCCGATGTCATTCGCTCAAGAGAGGCTGTGGTTTCTCGAACAGTTGACCAACGTGCCCTCCATGTACACCATGGATAGCCCGCTGCGCCTCCGCTTCGCCGTGGATCATGGAATTTTGCAGCGCTGCCTGAATGAGATCGTGCGGCGCCATGAGGTGCTGCGTTCCACCTTCGTGGCCGCCAACGGGGTTCCCGTGCAGATCACCACGGCATCGGTGAACGTCGAACTGCCGTTGATCGACCTGGGTGAAAAACGACCGGAGATACAGGACGCCGAGGCCCAGAGGATCGCGGCGGAGGACTACAACACGCCCTTCGATCTTCGCACCGGTCCCCTGCTGCGGGTCAAGCTGTTGCGCCTGGAGGACAACGACCATATCTTGCTGCTTACGATGCATCACATCGTCTGCGACGGCTGGTCGTTGAGCGTATTCTTCCAGGAACTCAACGCTCTATACGCCGCTTACTCCGCGGGGATGCCTTCCCCCTTGCCCGAACTGCCAATCCAATACGCCGATTTTTCCCGTTGGCAGCGCAAGTTTCTGGAAGGCGAAGTCCGTGGACTGCAGGTCGAGTACTGGAAACGGCAACTGGCCGGCATCCCTGCACTGGACCTCCCAGCCGACCGCTTGCGGCCTCCGCAACCCTCCTTCCGTGGATCTGGCGTGCCCGTGCGGCCACAGCCGAAGACGATCGCCCGCCTTCGAGCACTTTCCGACGAATGCAACGCGACGCTTTTCATGGTGCTGTTGGCAGCTTTCGAAACTCTGTTGTGCCGTTACTCCGGTCAGGAGGACATCGTGGTTGGTTCGCCCGTTGCGGGCCGGAACCACGGCGACACGGAAGGCCTGATCGGATTCTTCGTGAATTCCCTTGTCTTGCGGACCAGCTTAGCGGGGGACCCCACGTTCCGGGAGTTGGTGGATCGCGTCCGCGAGACAGCGATTGGCGCATATGCGCATCAGGACTTGCCATTTGAACTGCTCGTGGACGAACTGCATCCGGAGCGGGACGCCGGCCGCAATCCGCTGTTCCAAGTGATGTTCCAGTTGCTGCTTTATCCCGACGCCAGCGCCCCCGGGCCGGATGGCCGGCCGGAGACGCCGCCGGTGCTCACCGCGACTTCCAAATTTGACCTGGCGCTGACGCTCTACGATTCTGGCGGCGGAGTCTCGGGCGTCCTGGAATTCTCCCGGGATCTGTTCGATGAGCCCAGGATCGCGCGGATGGCAAACCACTACGAAACGCTCCTCGATTCGATTGCCGGCGATCCGGGCCGGCGCATCTCGGAGTTGAATCTGCTCACCGCGTCCGAACTACGACAGATGCTCGGCGATTGGCTGGTGACCGAGGCGCCCTTTCCCAGGGACGGCGGAGTACTCCAGGCGTTCGAGCAAAATGTCGCTGATCGTCCGGATGCGCCCGCGATTCGCGCCGCTGGCGATACGCTCTCCTATCGCCAGCTCAATCTACAGGCTGAACGGCTGGCGGGCGTCCTGCGGGATCGTGGCGTGACCTTGGACGCGGTGGTTGCAATCCAGCTCCCGCGGTCACCGGATATGATCGCTGCCGCGCTCGCCGCTCTCAAGACCGGAGCGGTGTATCTGCTCTTGGACCCGGAACTCCCCGACGAACGGCTGAGGGTGATTCTGGAGGACTCGAACGCGGCAGTCCTGGTGTGCGATCGGGATTTCGAATGCGCGTTTCCTTTAGTGAATCCCCTTGCGGAGGGGACGTGCGCAAGCGTAAAGGTTCCTTACCGCGAGGACGCGATTGCGTACCTGATCTACACCTCCGGCTCCACAGGTAAGCCCAAAGGAGTGGAGATCCCTCATCGTGGTCTCAGTAATCTGATCGCCTGGCACAATCGCGCCTTCGCGGTTACACCGGAAAGCCGGGGCGCCCAATTCGCTAGTCCCGGATTCGACGCCGCCGCCTGGGAGATCTGGCCGTATCTGGCGGCCGGCGCGAGCGTCGAATTCGTTCCCGAGGATATCCGCTTCGCTCCGGCGCGGCTTCCGGAATGGCTCTGCGCCCGGAAGATCACGCATAGTTTCGTTCCGACTCCCATTCTCGACGCCGTAACGCGTGAACCCTGGCCGCAAGAGTCCAGCTTGCGGTTCCTATTCACTGGCGGGGATAAGCTGCTGCGCGGCGCCCGGCCCGGGCTACCGTTCCGCGTCTTCAATCAATACGGGCCGACCGAGAATAGCGTGGTGACGACCTCCGGCCCGGTTCCCGAGGACGCGGGCGACGGTGCTCCGCCTTCCATCGGACGCGCCATCTCGAACGTGGAACTTTTTGTGATGGACCGCCATGGGCATCCGGCGCCCATCGGCATCCCGGGGGAGCTGTGGATCGGCGGCGCAGGCCTGGCGCGGGGATATCGGAATCGGCCGGAAGAAATCTCCGAACGGTTTACGCCGCATCCGATCCGAGCGGGCGAGAGGGTGTACCGCACCGGAGACTTGGTGCGCTACCGCACGGACGGGAATCTGGAATTCCTGGCCAGGATGGACCGGCAGGTGAAGATTCGCGGATTCCGCGTCGAGTTGGAAGAAATCGAGGCTGTGCTTTCGAGAATGCCGGAGGTGCGAGGGGCCTGTGTGATCGTGAGCGGTGAAGGGCCCGAGGCGCGCATGATCGCTTACCTGGCCGCGCCCGCCGTAGACGACGCATGGCTGGCAGATCAGATACGGAAGCAATGCCGCGCCAAACTACCCCCCTATATGATCCCGTCCGACTTTGTGCGCTTGGACGCCTTTCTCTTAACTCCCAACGGCAAAGTGGATCGCGCAAGACTACCCCGGCCGAAGCGTTCTCCGGATCGAGTTTACGAGGCGCCACGGAGCGAGATCGAAGAGACCATCTTGGCGATTTGGCGGGAGGAGTTGCATCTCGAACGGGTCGGGATCGATGACAATTTTTTCGATGTGGGAGGAAACTCCCTGACGCTCGTCCGAATCCACCAGCGCCTGGAAGGCGAGGCGCGCAGAGCAGTTTCGGTGGTGGAATTGTTCCACTATCCGACCATTCGGAGTCTGGCCGCGTTCCTCGGTGAGCGCGAGAGCCAGCCGTCGGCTGTCGAAAAGGCGCGCGAGCGCGCGGCGCGGCGACGGGAGTTGGGGCGATGACAGAGACGGCCAATTCCATCGCGATTATCGGGATGAGCGGACGCTGGCCTGGCGCGCGCGACATTGAGGAATTCTGGAATAACCTGTGCGGCGGCGTCGAGTCGGTGCGCGCTTTCACCGAAGAAGAGATGTTAGCCGACGGCGTCGACCCTGCCATACTCAATCAGCCTGGCTTCGTGAATGCGGGCGCGGCGCTGGCGGACGCGCTCTGGTTCGATGCGCCGTTCTTCGGCATTAGCCATCGCGAGGCCCAGGGCCTGGATCCACAACATCGCGTTTTCCTGGAATGCGCCTGGCATGCGCTGGAAGACGCAGGCTACGTTCCGGAAGCGGTGGACGGCCCGATCGGAATCTTCGCCGGGTCCAGCACCAGCTCCTACTTACACCGGGTTTGCGCCAGCCGGGAATTAGTGGCTGCCATCGGCGCTTACCAGGTGTCGATCGGCAACGACAAGGATCACCTCACTACCTACGCTGCTTACAAACTTAACCTGACCGGCCCTGCGGTGACCGTGCAGACGGCCTGTTCAACGTCTCTGGTGGCGGTAGCGATGGCCTGCCAGGCGCTGCTGAATCAGGAGTGCGACATGGCTCTGGCGGGAGGTGTATCCGTGCGCATCCCCCAGCATTGCGGCTACTTCTACGAAAAAGGCGGCATCCTCTCGCCCGATGGTCATTGCCGCGTATTCGATGCCGAAGCTCACGGTACGGTGGGTGGGAACGGAGCCGGCATCGTCGTCCTGAAGCGACTCGAAGATGCACTGCGGGATCGGGACCGCGTACGGGCAGTGATCCTGGGGTCGGCCATCAATAACGACGGTTCGATGAAGGTAGGCTACACTGCACCCAGCGTCGAGGGGCAGGCGGCCGTTATCGCGACCGCTCTCGCGCTGGCGGGCGTCGATCCCGAGAGCGTCGGTTACCTGGAGGCCCACGGCACGGGTACGCCACTGGGAGATCCGATCGAGATTGCCAGTCTCACGCAGGCGTTTGGAACCAAGAAAGGCGGCTTCTGCGCGATCGGGTCCGTGAAGAGCAACATCGGACATCTCGACGCCGCGGCGGGAGTCACCGGCCTGATTAAAGCGGCACTCTGTGTGGAACGCGCTGTATTGCCTCCGTCGTTGCATTTTCATACGCCGAATCCTTCGATTGATTTCGCATCCACTCCATTTAAGGTGCAGGACCGCGTCTCGGCCTGGAACGCCAACCGCCGGCGGGCGGGGGTGAACGCGTTCGGTATCGGCGGCACCAACGCTCACACCGTTCTGGAGCAGGCGCCGGAGACTGAGCCCTCCGGCCTGTCGCGCCCGTATCAATTGCTGCTGCTCTCGGCGCGCTGTCAGACGGCACTCGACCGGCTGACCGACAATTTCGCCGCGCATTGGCAGAACGATGTCTCAAACAGTTTGGCCGACTTGGCCTTCACTCTGGCAGTTGGACGTTGCGCTCATCCCTATCGCCGATTTCTGGTCTGCCGGGCCAGCGATGCCGAAGGGGCTGCGGGGGCGTTTTCCAGTTCCGTGCTGGCCTCGGAACAAAGAGCCGCGGTGTACTTGTTCCCCGGGCAGGGATCGCAGCACGCCGGCATGGGCCGCGGGCTATATGAGAGGGAGCCGGTCTTCCGCGCCGAGTTCGACCGCTGCGCTGATTTGCTGGAACCGATTATGGGGGCGGATCTTCGCCGGGCGATCATGGCGGGCGGCGCCACCGACGACGAATTGCGCCAGACGTGGCTTGCACAGCCGGCTCTGTTCGCTGTTGAGTACTCACTGGCCCGTCTGTTGATGCATTGGGGCATTCAGCCGGCGGCCATGATCGGCCACAGCCTGGGTGAATACGTGGCGGCTTGTCTGGCCGGCGTGATGTCGCTCGAGGATGCTCTCATCGTAGTGGCGGCGCGTGGCATGCTCATGCAGGACACCGCTCCCGGCGCCATGTTGGCGACTTCCTTAGCGGAGGACGAAGTGCGCTCCCTGCTGCCGCAAGACTTGGAAATCGCCTCGGTGAATGGTCCCGCGCTGACCGTCGTGTCGGGTGAGGAATCCGCCATCGCCGAGTTCGAAGCGAGGCTTGCGTGGAAGGGAGCGGCGGGAATCCGGCTGCGCACCTCGCACGCCTTCCACTCTTTCACGATGGACCCTGTACTGGAACAGTTCCGCACTGTGCTGGAATCCGTTCGTCTGAAAGCGCCGACGCTTCCCTACATCGAAACCCGAAGCGGCGGATGGCAGTCCGCGGCTGCCGGGGAGTTCGCCTATTGGGTGGATCATCTGCGGAAACCGGTTCGTTTCGGTGACGGCTGCCGCACGCTCTGCGCGGCGGGGCACCGGGCATTTATTGAGGTTGGGCCCGGATCGGCGCTCTCCAAAATGCTCCAGCCCTACCTCCGCGAAGCTGGAGGTGGCATCGTGGCGCAAACCGGCACTGATCAGGAATCGCTTCTCGACGCGCTTGGACAGCTTTGGTCTCACGGCGTCTCCGTCGACTGGAATCAATACTATTCACGCGAGAACCGCCGGAGGGTGTCCGCGCCTTTGTATCCCTTCGAGCGGCAACGCTACGACGTAGAGCTAATCGGGGAGACGGCGCCGCGTGGCGACTGGTTCGCGAAAATTCCAGACTTCCACGCATGGTTTTACGAGCCTTCCTGGAAAGCGGTTGCCGGTGTGGGAGGGCAGCCCGGCGACATGGCTGGGCCTGCGCTCGTGTTTCTCGACGATGCCGGATTAGGCGCCGCTGTGGCGGCAAAACTGGCGGATGTGACAACGGTCGCGCGCGCCGCGCAATTCCGAAGGGTCGGCGAGCACGCCTTCGAGATTCGCCCCGAAGAACCAGCGGACTACGAAGCGCTCTTCAACGCTTTGGCCGCGGATGGAAAAATCCCTGGAGATATTTTGCACTTTTGGAATGTCGACCCCAGCCCCGGCGATCCCGGCGCCGTGTTTTATCCGCTGCTGCATCTGGCTCAAGCCCTGGCGTTCCACCTCGCTCCGGCTCGCGTGAACGTGATTTCCGCCGGCGCCTGGGCCGTCACGGGAGAGGAGGCCATCGAGCCGGCGAAGGCCTTGCTTGCCGGGCCGTGTCGTGTCGCGCCCGCCGAGAGGATTGACACACGCTGGCGCAACATCGATATCGCGCTGCACCATCGGGAAGTTGCCATCGCACAGATCCTTGCGGAATACCGCGCCGATTCCCTGGACCCGATCGTCGCCTACCGGGGACGGCGGCGCTGGATCGAGAGCGCGGAACCATTGCCGACGGCCCCCGCTCCGCCGGCGCCACTGCTCCACACTGAGGGAGTCTATCTGATTACGGGTGGCCTGGGCGGCATCGGTTTTGCGCTCGCCGAGTTTCTGGCGCGAGATTACCGGGCGCGCCTGGTGTTGGTCAGCCGTTCCGGCCTTCGAGAAGGCTCGCCGATGGGCCCCGCGATCGCGGCCATGGAGCAAGCCGGCGCAACAGTCTTGGTCTGCCGCGCCGACGTCGCGTGCGCGGACCAGATGAGCGCCGTATTAGCCCAAACCAGAGCGCGGTTCGGCCACCTGGATGGCGTGATCCACGCGGCGGGAGTTGCCGGCGGCGGTCTCATCCAATTGAAAACTCGCCAAGCTGCCGACGCGGTTCTCTTACCTAAGGTCCAGGGCACGATGACACTCCACGCGCTGCTCGAAGATTCCCCGCTCGATTTCTTTGTGAGCTTCTCCTCCCTCACCTCACTGGCAGGAGGATTCGGACAAGTGGATTATTGTTCTGCCAATGCCTTCCAGGACGCCTTCGCCCAGCGGGAGTCGGCGCGGCGCAATCGCCTCACCACCACCATCAACTGGGATGCGTGGTCCGAGGTCGGCATGGCGGTCAACACCGAGATCCCGGTCGAAATGGAAGCGCATCGGGCGGAGGTTCTGAAGAACGCAATCCTGCCCGCCGAAGGAGTGCAGGCTTTTCGCCGGGCGCTCGACTTGCGCCTGCCGCAGATTTGCATCTCCACCTACAGCCTGCCGCTACGGCTCGCGCACGCCCGCTCGATGGCCCACGTCGAGGCGCAACCCGCGGCGCCCTCCGCGCAACGTCATCCGCGCCCCGAAATGGAGACTCCATTCGTAGCCGCGGGCACGGAGATGGAAAAGCTGGTGGAGAAGATCTGGCAAGACCTGTTCGGTCTGGAGCGAGTTGGGATAACGGATAACTTCTTCAGCCTGGGTGGGCACTCGCTGCTCGCCACCCGGATGGTCGCGCGAGTGCGCGCGGTGCTCGGTCTGGAGATCAGCGTCCGGACCGTCTTTGAGACACCGACGATTGAGCAACTCGCGAGCGTCCTGGAACGCATGGCCGATGAATCCCTCGAACTGTCGCACATGATCGCAATGGTCGAACAAATGAGCGACGAGCAGGTCAGAACGCAACTGGGGCAGAACTAGTGTCGCCAAAATCAATGGAATCGGCCACTCAGAGCGTAGAACAGAAGCGGGCGCTGTTAGCCAGGCTGCTGGAAACGAGCAGTTCGCAGCGGCCTGCCGTTCAGCGCCGCGGATCGGTTTTTCAGGCGCCCCTCTCTTTTGCGCAGCAAAGGCTTTGGTTCTTCGAGCAGTTGATGCCTGGCACCTCCGTTTACAACATGATGATCCCGCTGCGCCTGGACATCGCGGTATCGGCGCACACCCTGCTCGATGCCATCAACGAGATTGTTGCGCGGCATGAAGCGCTCCGCACCACATTTCGCGCGACCGACGGCAAACCGGCGCAATTCGTCGCGCCCGAACTCAAGATTGAGATGCCGCGTCACGATCTGCGATATCTGCCGCACGAAGAACAGCAAGCCGAAAGCACGCGGATCTTCCTCGCCGCCTCTCAGGCGCCCTACGATTTGACCACCGGGCCACTCTTCCGGGCGCACTTGCTGCAATACGGCGATGAAGACTACTTGTTGATGCTGTGCATGCATCACATCGTCTCGGATGCATGGTCGACCACGGTGCTGATCGAGGAGCTGGACGCATTGTACGACGCTTTCTCGCTAGGACAACCCTCCCCGCTACCGCCGCTTCCGATCCAATATCCGGACTTCGCGGTGTGGCAGCGCGAATGGCTCAGCGGCGAGGTCCTCGACCGTCAACTTAGCTACTGGAAGAAGCAACTGGACGGCATCGTGCCGATCGATCTGCCATGCGACTATTCTCGTCCGGCGAGCATGACCTTTCACGGAAAGTACGTCCCGATCGGCGCCGGCGCCGCCCTATTGACGCGCCTGCGCGCGCTGAGCGCCTTGCAGGACTGTACGCTCTTCATGACCTTGTTGGCCGCCTTCCAGGTCTTCCTGTTTCGCCATACCGGTCAAGCGGACGTGGTGGTGGGAACGCCGGTGGCGAATCGCAATCACGCCGACGTCGAGAAGCTGATCGGTTTCTTCGTCAATTCTCTGGTGATGCGCACGAGCCTGGACGGAAATCCGACGTTCCGCGAGGTTCTCGCCCGAGTTCGTGAGACCGCTCTCGGGGCGTACGCCCACCTCGACATCCCTTTTGAAATGCTAGTGGAGAACCTGCAACCGGAACGCGACTTCACGCGCAATCCAATTTTCCAAGTCTTGTTTCAGGTCCAGACGATGAGGTCCAATCGCGAGATGGATACTCCACCGGGAGGGCAGCTTCACAATGCCGTCTTCGATCTGAACGTCAATCTTTACGAGCAGCCGAACGCGCTGGTTGGCAGATTCGAGTTTAACGCCGCACTATTCGATGAACCCACCGCCCAGAGGATGGCGGCGCGCTTCGCCGCGCTGCTGGAGGCGATCGTCGAAGACCCGGACCGCCGCATCGGCGAGTTGCCGATGGTTCCGGAACCCGAACGTTGTCAAATAGAGCAGTGGAACGCGGCAGCCGCGGCGGAAATCGACGCGACCCCTCGCACCATCCACGAATGGTTTGAGCGGCAGGCATCCAGCACTCCGGACGCTCCCGCGGTCTCGGCCGGCGGAGCTTCGATCACTTATGCCGAGCTGAACCAGCGCGCGAACGATCTGGCTCAACGCTTGCGAGAACTGGGCGTCACCCCAGGGGACCGTGTCGCCGTTCGCCTGCCGCGCTCCGCCAAAACGATTGTCGCGATCCTGGGCGCGTTGAAGGCGGGAGCAGCCTATGTCCCGCTGGATCCCGATTATCCCGCCGACCGTCTGCGATTCATGCTTGAAGATTGCGGCGCGCGCGTTGTGGTAACCCCGGATGGAGTGAAAGTGCTGCGCGCGTCCGCCGATCCCGCTCCGGCTGAGACGGCCTACATTCTCTACACCTCCGGCTCAACCGGAACGCCAAAAGGAGTGTGCGTACCTCACCGTAGCCTCGTTTACTCGACTTGGGCGCGCCTACAATACTACGCCGACCCGGTGGAACGCTACTTGCTCCTTTCTCCATTCTCCTTCGACAGTTCGGTGGCCGGCATTTTCTGGACCCTGTGCAGCGGTGGATGTCTGGAAATCGCCACCAACGAGGAAATGGAAGATATTCCAGAGCTAGCCTTGCGGATCGAGCGCCAGAACATCACGCATCTTCTGGCCGTCCCTTCGCTTTATGCCCGTCTGCTGGACTGGTTTGAAGTCTCCGCACTGCGGCTCAAAACCGCTATCGTCGCTGGTGAGCGGTGTCTCCCCACGCTGGTCGCTTATCACTTCGAACGTTTGCCGGACGTCCCTCTGTACAACGAGTACGGACCCACCGAGGCTACGGTCTGGTCTACAGTTCATCGTTGTGGTCCGGAAGATAAGACCATCGTTCCTATCGGACGCCCCATCCCTGGGGCGCGGATTTACATTGTGGATCGCCTCGGCCGGCCTGTTCCGATCGGAGTTCCAGGTGAAATGTGGATTGGCGGCCCGGGCGTAGCGCATGGATATTGGAATCGTCCGGATCTCACCGGGGAGCGCTTCATTCCGGATCCATTCCAGGAAGGGGCATCGAGGCTGTATCGCAGCGGCGATATGGCCAAATACCGCAACGACGGCAACATCGTCTTCCTCGGAAGAGCCGACAATCAGGTCAAGGTGCGCGGCTATCGCATCGAACTGGGAGAAATCGAAAGCGCGCTACTGGCTCACCCCTCGGTCGCCGAGTGCGCGGCGTTCACGTGGAACTTGGAGGACGATACGCGGCTGGCAGTTTGGGCCGTGGCCGGGGGCGAACGCGTGCCAAGCAGCGAATTGACCGCATTCTTGCGGCGCCGGCTGCCGAGCTACATGGCGCCTGCGTCGATCACCTGGGTGGACGCTCTGCCGCGCAATGCCAACGGAAAGCTGGATCGCGCGGCGTTGGCCGCCAATCCACAGCGGCTGGATGAGGAGGTGTATGTCGCGCCGCGAACTCCGGTGGAGAAAACCCTAGCTGGTCTGTACCAAGAAGTGCTCGGGATCCCGGAGCCTGGGATTTGGTCCGATTTCTTCCGCCTCGGCGGCCACTCTTTACTAGCCACCAAGTTGCTTTCGCGCGTCAACAAGACGTTTCAGATCGATTTGCCGCTGCCCTCTCTGTTTCGGGCATCGACCGTCGGGGAATTGGCGGCGGAGGTAGAGCGGGTCCTGGTGAATGAGATTGCCGGACTGGACGAACCCGAGGCTGAGAGCCTCGCTAAGGAAGGGCGCTAATGAGCACCACAGCGAGCCGCATGGCGGCTCTTTCACCCGAGAAAAAGAAGCTGCTGGAGCAACGGCTCAAAGGACTGTCGACCGCCCCGCCCAGCATTCCCAAGAGACCGGAAGGGGGCGCGCCCGAGCTTTCTTTCGCTCAACAACGACTCTGGTTTCTCGACCAGTTGGTGCCCGGCAACCCGTTCTACAACATATTCTCGCCTCTGCCGATTCAATTCGCCGTGAACGTGGATATCTTGCGCCGCTGCTTGAACGAAATCGTCAGACGGCATGAGGCGCTGCGAACGACGTTTACCTCCCTGGAAGGCAAGCCGGTTCAGGTCATCGCGCCTGCTCTGGATTTGGCAATGCCGTTGATCGACCTGACGTCCATGCCCGCTGCGACCCGAGACGCCGAAGCACTTCGTCTGGCGACGGAAGAAGCGCGCAAGCCTTTCGATCTGGCAGCCGGACCGCTGATCCGCTGCAGTCTGCTGCGCCTGACCGCACAGTATCACCTGCTCCTGCTCTCGATGCATCATATCGTCTCCGACGGGTGGTCCATGGGAATCCTGTTACAGGAGTTGGGCGCACTTTACATGAGCTTCGCGGCTGGGCAGCCGTCGACGTTGCCGGAATTACCCATTCAGTATGCGGACTTCGCGGTGTGGCAAAGGGGCTGGCTCAAGGGCGCCGTTCTCGAGAATCAATTGTCGTATTGGCGCCGCCAACTGAAGGATATTCCCAACCTGGACATCCACGCGGACCGGCCGCGTCCAGTGATGCCGACTTTTCGCGGATCCTATTTTCCGCTGCAATTTCCGTCCAGCTTGATTGCCTCGCTCAAGCGGCTCTCCAGCGAGCATGACGCCACTCTGTTCATGACTATGCTCGCGGGCTTTCAATCGTTGTTGCACCATTACACGGGCCAGGACGACATCGTGGTCGGTTCTCCGGTCGCAAATCGCAACCGCAGCGAGATTGAAGGCTTGATCGGCTTCTTTGTCAACTCCCTGATCATGCGCGCCGATTTCCGCGGCGACCCGACGTTTGAGGCGCTCCTCGTTCGAGTACGGGAGACTGCGCTCGAAGCATACGCCAATCAGGATCTGCCCTTCGAGATTCTGGTGGAGGAGTTGCACTCCGATCGCGACCTGAGCCGGAATCCGCTATTCCAGGTGATTTTTCAACTCATGAGCGCTCCCACTGGGGCCAGTTCCAGTAGTTCTCCGGAAACCGCCTCCAAAGCGGCCTCCTCGGCGTCGAGCAGTGCGTCTTCGGGCGGCGGGGCGGTAAATATCCAGACTGGCACCGCGAAGTTCGACCTCAATGTCACTCTCTGGGAGACCCCCGAGGGCGTCGCCGGGGGAATCGAATTCAATACCGACATCTTCGATTTATCGACCGTCGCTCGCATGGCGACGCAATATACTTCGCTTTTGCATGGGATTGTCGCGCATCCGAACCATCATATTTCGGAACTGCCTGTCCTGACTCCGCGGGAACAGCGGCAGATCCTCGTGGACTGGAACGCCACCGAAACCGATTTCCCGCGCGATCGCGGGCTCGGGTCTATCTTCGAAGATCAAGTAGCCGCGCACCCCAACGCTCCGGCTGTTGCCTACGGAGACACCACGTTGACTTACGCGGAGCTGAATCGGCGGGCGAACCGGGTCGCGAACCATCTACGCTCCGCGGGCATAGGACGGGAAAACCGCGTCGGCATTTGCATGGAGCGTTGCCTGGACATGATCGTTGCGGTAGTGGGTGTGGTGAAATCTGGCGGCGCTTACGTTCCGCTGGACACCGACTATCCTCGCGATCGGCTGGCGTTCATGATCGCGGATACCGAATTGGGAGCCTTGATCACCCACCAGAAGGAATTGGAAAAGTTGGCCGAAAATTCCCTGCCTGTGCTCTGCATGGATCGCGATCAGGAGGCGCTGGAGAGGAGTCCGGACCACAATCCGGCGCTCGAGACCAGCGGCGACGATCTGGCATACGTCATGTTTACCTCGGGTTCTACGGGCATTCCCAAAGGCGTCTGTGTATTGGGGAAGGGCATCAGCCGGCTGGTCATTAACACGGACTATGTTCGGCTGGGGTGTAACGATCGCATCGCACAGGTGTCGAGTTTCTCGTTTGACGCGGCGACTTTCGAGATCTGGGGCGCCCTGCTGAACGGCGGCCTGTTGATCGGCGTCGCCAAGGATGTTCTGCTTTCGCCCCCCGATTTCGCGGAAGCGATCGAAGGGAATCGGATCACGACGATGTTTCTGACCGGGGCCTTCTTTAACCATATGGCGCGAGAATTTCCCCAGGCGTTCCGGGGCCTGCGCAATTTGTTGGTGGGTGGTGAAGCCTTGGAACCGAAGTGGATCCGCCGCGTGTTGGATGCGGGACCGCCGCAGCGCTTGTTGAACGGCTACGGGCCTACGGAAACCACCACCTTCGCGCTGTGCCATTTGATCCACAACGTCCCAGCCGGCGCCAGCAACATCCCCATCGGCCGGCCAATCGGCAACACCATCGCCTACATCCTGAACAAGTATGGCCAGCCCGCGCCGGTCGGCGTCCCGGGAGAACTCTACATCGGTGGGCCGGGAGTGGCTCGCGGTTACTGGAACCGTCCGGAATTGACCAAGGAACGCTTTGTTCCCAACCCGTTCCGGGGGGCCGGCGAGGAGACCCTTTACCGCACTGGGGACCGCTGCCGCTATCTGCCCGATGGCAGCGTCCAATTCCTTTCGCGTCTCGATCAACAAGTGAAGATCCGCGGCTTCCGCATCGAGCTTGGCGAGATTGAAGCTTGCTTAGCCTTGCATCCAGCGGTGAAACACGCTGTGGTGATTGCTCGCGAGGATATTCCCGGCGATCGCCGTTTGGTCGCCTACATTGTGCAAAGCGGCCAGGCCGCGCCCGGCGAAAACACGCAACTCACGCAGTGGCAAAAGGTCTACGACGAGATGATTTACCAATCGCTCGATCAGCATACGTCGACCTATCAAAACGCCCTATTCAACATCCAGGGATGGGTCAGCAGCTACACGCAGGAACCCATCGCGGCGGAGGCCATGCAGGAGCAAGTCGACCAGACAGTGAACCGCGTTCTGGCTCTCAAGCCGAAGCGTGTTCTGGAGATCGGATGCGGGACCGGCCTCCTGCTTTCGCGCATCGCGCCACATTGCGATTCTTACCTGGGGACCGATTTCTCTCCGGCCGCCTTGCAATACTTGCAGCGCGAGATTAGCAGCGGCGGACACGGCTACTCGAACGTGGCGCTGCTCGAACGCGGCGCCGACGATTTCTCGGATTTCGAAGACGGATCGTTCGACGTCGTGATTCTCAATTCTGTCGTCCAGTATTTTCCCAGCCCGGAATACTTGGCCCAGACGCTGCGCGGCGCGGTACGGGTCATTTCTCCAGGTGGATCGATTTTCCTCGGCGACCTGCGAAACCATTCGCTGCTGGAGGTTTTTCACACCTCGTTGGCGTTGTACGCCCGCGCTGCCGGCGCTCCCGACGACGACGTCCGGACCAAGGCCGCGCAAGGCGTGGATGAAGAGCAGGAGCTGGTGGTAGATCCGGCGTTCTTCCGGGCATTACAAGCGGAGCTGCCGGAGATTTCGCATGTCGAAGTGCGTCCTAAGCGCGGACGCCACCGGAACGAACTCACGCAGTTCCGCTATGATGCGCTCTTGCGGATCGGAGACCGGCGGGACCAGCCTGCGCCGGTAGAGTGGCTTCCGTGGGAAGCCATTTCGCGCGCCGCCGACGAAATCCGCTCCCGCCGGGAGCGCGGGGCTCCGGCGGTCTGCTTTGGCTATCGTGGAGTGCCTAACGAGCGGGTCGCGCGTGAAGTCCTCGCCGCCGCCAGGCTTCGCGGAGAATCCGCGGCGGTCGACGGTGCGGCCGATCCCGAAGATTTATACCTGCTCGGGGAGAGTCTGAATTGCAACGTGGATGTCCGTTGGGACAGCGGCAACGAAGAAGGCCGTTTCGACGTGGTCTTTCATTGGGGACCAGTATCTTATTCACTGGAACCGCTGCCCGCCGTTGCCAAGCCCCGGCACAAGCTGACCAACAATCCGGCGCAGGCGTTATTTCTCAAGAAGATCGTCCCGCAGCTCCGCGGATTTCTCGCGGGGCGTCTGCCGGACTACATGATGCCCTCGGCGTTCCTGTTGTTGGAAGAGCTGCCGCTCACATCCAACGGCAAAGTGGATCGAGCGGCGCTTCCCGCCGCCAGTCAAATGCGAGCGTTGTCAGAGACCGAATACCTGGCGCCGCGCAATGAGGTGGAGGAGAAACTCACCGCCATCTGGTCGGAGGTGTTGGGCATCTCGCACATCGGCATTCACGATAATTTCTTCACGCAGTTGGGCGGGCACTCTCTCACGGCCACGCAACTTGTCTCGCGAGTGCGCGAGAGGTTCGGCATCGAACTGCCCATTCGCACGCTGTTCGAAGGCCCGACCATCGCGCGCCTTGCCCAAGCGGTGGAGGCCTGCCTGAAAGATCCGGCTCAATCCGCGGGGCCCCGCATGACCAGAATCACCCGAATGGACGCTTCCATCGAGGAAACCGAAGTCGACGTCAGCCAACTGTCCGACGATCAGGTGGAAGCGATGCTGGCCAAGTTGTTGACGGCCGAGGCCGGTCAATGAGTTCGGCTCCGAGCAGCGTTGGCAGACTCTCGGCGGCCGAGAAGCGCGCGCTCCTCGGCGAGCTGCTCGATAAGAAGCGCGCCGCCCGGCAGCCAGTCGTCTCCGAACCCAAACTGCGCCCAGTCTCTTTCTCGCAACGCCGCTTGTGGTTTCTCGATCAGTTGTCGCCCGGCACATCGTTTTACAACGTCGACTGCGTGCTCCCTTTGCCCGACCTGGGGATGAACGAAGAGGCGTTCGAGCGGGCCGTCCAGGAAATCGTTCGCCGCCATGAATCGCTGCGCACCGTGTTTGAAGCGGTGGACGGCGAGCCGATGCAAGTGATTCAGCCTGCGTCGCGAATCACCATGGAACGAATCGATTTGCGCCACCTTTCTCAGGCCGACCAGGATGCGGCAACGTTGCGCTGTGCTAACGCCATGGCGTCGCGTCCGTTCGATCTAGCGGTCGGACCGCTCATGCGCATCGCACTGGTGCATCGCAGCGACGGTCACATGATGATTCTGATCATGCATCACATCATCTGCGACGGCTGGTCCATGGGCGTATTCTTCAGGGAGTTCGTGGAGATTTACGGGGCATACCTGTCGGGCCGAGAGTCGCCGCTCGGCGAATTGACGATCCAGTATTCGGATTTCGCAGCCTGGCAAAGGCAGCTGTTGCAAGGAGCAGGCTTGGAGAAACTGCTCCACTATTGGAAAAACAAGCTGGATGGCATTCCCCTACTGTATCTTCCCTGCGACCACACCCGCCCTCCCGTGCAGACGTTTCGCGGCGCGTCCCGCAGGATCCAGATACCCAAGAGCGTTCTGGATCCACTCAAGGCAGTCGCCAAAAGTGGAGGCGCCACTCTTTTTATGGTCTTACTCACGGCCTTCAAGATCCTCTTAAGCCGGTATGCAGGACAAGACGACATCGCGGTGGGAACCTACATCGCGAATCGTAATCGCGCCGAGGTCGAACAACTAATCGGCTTCTTTGTGAACAGCTTGATCATGCGCACCGACCTGAGCGGCAACCCGCCGTTCCGGGAAGCGTTAGCGCGCGTCAAGGAGACGGCGTTGGGCGCGTACGCTCACCAAGACATGCCTTTTGAAACCTTGGTCGAGGTGTTGCAGCCGGACCGCGATCTCAGCCGGAATCCTCTGTTCCAGGTAATCTTTCAGCTTTTCAATGCCCCGAATGTGGAAATGGGGTCGGAAGAGTCTCAGCCCAATGCACCCCGAGTCGAGAAACGCAGCTCGACTTTCGATCTGGGTTTCAACGTGTGGGAAACGCCGGATGGACTGCGAGGCGCGATCGAATATTCGACCGACCTGTTCGAGCCGGAGACCATTGAACGAATGGCCGGCCACTATAACAACCTGCTGGAGAGCATTATTCTCGATCCCTGGACTCCGATCCAGCAGTTGCCCATGCTCTCGGAGCAGGAAATGCATCGGGCAGTCCACGAATGGAACGCTACCAGCGCCGCGCTGGATACCGGGCTTTCGGTGGTAGATCAGTTTCGAGCTCGCGTCGCAGAGCACCCCGAGAAGGTCGCGCTCATCTCGCGGGAACACCGGATCACGTACCTGGAATTGGCCGCTCGAGCCGGCGAACTCGCACGAAGCTTAGAAAGTCGCGGCGCCGGACCCGGCTGCTTGATCGGAATCTGCCTGGAGCGCTCGGTCGCGGCAGTGGTCGCGATGCTCGCCGTTTTTGAAACCGGCGCGGCCTACGTGCCGATGGACCCGAGCCATCCTGAGACCCGCCGAAAGTACATGGTGGAGGACGCCGGAATCTTCGGCGTGATCGACTCCTCCGGTTTCAGTGTCTGCCCTCGGGAACCTGCTTCGCACGCCGGCCTAGCCTACGTGATCTACACCTCAGGATCAACTGGACCGCCGAAAGGCGTCGCGGTGGAGCACCGCCAAATTTTAAACCGCCTGCGATGGATGTGGCGTGAGTATCCGTTCGCACCGGACGAAGTGGGATGCCTGAAAACATCCCTTACCTTCGTGGACTCGATTTGGGAGGCGCTTGGCGCGCTTTTGCAGGGAATCGCGACGGTGGTCGTCGATGAGCGCACCTCCGGGAATCCGCTGGAGTTGCTGCGAGTGCTGGCCGAACATCGGGTGACACGGTTGTGGCTGGTTCCGGCTTTGTTACGCGAGATGGTCCACGTTTTGGAGTCGGATGAGGAGTTACGCCGCAAACTGTTCGCATTGCGTTTTTGGGTCAGCAGCGGAGAAGCGCTCTCTCCACAACTGGGACGTCAGTTCGCCCGGCTGATGCCTGCTGCGACCCTCTACAATCTCTACGGGACTTCGGAAGTCTGGGACGCGACCTGGCAAGATCCGCGCCGCGACAAGACCTGGCCGGAACGCTGCTCTATTGGCCGGCCGATCGATGGCGTCGAGGCGTGGGTGCTGGATCGAGCCAACCGGCCCTCGCCGGTCGGAGCACCCGGCGAACTCGTGATCGGAGGCGCCGGCTTGGCGCGTGGATACCTGAACCGGCCGGAGTTAACGAACCAGAAATTCATGCCGCATCCATTTAAGCGAGAAGGCTTAGTGTTTCGTACCGGAGACGCGGCGCGTTATCTTCCCGACGGGCAGATCGAATATCTCGGCCGTCTGGACCGCCAGGTGAAGATTCGTGGGTTCCGGATTGAGCCGCGTGAGATTGAGGACGCGGTCATGGAGCACCCCGCAGTCCAAGAAGCCGCCGTGATCCCAGTAATGGGACCTGCGGGCTTGGAACTGGCCGCTTATGTAGCGCTGCTGCCCGACGAAACTGTGTCCGAGCCGGAGTTGATCGATCATCTCAGTAGCCGCCTGCCCTCGCACATGATTCCAGCAAGCTGGACATTCGTGGCGAAGATCCCGAAAACTACCAGCGGCAAGGTGAATCATTTGGCGTTGCCCGCGCCTGGACGCTCCCTAGGCGAGCGAGGTCGTCCGTTTCTGGCTCCGCGGACGCCCGCGGAAGAAACTGCCGTCGAACTTTACCAAGAACTCCTCGGACTAGAAACGGTCAGCGCCGACGCGCATTTCTTCCGGGAACTCGGCGGACACTCGCTTCTGGCTACGCGGCTAGCCTCGCGAATACGAAATCGGCTGGGCATCGAAATTCCACTGCTAGCACTCTTCGAAGCCCCGACGCCAGCTCTCTTGGCGCAAGTGCTGGATACCTACCAGAAGCCCGCCGGCGACGAGGAAAGCGCTAGCGCCAGCTAAACGCCGGTTCCGTGGAAGTTCACGTTGGCAGGACTGTCAGCTACAATGTTGCGTCCCTGCTCATCGCGATACCGCGCGCGAGAACCTGAACCCATTTCAGTTTCAGTACGGGTTCAAGCTACGCTTCTGAACTAGAACTCCAGGTCTACCGGCAAGCCCACGTAATTCTCCGCCAGGCTGGTCAACGCAGCGCGCGAACTAACGATGTAATCCAGATCGGTCAATTGACGCTTATAGTCAAACGGATTTTCGTCCGGGAAACGATGCAGGCTCTGCGTCATCCACCAGGAGAAACGCTGCGCCCGCCAGACGCGTTTGAGCACCGTATCGGAGTATTGGTTCAGCAGATCCGTTTTGCCGGTGCTGTAGAACGCGGCGATCGCGCGTCCCAGATGAAGAACGTCGAAGGCGGCGAGATTGAGGCCCTTCGCTCCGGTGGGAGGCACGATGTGCGCGGCATCGCCTGCCAGATAGAGCCGGCCCGCCGACATCGGTTCGGTGACAAAGCTGCGCATGGCCGTGACGCCCTTGTTGAGAATCGGACCGACGTTGGGCTTCCAACCATCCTCTGTGGTCATCCGTTTGAGCATTTCGTCCCAGATCGCATCGTCTGGCCAGCGATCGATGTCCTCGTCAGGCGGCACCTGAAAATACAAGCGCGTGATCTTGGGCGAGCGCATGCTGAACAACGCAAAGCCGCACTCATGATACGTGTAAACCAGAGCTTCGGACGACGGCGCGGCTTCAGCGAGAATGCCCAGCCATCCGAAGGGATAGGTTTTGTCGTAGAACCTCACCGCTCTCTCCAGCGCGGGACGGCAGATGCCGTGGAAGCCATCGCAGCCGGCGATGAAGTCGCAGGTCAGCTCCTCTTGTTTGCCGTTCGATCGAAAGCGAATGGAGGGTCGCACGGAATCGATGTTGCGTATGGAAACATTCTCGACTTCGTAATAGAGCGGACGGCCGGTCGAGACACGGGCTTCGATCAAGTCCTTCACCACTTCGTTCTGCCCGTAGACGTAGATCGCCTTGCCGCCGGTAAGTTCGGCGAGCGGGACATAGTGGCGCCGGCCCGCGAAGCTCAAGAAAACGCCGTCGTGCCGCATGCCTTCGCGCGCGAGGCGTACGCCCACGCCGATCTCGGTCATTAAGTCGGCGGTGAACTGCTCGAGCACGCCCGCGCGCACGCGGTCAATCACATACTCCCGGCTGCGGCTTTCTAGAATGACGGAATCAATTCCCTTCAAGTGTAGGAGATGACCCAGCAATAGTCCCGCGGGCCCCGCGCCGATAATTCCAACTTGTGTATGCATTCGATTTCCCTATCTTTTCAGATCTAGCGACAGCCCGCGCGCGGGAACAAGATCGAATTCTTCTGGAACGATACGGATTCCTTATTGGAGTTTAGAGGATGCTTCCTATACAATCTAGGCCATGATCCAAAGGATGCCCCGAACTCTGCTAGTGGCCCTGTCGATCGCTGCCGCCGTGGCCTATGGCCAAGAGCAACGCGGTGGACCTCCACCAGGCCCGGGCGGCTTTGGCTTCCAGCCGCCGCTGGGAATAACGCCGAAGCCCGCGATTGCGAACGCCAAGCCGGTGCGCTCCTGCGAGAGTCTGGCGATGGTCGCTCTGCCGCACACGACCGTTGAGTCGGCCGCAGTGGATCCGGCCAATCCCGGTATCTGCCGCGTGACGGCGACCACCACGCATCCGCCGGCAGGCGACAAGGTGACCATCTGGATCGCGATTCCGACATCCAATTGGAATGGCCGGTTTCTGGGCACCGGCGGCGGCGGATTTCTGGGTGGCATGCCCGCGGGCGTGAACCAGCCCGTCGCGCTGGGCTACGCATCCGGCGCTACCGATACCGGACACGAAGGCGGCCGGGGCACTTTCGCCCTGGATGCGAACGGTCATCTGAACTGGCAGGCCATCCGCGATAACGCGCACGTTGGGATTCACGAAATGACCGTGACGGGCAAGGCGCTCACCGAAGCCATGTACGGGGCGGCCCCGCGGTATTCCTATTTCTACGGTTGCTCCACCGGCGGACGGCAGGGGCTGATGGAGGCGCAACGCTATCCCGCGGATTACAACGGTATCGTCGCGGGAGCACCGGCAATCAACTGGCCCAAGCTGATGATGCAGTCGATCTGGGGAACACTAGCGATGGAAGTTGCGGGAGATGCGGTGCCCGCATGCAAGCTGGCCGCTGCGACCAAAGCCGCCGTGGAAGCCTGCGACGAGTTGGATGGCGTGAAGGACGGTGTGATCGGCGATCCGGATCGCTGCCATTTCGATCCCAAGGAACTGGTCGGGACCTCGGCGGGAGAATGTGGCACGTTCACTGAGGCCGATGCAGAGGTGATCCGCAAGATATGGGACGGCCCGCGCAAGGAAGATGGAAGCTTCCTGTGGTACGGGCAAACTCGCGGGGCGGATATACGGGCGTTGGCCGCGACGCGAGGTGATCCTTTGAAGCCGCTTACGTTTGCATTCACGACGGACTGGCTAAGGTATTTCATCACCGAGAATCCGCAGTACGACGTGTCCGCGATTACGCCGGACGCTTACCACCGTTTCTGGGACCAGTCGCTCGAGGAGTACGGGCTCGTGATCGGAACCGATAACCCGGATCTGACCGCGTTCCGCGACCGCGGGGGCAAGGTGGTCATCTGGCACGGCGGGGCCGATCAGTTGATCACGCCGCAAGGAACCATCGATTACTACAAGCGAGTTGAGCAGCAAATGGGAGGAGCGAAAGAGATCTCGCAGTTTGCACGCTTGTTTTTGGCGCCGGGCGTGGCCCATTGCGCCGGAGGGGCGGGGCCGAATCCCTATGGTCAGTTAGATGCGCTGCGCTCCTGGGTGGAGGACGGGAAAGCGCCCGCGACGTTGACGGCCGCTCGCCGTGATCGATCGGGGGCGATTACGTCCTCGCGGCCTTTGTGCCAGTATCCGCTGGTAGCCAAGTACAAGGGCAGCGGAAGCACCGACGACGCGGCCAATTTTGTGTGCAGCAAGGCCTATTAGGACAACTAGGAGACCCAGCCTCATCAATACGCTGTTATTTTTGCCGGTGGCATTTGTCTTCTTGCCGCCGGCGCCCGCGCAAGCTCCCGCGCCCGGCCAGTTCCAGCGGGCCGCGCGGGACGGCAAACAACGCGTCCAACGCGACGAGTAGATTTAGGTCCAAGCCGGCGAGGTCCATAATCTTGTGCCGGAAGGGTTACTTGCCACCGGCCCGCTGGGGCGGATTTTTCAAACTCGTATACACCGCTTCCACGAACTGGGTGGTTGTCCAGGGGCCGGACTCCGCTCCAAACCGGCCGTCGTAATCCGCCGTGACCCGCGCCGCCTGCACGCGATCAAGCGTGGCCCCGCTTCGAATTAAATCCTGGACGCGGTCACGGATGATCACTAGCATATCGCGGTACTCGGCGACCTCCCATTCATCGCAAAGGCGGCCATGGCCGGGCACGACCAACGTACCGCCCTCCTCATCATGCTGATAGACAGTGCGATGGAGGATGAAATTCAGGGCCTCGATCTCGCCCTGGACGCTGCCGCCGTTCTTCACATCGATGTGCGGATAAGAAACCGTGCTGAAAATGTCGCCGGTGGCGATCACATCCGAGCGCCGGAAGTGAACGATACTGTCGGCATCGGTAACCGCATTCGGCAGATGGAAGATTTCGATCGCCTCACCGTTGTGGAACTTGCGGCGGCGGCCTTCGAGAAACGTGTCGCTGGGCCATCCATCCGCGGGCATTTTGAGCGCCTCCAAATGGTTCTGCACATTTTGCTGGCCAATGATGGTAGCACCCTTACCAGCGTCGGCAAATTGCCCGGAAAAGAAGGAACCGACCACGCTAGGATCGAAACCGGCCGCCCGCAGCTTCGCATTGCCGCCTGTCAGGTCAGCTTGGAATCCAGTGTTGACAATAAACTGAATCGGCTTGTCGCTGAGTTTTCGCACAGCCGCGATCACTTTATCGGATAACTTCCCGGCGCCCGAATTCACGAGCATGGGCCCTTGCTCGCCTACCTGCACGGCGATGTTCCCGCCGTCGCCGACCAACATGGAGATATTCCCTTGCACCGGCAGGACGTGGATTTCGCCGTCGGGCGGCATCGTGTCGAAGGTGCGGCTGGCTGGTGACGGCGCTGAAGACGGCACCAACTCGGCCTCCGCCGCGGAGGCCGCAGCTTTGGGATCGCTCAACTGATCGAGTAGTTCCGGGTACATCGTTTCCGGGCCTCCCAGCGTACCCAAGAAAGGAATCTTGTTTTTGTCGGCGAATTCGCGAGCGAACGGATGCCGGCCCCAAAAATAACTCTCCACCTGGTCCTCACGCCGCCCAATGATCTGCTCGCCATCGTCACAAGCATACAGCCAGTCATCGGGTTCTTTGATGTTGCGGCCGAGCGTGTAAGTCCGGCTGAACGGCTCTGCCAAATACACGGGATCATTCACCACCGAAAGATAGGTAACCCGGTCGCCGTGCCGGACGAAATGCTCCACCACAGTGGCTTCGTCGCTCTGCGGGACGCCGTTGGCGCGAATCCATCCGCGCTTCAGGTGTGTGGTGTAGACGGTCAAAGCATTGCCTTCGTATTTGCCGGTCGAAAATCCCGCCCAAGTGTGTTGCGCGTAAGGGGGAGGATGCGGGCGATCGTCCATCCAGATGGTGCGTCTGCCTTCGCTGATCTGCCAGTAGTGTTTGATCGCGACAAGGCGCTGGGTGTCAGGATCGCGTACCTCCCAGAAACGCAGATTTCCGGGCTGGTTATAAGTGTAAGGCGGCACGTAGCCCATGCATTGATGCTGGCGCCCCTGGATTCGCGAGGAGTTCCACGCGAGCGCATAGAGCCGGCCCGCCTCATTTAGCGGAATCCCTCCGTATTCCACCAGCGCGCCCGCGGCGGTAATCAATCCGGAATCTTGCCCCGGCTGCGGATACCAGGTTCCGGAAATATCGATGCCCGCGGGCTGTCCAGTGCGTCCGGCGAAGTCCAATCCCTGGGCGAAGACCAGCGCAGTCCATAGCAACGCCAGCGACGTGATCAACGCGACCAATATGCCCATTTTCTTCATTTCGTCCACCTATTTCACCGTGCAAGGGCGCGGCTTCCATCCGGCACTGTCCGGTTGTTTTCGATAGTGCGAAGCGGTCAGATAAGGTTGAAAAAGATACGCCGGATCTTCCACCGTGGTGGTGACTACCAGATAGGCGTTGCCATCGGGTTCGTTCACGCGGTCCAGGTATTCGATTAGCGTAGTGCTTGCGCTGTACGGCACTCCGTTCTTGCGCAGATAACCGGGACGCAGGCGCGTGGTCACAACCTTTAGCGATCCGACCGGCGCGATTCCCCTTCCCACCGGCACCAATTCCCACGATGCTTTCGAGTACCCCTGCCAATCGCCGCCGCCAGTTTCCGCCGAATTGAAGCGCAGCAGTCGTGTCTGCTCGCCATTATCGGCGTCGATGCGCAGAGTATTGTCATCCTGCCAGGTGATGCGCAGATGCCCGGGGACTCGCATGATGGCCGGCGCACCGTAGCTTTTGCATTGCTCGCCCGCGGCTTCATCCTTGGCCGGATCCCACGCGTCGGCGATTTTCCGCCCGGCCGGATTGAGCAGGATGCCATTATAATCTCCCTTGAGCGGCGTCACCATGCGATAGCGCCAGTCCTCCGTGACAACCGATACCCAGAATCCGGTGATGTCATAGAGCGAGGCTGCTTTTCCGGTTCGCGGCGCCGCAGAACCAGGGCCAAATTGTGCGTTAACGCTCAACGTGAGCAACAACGCGACCGCAGCGAGACGCAGCGCCATCAGATGCCTTTTCGCCTCGCGATATTGACGTCCGTACAGGCGCCCATCACTCGAAGGAATTTCTGATAATCGCTCCGGCCGATCACAAACGGATTCGGCTCGCCAGGTTTGCGCGCCTTCAATTGGTCCAGCTTCGCCTGAATGGGATCCATCAGCGGGTGATTCTGCAGCTCCACTTCCACCTTGGCCTTTCGTGTTTCCTCCTCGAAATGGACGACGGACTTTGCGTAGGTCTGCAGGCCCTCGTCGGAAACGATCCCGGGCGTGAGGACGGTACCGGCGTACATCGCGGCCATGTACGTCTTTCCGGTATCTTTCACCGGAAAGATAAAGCCCATCGACCCCGGCGTATGCCCCGGAACGGCGAATGGAGTCAACTTGAAATCGCCCAGCACAACAGGTTGCCCCTCTACCAGCACCTGATCATGCTTCGGCAACGGCGCAGGAGGGCCTTTACCACCGCGTGCTGGAGCATGTTCCATCAACTGCCAGTCGGCTTCTGAGATATAGATCTTGGAGCCGAAATGCTCTTGAAAATAGGCGGTGCCTCCGAAATGATCGGCGTGCCCGTGGCCGACCACAATGATTTTCACCATCGCCGGGTCGAGACCGAGCTTCTGAAAGCCCGGGAGGAGCTGGGTTTCGGTTTGGTCCGGCGATAGCGAATCGATCATCAGAAGCCCCGCGGACGTTTGGATTACATACACGACGGTGCCTTGGTTGCCGATCACGTACACATCGTCGAAGACTCTCGTTGGTTCAATTGGCGGATCGGAGGGGCTGTTTGGACGAGGCGCCTCGCAGAAGAAGTGTTCTTCTCCGGCCCACCTTGGGCCTCCTACCTTCTTCGCCTTCGCGATGAGCGCTTTCACTGCCTCTGAGTCCGGCTTCGCGGGTGCGGGGGGCGGCGACTGAGAATACAACAGCGCGGTGGTGACTACGGCAACGGCAATGGCGTTCTTCATTTTGTCCTCGTTCGCGCGATCCCCGTTAGTGGATCACTCCGCTCGCGGGATCGCGAATTCGCTTATCAAATAAATCTACTTCATCCGGGGGTGCGCAGACATCCTGCAGCGGTCCGGTCCATCCCTCGACGGTCTTGATGGTGTCCTTCTCCAGCCTGCGAAACTTCTTCAAGTCGCTGGTCCACGGTGCAGTGTAGATCTTCGGATCGTTGATTGTCATCGGCAATTCGAGTACGTCTCGGGAGTTCTGGGCTGAACCGCAGCAATACCCGCGCCTGCCATGGCTACAAAGAACAGCCGAGTGTGTGAATCTCTCAGGACCACGAGAACGAAGAAGTCAGCATAGGCCTGGCAATCGATTCGGCACAATCGATTGTTCCAATGATTTGTATCGGCTAGACCGATACATGTGTCACGCCGAGACTGTGACGCAGCTACCTTCTGCGAATGTTTTCTGAAAGAATAGATCACCGTGAAATGGACTCGTCGGCAATGCGTACGAATCGGCCGGACTGCAAAACCGTCCGCAATCATTTTGGTGACTTTTGGCGTGATCGCCACGGCGCAGACGCCCCCGCCGCCCCCTGTGCCGACTGTGGACGGCTACATCGCTGCTGCTAAAGTTGCCGCCGGGACGGACTGGGCCGGAACGTTGGTCCGCATGTGTATTCCCCCGCCATCGGGCGCCGGCGGCCCTCCTGCCCTGGGCCGAAACGTCCCGGCACGCGAGACATGGTACGCGGAACCAGCCAAAGTCGCCGACAACTTCTATTTCCTCGGCACCAAGATTCACAGCGCGTGGGCTCTGGTCGGGGATCAAGGCATCATCATCATCGAGGCATTGTTCGACTACGCCGCGAACGACGAAGTCCTGGGTGGGCTCAAAAAGGTTGGGCTGGATAAGAATAAGGTCAAGTACGTGATCCTTTCGCATGCTCACGGCGATCACGACGGCGGAGCCAGACTTCTGCAGGATTCGATACCGGGCGTGCACCTCATATACGGAGCCGAGGATTGGGACGCAGTCGAGAAGGCGCCCACGCACATGGGCGGCAAACCCAGGCGCGACATCACCGGTGACGATGGAATGGTTGTCTCGGTGGGCGACGCATCGCTGCGCATTGTAACCACGCCGGGGCACACACCGGGAACGCTTTCGTATTTGTTTGAAGTTCGTGACCACGGCCGGCCGCTGCGCGTGGCTTATGTCGGTGGCACCGCGATCCCGTTTAACGCGGACGCACAATATTATGACCGCTATATGGCGTCATCGAAAAAAATGGCGAAAGCCGCCGCCGATTATGGCGCCACGGCGCTGATCAGCAACCACACGGAGTTCGACAATGCCTACTACAAGGCCCATACGGCCGCGGATCGCAAGGACGGCGAAGCAAATCCGTTCGACGTCGGCGCCGATGCGGTAGCTCGTTATTTCGAAGTGGTCCAGGACTGTACGACGGCAGCTAAGCTACGGGCGACGGGCAAATAAGGAGGAAACATGAACCTCAGAGCGGTAGCGTTGATGGCCCTCACCGCCGCGCTGTTGCTTCTTCCCGCAAGCAGAGCACAGAACGCCAGCGGAACGAAAAAAGGCTCGTGGGAGAAGATCGAAGTTCACGGAAAGTCGCTCGAAGGGAATCTCGAAGGCGACTCTCCCGATCGCGACGTGTTTGTCTATCTGCCTCCGAGCTACGCGACGAGCCCGAACCGGCGCTATTCGGTGGTTTATTTTCTTCACGGCTACGCGGCGCACGCCGAAACGTATTGGAAATCATTGTCGGTTCCGGCTGCTGCTGACGCTGACATCGCGAACGGGTCGTCGCGTGAAATGATCATCGTGCTTCCGGACGCTTTCACGATCTATAACGGCAGTATGTTCTCGAATTCGCCCACGACCGGTGATTGGGAGGCCTTCATCGCGCACGACCTGGTCGCTGATATCGACGGACATTATCGCACCATCGCTGAGCGCGCCGCGCGAGGGCTGGCTGGGCATTCGATGGGCGGATATGGAACGCTGCGCATCGGCATGAAACATCCGGAGGCGTTCTCGGCGCTTTATGCGATGAGTTCCTGCTGCCTGATGAACGATCCGCAGCGGCTCGTCCCCGGGGCAGGGGCGAATCAGCGCCCGACCGGCGTGCTGGCGAAGGCGCTCTCGGCGCAAGCCGCCGCATGGGCGCCGGATCCGCAAAATCCTCCCGATTTTTTCGATCTTCCTACCAAGGATGACGAAATACTGCCTCTCATCGCCGCCAAATGGACCACGAACTCGCCGTTGGTGATGGTCGACCAGTATGTGCCTAATCTCAAGAAGTATCGCGCCATCGCCATTGACGTCGGAACGCAGGATCCGTTCCTCGCCACAAACTCGGAACTGGACCAGGCTCTCACGCGCCTGGGCGTTACTCACAGATTCGAAAGCTACGAAGGCACACATGATAACCGGATCACCGCCCGTTTTGTGGCGAAGGTGCTGCCGTTCTTTTCGGAAAGCCTCGGGCCAGAAACTTTCGCACCCGCCAGCGGACCGGTTGCGCGGATCGCGTTCGGCTCCGCCCTGAACGCCGATCAACAGATTTTGGAATCGCAACAGCTTGCCAAAGCTACCCGCGCGCCCGAGCCGCGCGCGAAGGGAGATCAGCACCGAACCTACAACTTTCCAGCGGCCAAAAAGGAAATGCCGTATCGCTTATACGTGCCCACCAAGTGGGACGGCCAGTCAAATCTTCCTCTTATCGTGATGCTTCATGGCGCCGGCAGCGATGAGAATCGCTACATGGACATGAACGATCGCCAGCTCATTCGCTTAGCCGAGCAGCACGGCTATGTTGTGGCCTCGCCGCTGGGCTACAGCCGGTTGGGAGCCTATGGCACTCCTCTCCGGCTGCCCGCGGTCTTTGGACAGCTGGAGATCGCGGCCAAACAGAGAGCCGCTGTAACTCCGGAAGCGGAACACACTCTCGAACTCAGTGAGAAGGATGTGATCAATGTTCTCGAAATCGTCAGGAATGAATATCCGATCGACTCCTCCTCGGTATTCTTGAGGGGCCATTCCATGGGCGCTGGAGGCACGTGGTATCTGGGCGCGAAATACTCAAAATTGTGGCGCGCGATTGCCCCCATGTCGGGACCGTTCGTCGACCGGGCGAATTATCCCTGGGACCGAATTCGTTCCATGCCCATCATGATGAGCGAGGGCACACTGGCCCTGCCATCGGTCGAAGGCAGCCGATTGATGCGCGACTGGATGTTTCAGCAAGGCTTTAACGTCGAATACTACGAAGTGAAGGCCGACCACCAGGGCATGGTGCCGTTGGTGCTGCCCGCGGTCTTTGACTTTTTCGACCGCTATCGCGAGCGCTAACCGTCAGGGCGAGATTCGGACGGTGACGCGGCGATTCTCGTAATCGGCTTTTCCGTTGGCCGCGGCCGGTTCGGAGACCCACCGCACCGCTGAAGCCGGTGTTCCCAGCCCTTTTAATACTTCCGCGACGCGCTGCGCCCTCAATTGCGCTGCGCCGGGTTTTTCGGTCAGCACGCTTCCGTCCGACAATAGCGTGGCGCCCCGATAACCGGTGACCTCGATCGTATGCGCCTTGGAAACACGCGCGTACTCGGCGATATCGGTCACTTGCCGGGTGTCTCGGGCAAACAGAAAATCACTATCGAAATCGTAGCGAATCGTAAACTGCCGCTCCACAAATGGAGGCTCCGGTCGCTGGGGTGGCAGGGCAACTGTCGATACCGGGGCTTGGCGGGTGGATGGTCCGGCGGGACGCTTGGAGGGCGGCGCATCGATTCCAGGCTCGGCCGGCAGGATGGTGTTGCACGCGCGATCGAGTTCCGGCATCACGGAGACGTGCACCGGCTTCAAGGGAATCCCGCCGCAAACCCGCGGACCGGGCGCGACCGTTCCCTCAATCAGCGCTTGATGGAGCAATTGCGGCGGGTAGAAATCCGCGGTGATGTCCTGTTGAATGCCCAGGAAGTAAGTCTCTCCCTTGTAATCGGCAAGAAAGCATGGCACGGTTTTGGTATCACGCACCACTGGGCACGCCAAGAAATTCAGATGCTGAGCCAAGCACGGTAAAGCGATGCCGAGAAGGAGGACAATTCGCATCAGAGGACACCCAAAAAGTTCACCAGGTCTTGTTTCTCTTGCTCGGACAGCTTCATGTCGAAACGGCGATCATAAAAATCCACCAGCTCCCGGAGCGATTGCGCGGAGCCATTAGAAAAATAGGGCGCGCGGGCGGCGAGTCCGCGGAACTGCTGCATTACGATGGACCCCACATCCACGCAGCGGCCCGAAATCAAAGCGCGCCCTGGATCGCTCGTGTAGATTACGCGCCCCAGGTAAGGATGCGGCGGAGCGTCCTGGTTGCAGACGATCTTGAACACCGGCAGTTCGCGCGAGTCGCTATAGAATGGCGGTTCCGTCCAAGTGGGGTAGTTGGTTGTCCCGACGTCCACCCAGCCCGCCGATAGGTCCTGCCCCGTCATTTGCGCGTTGTGGCACGTCGCGCAGGTGCGCTTCAACGGATTTCCCAAACCGATGGAGTTGATGTGCGTAGCGTCGCGCAGCCAGAATTGGCGGAACATGAAAATGTTGTTGCCGCGTGCCACCGATGCGCGGAACTGGGCTTGTGCCGATTGCGCCGGGTTTTTCCACACCTCGAAAAGCTGGAAAACCGGATCGTAGTCGTTATCGCCCAGAACGCCGGTGCGATGCTCCGCCATCGCACGCGGCCCGAGCGCCGGGGGCCCGCCGACCTCATCGAGCGGCCCGGCCTGACGGTCCCAGATTTGCGCGGCGTAGATCTGGCTTTCAAAATCCACAATGCGCTCGAGCATTGCCTCCGGCAAGGCAGCCCGTCTCTCCAGATGCTCCCGGGCTGCGGTTCGCGCTTGCGAACGCAGACTGGGCTCGCGCGCATCGGCCATGAAGTTCATGCTTACCGGCTGTCCGGTATCGGGGTCGACATCGGCCAATCCACCGAGCTTCAATGCGAACTGCGGATGCGGGTTAGTGACGTACTTCAAATTCGCGGCCATGCGCGGCCGGCGGAACACGGAGATCGCCGGGTGGATGCTATGCAGGCCGTATGTGGCGCTGGTATTGCATCCGGTCGGATCGCTCACCACTTCGATCGAAAATTCGGGCGTTCGTTTCGGCGGCGGCCAGGGGATCGCGATACGAATCAGCCCGCGATTGAGCAATAGAGAATGCGAGCTCTCTTGGTCCTGCGGAAGATCGGGACAGTTGGAGCCGTCAATGGCAGCGAACAGCGGATCCTTACCTTGGGTTGCCTTCCATCGCTCGCGAATTCCGGAAGCCGACAGGCTCATCGCATAGGCGGGTTGATGACACGTGACGCAGGCGCGGCCGTTGGCGCCAAGCGGTGCGAAGAAGGGGTGGCCTTTGGTGTCCAACGGGCCGGAAGCGTTCACGAGGCCCAAACGCCCCAGCGGATCATCGAACTGGAATTGGACTGGGAGCGTGACGTCCTTGCCAGGTTCGATCCAGCCCAGTTGCGTCCCCGGAGTTGCAGCCTGTAGCCGCACAGTCGCTACCAAAGCCGTGCAGAGCAGGATGCCAACAACGGTGGCAGCCCGCGGTTGATGCGCGCCGAGAGTGGAATTAGTTTCCAACGCTGGAATACATAATAAATCGGGAAGGCAGGGGCGCGAAACCAGCCCCGGCAGTCTAGAATAAAGCCTGTGTCCGGCCAGACCGCAAAATGGGCGCCTTCCTTCGCCGCCGTCGTCATCGCCATGATGGCGATTCAAATGTCGAGCTTGGGCTTCTCGCCGTTGTTGCCCGCGATTCAGAAAGACTTCGCGTTGAGCTATTCCCAGATCGGGCTGTTCACAGGGCTCTACGGTTTGGTTGCGATGGTGGTGAGCGTTCCGGCGGGAATGCTGGCCAAGCGCGTGGGAGAAAAGCGTGCGCTCTCGGGCGGCCTGTTGGGAGTCGCGCTGGGGCTTTTGTTGCTCAGCCAGGTCAGTGGCTACGCCCCGGCTCTTGGCGCGCGCATCGTGTGGCTGATCGGATATCGCACGGCATTCGTCTGCGTGATGATCTCCGTCGCCCTGGTGTCGCCTGGTGAATTTCGAAGCAGCGCGATGGGAATTCTCGGGGCCATGGCGTCGCTGGCCTCCGTCATCGGCGCGCCGTTTGGGACCAAGATCGCGGAACCGTTCGGATGGCGCGGCGGAATCATCGGATTTGCCGTGATGGCGGTGTTCGGCGCCGTGGTGTTTTGGTTCGGCTATACGCCGCGGCCGAACGGGGTCGAGGCGCCACTGCGTGGCCATGGCCCAGTCATGCCATCCCGCAGCGCGTTCCGTTCGCCGGTGGTTTGGAGCATGGTACTTCTGGGCCTGATCAACATGGGCGGGTTCAGCGCAACGTTCTTTGTGCCGTCGGCCGTCAAGACCATGTTTCAGCTAGGCGCGATGGAGAGCGCGTACGTCATCAGCACCAGCTATGTCGTGGCGATCTTCGTCAATATCCTCTTCGGCTATCTCTGCGATCGCTATAACCGCTGGGACATGATGATCGCGCTCGCCGTGCTGCTGGTTCCCTCCTGCTTCGCCATGATGATTCCGAATCTGCTGGTGTTTCGCGTGGCCACGGCGCTGGTGATCTCGCTCGGCCTGTGCGCGACGAATCAGATTTTCGCGCTGGCCGGCGACGTGGCGGACCGCCGCGAGATGGGGCCGGTGATGGGCGTCGTGAGTCTGGGTGGAGGACTCTTCGGCTACGTCGGGCCGCAGGTCTTGGGCATTTTGCGCGATCGAACCGGAGGGTTCACGGCCGGCTGGTATTTCGTCGCGGCAGGTGTAATTCTCTCGCTGATCGAGATTGTCTTCCTGCGGCGCTACGCGCAATCGCGGCCGGTCTTGGAGCTGAGTCCTTCCAGAAACTGACCGACATGGCGCCGCATCGCCGCGCCGTCCCAACCGCGGGAATCCACCATGTCGGCGGCGATGGGGAGCACCGGGATGCCGCTGGCCTGGAGCGCCCGTTCGATGAAACGATTGCCGGTGGCCGACGGGCGCGTCCCGAGCGGCTCGAGCACCAGCGCGGCGTCGATGCGATGCCGCTTGGCCTGATCCACGATCCACTCATTCGCCCACGGCGGATTGTGAAGCTGCTCGTTGAAGCTCACCGTTCGGCTGGCCAGCGCCCGCAAAGGATCGTCCAGACCGTAGCGGATGTAGCCGTCCGGCCCGAATGCCAGGTACATCGACCAAACAAACACCGCGCCGTATGGTTCTTCGAAAGCAGTATAGAAATCCGTGTCGTGCCACAATCCCGCGCCGACCCACATCAGCCGCAGGCGTTCATTGGGACACGCCGCGACGCCGGCATCGGCGCGCGCTTTGACTTCATCGCGAAACGCGCGAGCGTGCGTGATGGCCCAGTCGCTTCCCCGCACCCACTGCGTGGCCATCACGTTGCTGACTTGCTCGTGCATGCGGACGGGTGTTTTCGGCGCGCGACAGATCAGGTCGCGCACGTCCTCGAAATATTCTTCCTGGCGGTTGACACCTTCCATCAGGGTGCGCAGCCGCTGGGAAGCGAAGCGGTTGCCGCTGATGCGTTCCAACGCCGCGATGAGCGATTGAAACTGGGAGACCATAAAATCCAGGCGATGAGCCTCGAAAAGTTCGTTCCAATGGAAGCGGCTGAGTTCCCACCAGCGCGGCGGCAGTTCGCAGGCGCCGGGCACATCCAGCGGAAAGAACGGGCTGCCGAGCCGCTCGGCCCAAATCTCGAAAACCCGCTGGATGCAATCGCACGTCAATCGCGCCGATACCAACGCGGGCTTTGGCAGACCTCCCCAGGGCGCTTGGGCCGGATCACCGGCGAGGGTGGAGGCCAGCGAGAGGCTGCAATAGCGGCACAAACCATCGTGATAGCCCAGGGCATTGAGGCCGTCGAGATAGGAGGGCGCCAGCCGCTTGGCCGCAACGACGGAAGCCCACCATTGGTTGCTGACCACCGGAATATCCAGCGCCTGGAAGAGCTCCAGCGGCATGTCGGCCTGAACCAAAGCATAAGGTTTCTGTTTTTCGAAAACGTCGCGCCGGAGATCCGCAAACCAGCCCTTTTGATATTCCGCGGCCATTGCGCTCGATTGCAATTGCTTCTCAGCCACGAGCAAGCCTCTCCACGAAGGCACCAATCGTTTCCTCGCAAGCGCTCCGCACCATCAGGTGCGGAATGGCTCGCTGGTTCAGAAAGGCGCGCAGCCGCGGATAATCCCAGCCGAGCACGTCATCGTCGGGCGGGAGGTAAAAGATCACCCCATCTACCTCCTGCGCCTTCTGGTAAAACCATTCGTCCGCAATGGCCGCCGGAAAAACGCGGGGGCTGGGAGCGTCGAAGTAGTATTTTTCGAAGACGGCTTGGAGCGGATCTTGGATAACTTCGATATCTCGACCGGCGGCCCGCGATCCCCACCAATCGTCTTCCGCGACGACGACGGCGCCACAAGACTCTATTGCCGCGCAGCAATCCGGGTTGTCCTGGGGCGTGCCTTTGATCAGGATGCGCGGACCTGCGAGAGGCGCCCGAGCCTCGATTTCCCGCAGTGCTTCCCTTGCCAGGCGCGCGTATTCCGTGCGATCCATAAAATACCAGGCGCCGATCAGCGCGAGCGCTTCGGATCCCGAGAGCTTTGGGCTGCGACCTTCGCGCATTTGCAATAGAGAGCGAATGGCAGCGCGCGCCCGGTTGCTTTCCTGAATCGCGGCCTGAAGAGCTTCATGCTCGATTGAGCGGCCGCTCATCTGCTCCAGTTGGGTCTGTAACTCGTGCGTTCGTTCCAGGCCGTAATCCTGCGCTTCCGCGGATCGGGTGTGGAGCAAGTTGTACAGAATGGGCCGCGGGCAGCGCTCCGCGCCCTGACGGATCATCTCGCGCAGGTAGAGATAGAGCTTGTGCTCTTGCTCCGAGGTTCGAGGAAGCACTACCGCACTGAGCGCCCCGGCTTCGCCGGACAGCAGGAAATCGAAAACTGCCTTGATGCGCGAGCTGAACACGTCTTCCATGTAGCGGTCCGCCAACGGCGTCGTGGCCTTGCGCGGGCTAAGTAGGAAAGGTTGAAAGCCAGCGGCGCGGACGAGTTCCCAGGGAACGGTGTTGGAAGTGATCCCGACTACCGGCAAACCCGACGGCACGTCGCGACGCTCGTAGACTTCGCGCAGCACGCTTCAAATCACCTGCCGCGCTCGGAGGTCTTCGATCCGCTCCGCGGAATAACCAAGCAGTCCGCCGTACACGGCGTCGTTGTGTTCGCCCAAGCCGGGCGGCGGCTGGTCAAATCCGGCTTCGGCGCGCGAGAACTTAATCGGCAGGCCCATTCCGTAAACGTCGTCCACCAGGCCGTACTTGGGATGCGCTAACGGTACGGTCTCGCCGCGAGCAACGACACGCGGATCGCGAACCGCCTCCCGCGGATTTCGTACTTCAGCCGCGGGCACGCCGAACTGGTCGAGAGCTGTGATCACTTCGGAGCTGGTCCTCGTACGGGTGAATGACTCGATGATAGCGTCTAGTTCGCTTACGTTGATGACCCGATCATCGCGGCGCGCGAACCGCGGGTCGGCGCTCAAATCTGGCCGGCCGATCGCGCGAAACAGCGCATGCGCGAAGGACTCCATGGGCGCGCAGATTGATACATAACCGTCCTCGGTGCGATACATCCCGAACGGAGCCAGCCGCGGCACTGTCAGGCCGGTTCTTTGCGGCACTCCGCAACGCTCCAACAAATCAAATGGTTCACCCGACACCATCATGGTCATCACCCCGAGCATAGAAATGTCGACGTGCTGGCCTTGTCCGGTGCGTTGCGCCTGATGAATGGCCGCGAGCACGCCGATCACGCCAAATAGCGGCGCCGTGAGATCGGCGAAAGGAACGCCGATCCTGACCGGAGGATCGTTCGGGCCGCCGGAGGTCATCATGACGCCGCTCAATGCCTGAATGATCGCGTCCATGGCTTTATTTGTTCCGGGCGCTTTGCCCGTTTCCGGATCCTCTTCACTCCCGTAGCCGGTGATGGAGCAGTAGACCACGCGCGGATTGATTTGTTGCGCAAAGCTGTAGCCGGCGCCGAGCCGCTCCAGCGTGCCTCGGCTGAAATTTTCGACGATGACGTCGGCTTGCCGCACCAGGTCGCCCAGAACGACGCGCCCTTCCGGGTGCTTGAGGTTCAGCGTGATACCGAGCTTGTTGCGAAGCCGGTTCAGCGCCGAAACCGAAATGTCGTCGTCATGCTGCCGCGCGAGTGTCCCACCCTCCGAGCCTAAGTAAGGTGCGTTCGAGCGGCAGCTGTCGCCGCCGCCCACGGGATTCTCGATCTTGATCACCCGAGCACCCAAGCCTGCCAGCAGCAATGTGGCGAAAGGTCCGGCCAGAGCCGTTGTGAGATCGAGAACCGTAATGTCTGCGAGCGGAGTATTGTGCATTACTCGCGCTCAAACGCACCGCGATCTTTATTGACAGGTAACATTACCTTGCATTCCTTCTTGCCTTCTAATAATCTCCCAAGGAGACGGAGCTCGCACGATGAGACCAATTTTACTCACAATGATTTTGGCCGGCGCCTGTGTGTGGGCGCAGTCCACTCCGGCCCCCGCGGTGTCTTCGCAAGGCTCTGGTCCGTACCCCGCGGTAATGGAACAGGACAGCGGCCTTCCCACCCATACCATTTACCGCCCCCAGGACCTCTCGAAGCTGCAAGGCCAGAAGCTTCCCATTGTGGCCTGGGGGAATGGCGCTTGTGTGAACAACGGCGCGATGTTTCGAAACTTCCTGACCGAGATCGCCTCCTACGGCTTTCTCGCCATCGCGATCGGTCCGCCGCAAGCGGTACAACTCCCTCCCCGAGTACCCGCGCCGGGCGCTGCCAACTCTCGTCCCAGTCCAGGCCCACCGGCGACGAAGTCGACACAGTTGATCGACGCCGTCAACTGGGCCATCGCCGAGAATGGCCGCCGAGACAGCAAATATTACGAGAAGCTGGATACCTCCAAGATCGCCGTCATGGGACAGTCCTGCGGTGGGATTCAAGCGCTGGCGGTGGCGGAAGATCCACGCATTACATTGATCGGCATCTGGAACAGCGGAATCCTGAACGCGCCCCTCAACGGAGCCGCCCCCATCATGGAGGACGTCCGCAAGGAGCAGTTGGCAAAGCTGCACTCGCCGATCTTTTACATCACGGGCGATAAATCGGACATCGCGTTTGAGAACGGCATGGACGACTTCCGCCGGATCACGAAAGTGCCCGCGTTGCATGCCTACAAGGATGGCGTGGGGCACGGCGGGACATACAACCAGCCCAATGGCGGCGAGTTCGGCAAGGTCGCTGTCGCGTTGTTGCAATGGCAGTTCCAGGGAAATCAGGAAGCGGCCAAGATGTTCCTGGGCGCGAATTGCGGCTTGTGCCGCGATCCGCGCTGGCACGTGGAGAAGAAAGGGATCGAGTAGCCATGCAAGGCTCTCGATTCTGCCTGGCTCTCGTCGGCGGCTTCGTTCATCCCGCGCACACTTGCACAGCGACGATGTCGCCCCGGGTTTATTAAGCTCTCAAGGTTTGCACTGCTTCATGTGGTTGCCGGCCGCTTTCGTACGTTTTTCTTGGTCGCACCCGGCGCAAAGTGATTTAAGGCGGTGACAAGTGGACGGGCGCCGCGCGGAAGGGCCGTGCGCTTCACCAGGATTTCGCGATTATCGATATCGCGCCCATAGAGTTTCCGATTTTCACCTTTATCCGGCCGTAAGGAGGCGCCTTCGAGGGACAGCCCAACAAACAAACCTTTCGATCGCGACCAGGAGATCATGGGGGCGCGCATAAAGACGTCGGTGTTCGCGCTCGTG
>JASHQT010000041.1 GCA_030039005.1 Bryobacteraceae bacterium
CTCGTGGACGCGGGCACCGGCACGGGAAAAACGCTTGCGTATTTGGTTCCCGCGCTGCTTTCGGGCAAGCGCGTCGTCGTCTCGACCGGCACAAAGAATCTGCAAGAGCAGCTCTTCTACAAGGACGTTCCCTTTCTGCAAAAACATTTCGACCGGCCTCTGCAAGTTTGCTACATGAAGGGCCGCGCCAACTTCGCCTGCCGGCAGAAGATTTACGATGCCGAGCGTGAGCCGATGCTCGCCGGCCTGGAAGAGATCGCCGATTTTCAGATCATTCGTGAATGGGAGAAGACCACGCAGACCGGCGACCGCGCTGAGATCAAGACGCTGCCGGAATCGAGTTCGGCCTGGCAGAAGCTGGACGCCCGCCGCGATCTGTGCACGGGCCAGAAATGCCCCCAGTTCGAACGCTGCTTCCTCACGGAAATGCATCGCCGGGCGCACGAGAGCGACATCATCATCGTCAATCACCACCTGTTCTTCGCCGACCTGGCGGTGAAGGATGACGATTTCGGAGGCATCATTCCCGAGTACGCCGCCGTGGTGTTTGACGAAGCGCACGAAATCGAAGACGTGGTGGGGAAGTACTTCGGCGTGGGCCTGAGCAATTATCAATTTCAGGAATTGGTGCGCGATATCGCGGCGGTCTCGCGCGCCAAGCAGTTCGGTTCAGGCGAACTGGATCGCGTACTGGACACGCTGGACGATCGCGCCGAGCAGTTTTTCCGCTTGTTCGGCGAGAGCGAAGGGCGCATCGCCTTCAAGAACCACGCGGCGTTTTTCGACGAGCACGGAGAGGCGCTGGACGACCTGGTGCGCGCGCTGGAACTGATCGGATCGCATCTGCAGTTGGTCAAGAACGCCCCCGACGAAGTGATCCCACTATGCCGCCGCACGCAGGAACTGGGACAGCGGCTGGAGTTCTGGCGTAAGGGATCGGACCGCGCGTACGTCTACTGGGTGGAGCGACGCGGGCGCGGCTGCTTTCTGCAGGCCACGCCGATCGATGTTTCTTCGATCCTCGAGGAAAAGCTCTTCGACGCGCTCGACACCGTGATCCTCACTTCAGCTACGCTCGCGGTCGGTGAGACGTTCGAATTCGCCGAGCGCAGGCTGGGGATTCGCCACACGCGGTCGCTCGTAGTTCCGAGCCATTTCGATTACCAGAAGCAAGCATTGCTATACGTGCCGCAGCACCTGCCTGATCCACGGTCGCCCGCGTTCCCGCGCGCCGCGGCGGAAGAGATCGCGCGGATTCTGCGCCACAGCAAAGGCCGGGCGTTCGTGCTCTTCACCAGCTATCAGCAGATGCGCATGGTATACGATCGCGTGTCGCTCGAAATCGACTATCCAACGCTGATGCAAGGCACCGGACCCCGCAGCGCCCTGCTGGACGAATTTCGCGCCACGCCGCATTGCGTGCTCTTTGCGACCTCGTCCTTCTGGCAAGGCGTGGACGTGCAGGGCGAGCAGCTAAGCTGCGTCATCATCGACAAACTGCCGTTCGCGGTGCCGAACGATCCGGTGGTAGAAGCGCGCATCGAGCGCATTCGCGAGGAGGCCGGTAATCCATTCTACGATTACCAGATCCCGCAGGCCGCCCTAGCGCTGAAACAGGGCTTCGGCCGGCTGATCCGCAGCAAGACCGACCGCGGCGTGCTCGTGCTATTGGATAATCGAATTACCAAGCAAAAGTACGGGCAGGTGTTCTTCGACAGCCTACCGCCGTACGGCTTCACCATCCAACTGAAAGACGTGGAGAGATTTTTCGAGGTTTGAATAAAAATGTTTGAAGTTACCGTGGAACAAACCTTCGCCGCCGGGCACGCCCTGCGCAATTACCATGGCAAATCCGAAGACGTGCATGGGCACAACTATCGGGTACGCGTGACGGTGGAAGGCGAGCAGCTCGATTCCACCGGCCTGCTGGTGGATTTCCTGGAGGTGAACCGTCTGATCACCGGCGCGGTCGGATACCTGGATCATCGTTTCATCAACGACCTGGCGCCGTTCGATGAGATCAACCCCTCGGCCGAGAACATCGCCAAGTATTTTTACGACCGGGTCACTGGCGGGCTAATGCAGGGTGGGCTAAAGAATGAAGTGCCGGTGCGCATTTCCGCCGTTCAGGTTTGGGAGACGGACACCAGTTCCGCGATCTACCGGCCGTAGGCGTCAGCGGCCGAAATAATCCGAGTTGATCTTGGTAAAGTTCGCCCACTTCTCCGGCAGATCATCGAGAGCGAAAATCGCCGATACTGGGCACACCGGAACGCACGCTCCGCAATCGATGCACTCCACCGGATCGATATAGATCATGTTGTGCTCGGCGAAGTTGGGTTCGTCCTTCTTGGGATGGATGCAATCCACCGGACAGGCGTCAATGCACGCCGTGTCTTTGGTGCCGATGCAAGGTTCTGCAATTACATAAGCCATTTCTGCTCCAGGTCGCGGCTCAAAACCAGCCGGCGCGTGGGGTAACCCTCATTATAACGTGGGAGCGCTTTTTGCCGCCTGGATCGCGTCGAAAGGCTTGTTTTCCGCGCCAGATGGAAGAAATTCGGGGCGGTGTGGCATGCTATCTTCGAGACAGATGGCCACCAAAGCCCAAGTGACGGCGGAGCAGTACCTGCACATGACTTTCGAGTACGACGCGGAATACGTGCACAGCGAGATCGTCGAGCGCGCGATGCCAACCAACATCCATTCACTCATTCAGTTTCTCGTTCTCATGGAGATCGGTCGTCTGATCCGCTTCCACCCTCTCTTTCCGCGCCCGGAACTGCGACTGCGGCTGGCTCCTGATGTGTATCGCATTCCCGATATTT
>JASHQT010000401.1 GCA_030039005.1 Bryobacteraceae bacterium
TGCCGCGGCCTGCCTGTGCAGCCGTAAGGCTCACCGCCGGACCGCCGGCAAAAAGGCCTTGCTCCTGCGCAACTGCACCAGATCCAGTCAAACACAACGTCGCGCCACCTAAGACCGCAAACCGGCGCAGTTTACACCAATTCATCATCGTCCTCCAATTTGATCTGAAAATCGGGAGAAGTCTGTGGAGCAGGCTCTGGCCCAACAGCACTGTAGCGAATTTCGGGGAAAACTGCCGGGACGTGCTATATACCCCAACGTCCCTGCTTGCGAGCGCCGGCATTTCTGGCAGTGCACACTGGGACCGGGACGTGGGTGTGGCAGAAAGCACCAGCCGAGCAACAACGCCGAAGCCACCGCAGCATCCCGTCCCGGATTAAAGGATTTCACCACCGTGGCGTGCGAAGGTCTTCCATCACGCTCTTTATCGAGGCCGATACAGATTCAGTTTTCACCTACTCTATCCAGCCTCCTCGTGCTGGGAATGCCTATAAGAACGGTCTAGCGGGGTAAGTTTTGTTCAATGTTTCTTGCCGGTACACCCGATCCACTGCGGCGAAGGTCGAGTCGAGCGCCGAACCCAGCTCTAAATGTCAAGGCCTCGTTATCGTAGGTAAAACGCAACTAAGGAATCCGTGGCTACGATGGCGACATACTGCTTGCCATCCTTACCAAGGTACGTTATCGGGTCGGCGTTGGCTCGCCGATCAAGCTTGGTCATCCATAGCTGCTTGCCAGTGTTCGCCTCCATAGCACGGAAGCGATTGTCGTCGGTGGAACCGATGAAAACGACGCCGCCCGCCGTAACTATCGCTCCAGCCAGCGCAGGACGTCCCGTATTCTGTTTTGCTTCCGGAAGGCCTTCGGTAATCCCGAGCGGGATCTGCCAGGCGAAATCGCCCGTCCTGGTGTTTACAGCAATCAGCCGTCCCCAGGGTGGTTTCTGACATGGCCACGCAGCGTTGCCCAGGCGTACCTCGAAGTTTCCCCGGCCGGGGCCGGCGCCATCGAGCGTGGTCCGATCGTAAGGAACAGCCGAACCTGGGGGTGTCTTCTCCATCCAACCAAGCGCACCTTCGTCCTGCGATACCACGAACGCATAACCGGTCTTCGGGTCCCAGGCGATTCCTCCCCAATTGGCGCCTCCCAGGGCGCCAGGAAACACCAGCGAGCTTTTGACTGGCACAGCTTCCGCGCGATAGGCCCACGTCGTGTACGGACCCTCGTTGTTCACGCCGCCATTTTTTGCGATCAGGTCCTTACAAGCCTGGACGTGCTCGGCAGTAGTATCGTCTGCCGTAACCATATCCTCGGGGCGATAACTGTCGCGCGCAATCGGCGGAGGTTTCAACGGGAACGGCTGCGTCGGAAATGCCTCCTCGCCGGGCACGTCGCTCTTGGGAACCGGACGCTCTTCCACTCCGAAAATCGGCTGGCCCGTTTCACGATTGAGGATGTACATGTACCCGGATTTGGTGGCCAGCGCTAAGGCGGGAATCGACTTCCCTTCGCGAACAATATCAAACAGAGTTGGCGGCGCGGGGGGATCGTGATCCCACAGATCGTGATGAATGGTTTGGAAGTGCCATTTGTATTTGCCCGTCTCGATATCCACAGCGACCACGGAGTTTCCATAGAGATTCGCGCCCTTGCGATCGCCGCCATAAAAATCGCTGGCCGGGGAAGCGAGGGGCAAATAAACTAAGCCTCGCTGCTGATCGACGGTGAAATAAAAAGGCCACGCATTGACGCCGGATCGGTCTTTCCAACTGTCTCCCTCCCACGTATCGTGTCCTGGTTGCCCCGGTTGAGCCACCGAACTGAACTCCCATAACTTCGCGCCGGTGCGAGCATCATACGCGCGGGCATTTCCGGGCGCGCCAGTCGGACCGGGTGGCGTATTTGCACCCACTACCGCGACATTTTTATAGATCAGTGGAACCGAGTTATACGGCACCACCAGGTCGAGTTCGCCCTCTTTTCCGAACCCAGGATCGATCTTGCCCGTGTTCGCATTCAGAGCGATCAGCCTCCGTCCAGCCGTGAAGAGAATGCGCGGTGGATTGCTCTTGTCGCCTGGCCAATACGCAACGCCACGACGCGACGGCGTCCCTCCCGTCACCGGGTACGTCCAGATGGTCTTACCGGTTTCAGGTTCCAGCGCCACAACGCGATCGGCTGCGGGCAGATACATAACGCCATGCACAACAATCGGCGTGGCTTCCGAGTTGGGGCTGCGTCCGCGACCCGGGCCAATAGCCGCTGCCGCGGATGCATCGGACTTCAGGATGTAGGTCCAAGCCGGAGCAAGTCCACTGACATTCAGGGGTGTAATCAGGGTGAGCGGTGAATAGCCTGTGCCAGCTATGTCGTGACGATAGTAGGGCCAATCGCCGTCGACCGTTTTGGCGGTCTGCGCTTCGGCCAACGATCCCACAATCGCTGTGGAAGCGATCACGGCGGCGAGGCTTATCAATGGATAGCGCATGAATCGAGAAAAGTATATCGCTATCGGCCCTTACTTTGCGCCGGACTCATCGCAGCGCGAAGGTGAATAGAACACTCCCGGCGTTCACCGCGATGTACTGCTTGCCGTTCACCGAGTAAGACATCGGTCCGCAGTTGATTTGGCCGCCCAGCGATGTCTTCCATAGAAGTTCGCCGGTGCGGCCGTTCAGAGCAAAGAAATAGCCCTCTCGGCCGCCGCTGAACACCAGATCCGAGGCGGTACTGAGCACGCCGGCCCAGGTGATATCGCTCATCTTGTAAACCCACTTGCGTTCGCCGGTTGTAGGGTCATAGGCCTGCACCGCGCCATAGCCCTCGGCCTCGGTTTTGAGATTCATGCCGAGCGTAGATCCGCCCATCGGCGTATTGCCGGTGGCTTTCGGGCGGCCGCCTTCAGTGGCGATCGTTCCGGTGTTCTCCCAAGACGAGATGTAAAACAAGCCCGTGTGGGGGCTGTAGGATGGCGGATACCAGTTCGTCCCGCCAAGTACCGTGGGCATGATCAGCGAACCTTGCGGTGTCGGCACCTTTCCGGGAACACGCATCGGGCGGCCCTTTTCGTCAAAGCCCTTCATCCAGTTGACCTCGACGAACGGCTTGCCCATCAGGAATTGGCCTGTCACGCGATCCAAGACGTACATCAGACCGTTGCGATTGGCCCACAGCATCACTTTGCGGGGCTGTCCTTTCCACTGGATGTTGGCGAGCACGGCGATCTGCGTCGAATCGTAGTCCATCTCGTCGTGCGGCGTGAATTGGTAATACCATTTCAGTTTCCCCGTATCGGCGTCCAGCGCGACCACGGAGTCGCTATACAAGTTGTCGCCAAGGCGTTTGCGGCCATCCCAATCCGGCGCTGGATTGCCGGTGCCCCAGAACGTCAGATTGGTCTCGGGATCGTAGGAGCCGGTGTTCCAAATGGCGGCGCCGCCGCGCAGTCCTGAGTTGGCTTGCCAAGTGTCGCCTCCGGGCTCGCCCGGCAGAGGAACTGTATAGAAGCGCCAACGTTCCTTGCCGGTTTTGGCATCGAACGCGGCGATCAGTCCCCGGATTCCGATATCGCCGCCGGCCGTACCGAGAATTACCTCGTCTTTCACCACCAGCGGCGCGTGCGTGATCGAATAGTCCTTGCCTGCATCGGCGACCTGCACCTTCCAGATTGGCTCGCCGGTCTTAGCGTCCAGCGCGATCAGGTGCGCATCGAGAGTGCCCATGTAGAGCGTGTCCCCGAGGATTGCCAAGCCGCGATTCACGTTTCCGCAGCAGGCGTGCGCTTCTTTGGCATTAGCATAGTGATATTCCCAATAAATCCGCCCCGTTGCAGCATCCAACGCGACGGCGTCGTCGGGTGCCTGCACGGTGTACAGCACACCGTCGACCACGAGCGGCGTTGCCTCGAATTTCTCCAGGGAGCGGGCTTGGAATACCCACTGCAACGCGAGGTTCTTGATATTCGCGGGTGTGATTTCGGCTAACGGACTGTACCGTTGCCCCATCAAACTTCCCGAATACGTCAGCCAATTTTGTGGCTCCTCGCGCGCGTGCAGGATGCGGTCGAACGTCACATTCTGGGCGGCCAAAGTTCCAGCCGCGACAAACAACAGCAACCATCGCGCGTTCATTTTGCTTCCGTGCCTTTCACTCCCATGTTCTTGAGGGTTTGCATATAGCTCACTAGGTCACCAAGCTCTTGTTTGCTCATCTTGTCCTTATACGATGGCATTCCAGAGTCGGTAATTATCTTGTAGTCGCGCAACGTCGATTTCTCGAAAGTTCGCAGGTTCGCCTTCGAATCGAGCATCTCGATCGTGAAGGTATCCAGATTCAGAAGCCGGCCCTTGTACTCTTTCCCGTCTTTTGTCGTGAGCTGAACTCTGCGGTATTCAGGCGACGGATCCTTGGATGGGTTTAGCACCGCTTGCTCTAATTGGACCTCGCGCCGGAGGCCGCCGATGTCGCTGAGGTTGGGGCCGAGCCGCGAACCCTCCATGCCGACGCGGTGGCAGGTCATGCATTGACCCTTGCCATCGAACAGCTCCTTGCCGCGCGTCGCATCGCCAGCAGGCAGAATCTGCTGGCCGGGCGCCGACATGGACCGTACATAGGCCATCACCGGAAATGCCATGAAGGAGGCGAACGTCGCGGCGGGCATCGGCGTGCCGGGAATGCCTTTCAGGATCACCTGCTGTAGATCCTCGTCCGTTTTGACGGTCAGGAATTGCCCCTTCGAAAAGTTGACGCCAGTGACTAGGTCTCCCTCCGGTCCGTGGCAGACGGCACAACTGGCTTCGTATTGTTTCGCGCCGTCTTCCACGTCTGTGGCGGAATAACTGTGCTGGCCCCAGAGCGCGCAGCCGGGGAGCAACAACAAAGAACTGAACAACAATTTGCGCATAACGCACCTCGATCATCATACAGTCGGTACGGACGATAGGATGAACACCCTCCCACGACGATGAACAAATGAAATCGCATCAAGGCTTGACCGCGTAATCCCCGGTTTGAAAAATCCAGGCTGGTAAGAGCCTTCTGACGTTGCTTCGATTGACCTGATTCAGGGCGGAATACCGCCACGAGTCCTGTGTGCCTCCATAGGAGGGCCAGTCGGCACGAGTGGCGCCGTCCTGTGCTTGGATGGCACTCAAAGCGATTAGCAGCAGGAACGGGCGCACATTCTTAGTGAACATATCTCACGCGGCCTTGCGAAACGGAGGATGGCCGCAACCGACGTCGCAGGCGAAGTTTCAGAGGCCTATCATGAGGGGCCTTCTAGTGCCAAAGTGTTCAAGGAAAATTGGGGGCTTCGGAGCATTGGAAGCAACCTCCGCTTATCTGAAGGCTTTGGAACCAGGTTGCTCTTCTGCCCGGAGACGACCGCTACGCGAACCGCACGAAAAAAAGTCTGAACAAATTCGCACCTTGAGGACTATTCAGATAGGAGGAGAGCTCGCTAGACGCCTGATGCTGGACAGTCCACCCGAGACGAATGCACTCCTGAACCCGCCCGCGCAGGCCGGAACCGCTGATGCGCCGTCTGTGATTGAGGACAGGATGGTTCGGCTCTTCGATGAGAATCGTGTCCCGTTGCTGCGCTACCTGTCGGCATTTCCCTTGCCGCTCCCAGATGCTGAAGACGTGGTTCAAGAGGTATTTCTTTCGCTTTTCCAGCAGCTCCGTCGTGGCAAATCGCATCACAACGTTCGCGGCTGGCTGTTCCGGGCTGCGCACAACCTGGCTGTGAAGAAGAACACGCGATCTCGTAACGATTTAGAAAAAATAGGCTCGCTTGCTCCGGTCGAGGAGACTGCGATTGATCCGAGCCTAAACCCGGAGGACGAGTTCGCATCGAATCAAAAACAAAAGCGTCTGATTTCAGTTGTTCGTGCCCTACCCGAGCAGCATCGGTTGTGCCTCTATCTACGTGCCGAGGGGCTGCGATATCGAGAAATTGCGGAGGTATTGGATATGTCATTAGGAGCCGTTTCCATCGCGCTAGGCCGATCCCTGGCGCACTTGTCACGCGCAGCAGAACGGTGATCTGGTATGTCTCAAGAGTTCCATTTGTCCGATCAAGAATTGCTTCAGGCTCTCGACGGGGAACTGACGCCCAAGGAAACGGAAAGAGCTCAATTGCACTTGGCCGCCTGTTGGGCCTGCCGGGCCCGGCAGCAGGAGATTGAGGCCGCCATTGGCGAGTTTATTCGCCTACAGCGCGGCGCACTCGACGCTCGGCTCCCCTCTGCCGACGGGCCTCGCGCCATGCTGAAGGCTCAATTGGCACAGCTGGGCACCCAGCCGCGAAGTCCTCGGCCGCGTTGGCTCCGTGGCATTTCACAACGGCTCGGTTGGGTCGCCGTCGCTCTGGTGGCGATCGCGCCGCTCGCGTATTTGGCAACACACGTCTTTCGCCTACCCCCGGCGCCCCCTATTACGGTGACCGTTCCTAATCCAGCCCTTACGCCCGGCGCGACTGTCCTGCTGAGCGACAGACAGATCTGTGGCCAAACGAGCGTGAAGAACAAACTCGTACCCGTGGCGATGCGGCGGCAAGTCTTTGCGGAATATGGGATTGGAGCGGTGGAACCCGGAGCATACGAAGTCGACTATCTGATCACGCCGGCTCTGGGGGGAGCGGATGACATTCGCAACCTTTGGCCGGAGTCCCGTGGGTCGACGGTTTGGAACGCGCAAGTAAAAGATGCTCTGGAAGATCACCTGCGCGATCTAGTTTGCGATGGTCAGCTTGACCTGGCAACTGCCCAGCGTGAGATCGCCGGGAACTGGATCGAAGCCTACAAAAAGTACTTCCATACAAACCGTCCACTGGCAAAAAACTACTAGTGGAGGCCGGCACAGGCGATCACTGGAAAGAATTTTGAACTTCGTCCCCCAAAAAGGCTGAACAGGAGGCTCACGGAAGGGACTTCAGTATATGCAGACTCTGAACCCAAGTCGGTCCGGCCGAAGTGCGCGCCGCCTACTCGTCGCTGCCCTGCTCTTGGTGTCAGCACTCTTCGTCCCCGTAGTCTGGGCCCAGCCTCCGCAAGGTGAGATCGACTTACAAGTCAAAGATCCATCGGGAGCTCCGGTCGAAGCTTCCGGAAGGCTCGAAAGCCTTCGCGGGGGTATAGCACGCGACTTCCAAACGGATCAGCAAGGAATGGTCGTCCTCGGAGGGTTGCCATTTGGACAATACCGGGTACAAATCTCGAAGTCAGGTTTCACGACACAATCGATCACGGTCAATGTTCAGTCCGCCGCGGCGATTTCGCGCGTCGTGAACATGCAGATCGGCGCTCAGGCGGCCAGCGTTAATGTGGCTTCCGAGACGCCA
>JASHQT010000402.1 GCA_030039005.1 Bryobacteraceae bacterium
CGAGACCCGGCGAGTCTTCCAGTCCGTCGAAATGAACGTCGTCAAGACGGCTCAGGAGATGCCCGAAAGCTCCTATACTTTCACGCCCGTGAAGGGCGTACGGACGTTCGGCGAGACGATGGCACATATCGCTAACGTCCAGGCTACCCTTTGCACCAATATCAACGGAGGCAAACTGAATAAAGCGAGTGGGCAGGTCTCAAAGGACGCGATCATCAGGGACCTGGAAAACTCAGTGCGATCCTGCCAGGAGGCGTTCGATGAGCTTTCGGCCGAGAACGCCCAGAAGATGGTCCAAACTCCAGTCGGACAGCTCACCCATATTGCGGCGCTGGTGTACATCATTACTCACGCCAGTGAAGAATACGGCGAGCTGGCTGTTTACTTGAGGCTCAACAAGCTGACCCCGCCAAGCACGGATCAGTCGAAGAAAACTCTTTAGTCGGCGACCGGACTGGTTCAATCCCGCTAAACGTTGATTTAGTCGGAGTCACGTACCTTTGATTTTGACTGTCACTGACCAAGAGTTGACCGTCTGAGTCGTAGTTTCCAGTCTGTTCCGTGGTACTGCTGTATGAGTCGCCTTATTGATTGCGACGCATTCGGAGAAAACATGGCTTGGGAACTACAAGGCAGGAACCGGCCAGTGCCGCAGAGCTTAGTTCTAGTTGCGCGTTTGGGGCTGCGGAATGGCCTGGCAGAAGGATTCGCGATCGATCAACTTCTTGACGGCGGCGAGGCGTGGGAGCGGAGAATCGCGGAGGGATTGTCAGTCCCGCCATCAGACGGAAACGGCTTGACGGTCCTCAGCTTCGCCCTCGGAACCGAGGAGACCGAGACTGGTGCATTATCGTTCGCCCTCAGTAGCGCGTCTTCGAGCAACGCTCCACATGTGTTGCAACAGATCGCTCGGGTCTGCCAGTCGATTTGGCGCAACTGGCACAATCACACCGCCTATGTTCGCGACATTCTCCGGATCGCCGATCTGGAGGCGGAGCTCGCCGATTCGAAAATTGCCGATCGGGCCCAGGCCTTGCTCGCAATGGGCGAAGCGCATACCAACCCCATTACCACCATCTCCCAATCCGTAGCCACCGTCCTCGGGCCTTATCAGCTCGGAAAGGTATTGAAGAAGCTGGTTGAGGACCTGGAGCGTGATGTCGCGGAGTACGCGGTGATACGCCAGGCCAAAGAATATCTCCAGGAGCGGCAGAGCATCACGGAGGCTCAGGCCTACCTGCATCTGAGGCAAGTCAGCCGTCAAACCCGCCGGCCGCTACCCGATATCGCGACCGAGTTGGTCGAACTCGGTTTTGTTGCGCCTCGAACTCCTCCGCGCGGTTCCCGGCGGGCATGGGTACCCCGATGACCATCGCCGGCTTGGCGGCACAACGAATCTCAGCGTATGTTGCCTAGGGTGTAAAATAAACTTGCTATAAGATTGTGAAAACGGTGCCACCAGTAACGGTAGCGAGCGTCTTGGTTTCAGTTATCTCAAGTGTTCATTGCTAACCCGCTAGATTCTTCAGAGCTGGCCTTCCCCATTCTGGAGTGCTTCCACATCCTCGGCTTCGCGGTTTCGATCGGTACAATTGCCGTTGTGAATTTTTCTCTACTGGGTGTTATCCGGACGAAGGAATCCCCGTCCGATCTCGCCAAGGACACTTGGCTATGGACGCTCAGCGGTCTTGTGCTTATGTTGTTTTCCGGTCTGTTGCTTTTTTCGTCGGACCCGGATATGTACTATCTCAATTGGGCCTTTCTGATCAAAATGGTCTTCTTCGTGTCGGCCGTCATTTTTCACTACACGGTGCATCGGCGTGCCCTGGAATCGGACCCGCTGCCGCATAATGCTAAGGCGATTGCCTGTGTCTCTCTTATCCTCTGGGCGGGCGTAATCTTTGGCGGAATTTTCATCGGTTTCGTCTATCCCGGTCTTGGCCCCAGATTTTGAAGACGAGCTCTATGCTGCTCTCACTCGTTCAATGGCTTCAATTCACCAGCTTCTTTACCTACCTACGCGGTTCGGCCTATACTTATCCGATCGTCTTGTCTCTGCACATGATGGGAATTGCCTTTTTCGGCGGGATGATTTTGATGACGGACATGCGGATTCTCGGCTGGGCGCTGCGTAAAAGACCCATCGCGGAGGTCATCAACCAGTTCCGCGTGCCCAAGCGCTGGGGACTCTTATTGACGGCGACGTGCGGGTTCTTAATGTTTGGTTCGAAAGCAGAAGAATACTACTACAATGCGTTTTTTCGGGCCAAGTTGATATGTTTTGGTCTGCTCATCCTACACGCGCTGGTCTTCTATCGCAGTGTGTATGCCGATCCTGCCCCTCTCGACCGTTCTCCGGCGGCGCCAGCGCATGCCAAGCTAGCGGCCGCTCTTTCACTCGTTCTTTGGACTTCAGTGGCTTGTTGTGGGCGGGGAATCGGCTACATCGAACCTCCGCTCGACAAGATCCACGCGGAACTCAATGGGACCAGCTACGCGCTGCTGGCACAGCCCTTGAAAACACCGAATGAAGAAAGGACGCCACCACCAAGATGTTGCTTCTGCAACTTAACTCCGTAGCGGACGCGCTGAATAGTTCCGATTGGATTTTTCCGCTCGCTGAAATCTTTCATATCGGGGCGTTCGCCTGGTCGATCGGAATGATCGCGGCGGTTGACTACAAGCTCCTCGGCTTTGGAATTCAGCATTCCACGCCTTCTGAGGTTTTGCACGAAACGATGCCCTGGACAATTCTGGGCCTTGCCGTAGTATTACTGTCGGGCCCGGTCCTGTTCTTGTCGGACGTCGAGATGTACCTGCACAATTCCTCGTTCCGTTTTAAGATGTACGCCCTGGCGCTCGCAATCATCTTCAATTTTACGATTCATTGGAAGGTCGCAGACTCGGATAGCGTGTCTAAACCCGTTCAAGTCGTAACCGCGATTGTCTCGTTAGCGTTATGGATCAGTGTTGTTTTCGGTGGTTTGTTCATCGCTTTCGACTGACGAAGTAGGAGATATGATCGGACTGTTTCAGTGGCTTCAAAGCTTGAGCTTCATGACCTTCATTCGGCAATCCGGCCTGGAATACCCGATCATCATGAGTACTCACCTCACCTGCATCGCCATCTTCGGTGGCCTTATCGTCATCACCGACCTACGGCTTCTCGGCTTGGCGTTCCGGCATAGAACCATCGCTGACGTAGTCAATGGCCTGCGCTGGTGGAAGCGCGCCGGATTCCTCGTCATGTTCTCGATGGGCTTCACGCTATTCGGCTCCAAGGCTGTTGAATATTACGGCAATCCGTTCTTCTGGGCCAAGATGAGTTGCTTAATTCTGGTCTTGATCCACGCCATCACTTTCAGACCAATCGTTTACAACCATCCGGAACGACTGGATGTTTCACCCGTGATCCCCACGCGAGCCAAAGCTGCCGGGGCCCTCTCGCTGATCCTCTGGACCGCAGTCCTTTGCAACGGCCGCCTGATCGGCTATTATGAGCCGCCCCAGCCGAAGAATAGCGTCGCTCCGGTCGCTCAAGTCAGGTAGTCATCAGAAACGATATCGAATCGTCACGGCCGCGTTAATCGGCGCACCCGGATAGACCTGGGTGTCGTCGATCGCGCTAACCCAGTAGCGTCTATCGAGCAGATTGACTACGTTCAGGTCGTATTCCCATTTCTTCCATCGATATTGCAGTCCCGCATCGA
>JASHQT010000403.1 GCA_030039005.1 Bryobacteraceae bacterium
CCGGTTCAGTACCGGAGCGATCGCCGAACAGGATCTGCTGCGAGTCCGGCTGGAGGGCGAGCGCCTGAAGATCGCAGCTGACCTCGCCCTACTCGACCTGAACCGCGCGCGCATGGAACTTCTAAGGGAAATGGGCCGGACGGAGTTCACCGAAGTGGTTTTAACGGAGCCGCTCGCGCCCGGCTCTACGTTTGTCCCCGCGGGCATGGAACAGGCGCTGGCACAGCGCAAAGAGATCCGGGCGGCGCGCGCGGCGCTGGAACAAGCCATGGCCAATGTCAGGCTGCAAGAAGTGAATGCGCGTCCAGACTTGAACGTCACTTATGGCTACAAACGAACCGAATTGCCCGACACTATTTACGGCGTGAACACGGCGATCGTCTCGGCGCGGATTACTCTTCCGGTGACGGACAAGAATCAAGGTAACCGCATTGCGGCCGAGGCCGAGGTTCGCCGCGATCAACACCTGCTGGAAGCCGCGCAGACGGAGGTCCGTGCGGATTACACTGAGGCGCTTCAGGAGTACGAAATGCGACGCACGGAGTTGGTCCAAGCCCTGGAACCTTTGCGCGACCATGCTGCTGATATCGCAAAGATCGCTGCCGCGGCCTACGCGGAAGGCGGCACTGACCTGCTTCGTTTGCTCGATGCCCAGCGGGCGAGGCTCGATGCCCAACTGGCCTGGGCGCGCGGAATGGCGGATTACCGGCAAAGTGTTGTGAAGCTCGAAGCAGCCGAGGGGGTGAACCCGTGAAGACGAGTGCCCTGATTCTCTTATTCGCAAGTTTGTGTGTCGTGAGCTGCAATCGGACGGGCGCTTCCACCGAAGCCGCTGCTCCAACGGCTGAGAAAGCCTCCAAGGATGAGGTCATTCTGTCGCCCGAGCAGCAGGCTGAGGCAAAGGTGAACACTGAGCCCGCGACGCTTTCTAATGCGCCTGAAATGCTAACCGTGAAAGGCCACATCGCACTCGACGACGATCGGACTTGGCGTGTGGGCGTGCGCACCATCGGTTCGGTCACCAAGGTCTATGCGAACCTCGGCGATCACGTTCGCAAAGGCGAGATCCTGGCCCGTTATCACGCAGATGAGGTTCGCGATTCCCGCGCGCAGTATCGCACTACGCTGGCCGAGCTGGATCGGGCCAAAGCGGCGGTGGTGCAAGCCGACCGCAGTTACAAGCGCGCGCAGCGCTTACTCGAGTTAAAAGCGGGCTCGGTTCAACAAGTGGAGCAGGCGCAGCAGGATTTGCTGACCGCACAAGTGGCCGTAAGGAAGGCCGAGATCGAAGTGGATCGAGGTAAGGATCTGCTCGAAGACGACCTCAAGGTTCCGGCCGACCCGGCTCCGAGTCGAACCGATGAAACCGAAGACGAGGTGCCGATCCTGGCGCCCGGCGATGGATACGTCATCGAGAAGAACATCACGCTCATGAAGACTGTGGATCTGTCGAGCGTCACATACGTGATCGGCGATCTATCGAGAGTCTGGATGCTCGCATCAGTCCGCCAAGATGATCTCGCAAAGCTTCGCATGGGCCAACCCGCGTTCGTCACATTTCCTGGACAGGATGGCGTGCGAATCGCTGGGCGGCTCACCAATTTAGGCCAGGAGTTCGACCCCAGCACGCGCGTGATGCAGGTGCGGGTCGATCTGCCAAATGCCGGGAATCGTCTTCGTCCGGAGATGCTGGCTAACGCCGAATTTCCCATCGGCGAAGGCAAGCCGGTGCTGCTTGTGCCATCCGGCGCGCTGCAACAGATCAGCGGCATTGATGTGGTTTTCGTGCGGACGGCGGCCAACAAGTTTGTCGCGCGGCCGGTACGCGTCGGCGAAGCGGCGAACGGCAAGGTGCCAGTGTTCGAGGGCATCCAGGCCGGTGATCCCATCGCCGTGGGAGGCAGTTTCATTCTGAAATCGCAGCTTCTGCGATCTGAATTGGAGAGCGAATAGTCATGCTGAATCGCATCATCGATCTGACTCTTCGATATCCGTGGCTCACTTTCCTCGGAATTCTTGCGCTGCTCGCTGGGGGCGGCTACGCGCTGTACACGATCCCGGTGGAGGCGTTCCCCGACTTAACCAACAACCAGGTGGTTGTTGTGACGGATGCGCCGTCACTGCCTCCTACCGAAGTGGAGCAGTTGGTTACCTACCCCATCGAGCGCGCCATGCTCGGTTTGCCGAACAAAGAAGAGGTCCGTTCGCTTTCGAAGCTCGGGCTCTCCATGGTGACAATTGTTTTCGACGATTCGGTGGCACTATACTTTGCGCGGCAACTGGTCGCAGAACGCCTCCAGCAGATTTCGTCGTCACTTCCACGCGGTATTCAGCCTACTCTCGGCCTTCCCGCGACTGCTTTCGGCGAGCTGTACCAGTACACGCTATCGGGTCCCATGAGCCCGATGGATTTGAAGGACCTGCATGAGTGGGTCATCAAGCCGCAGTTGCGCACGCTTCCCGGCGTAAGTGAAATCAACGCCTGGGGCGGTCAGACGAAGCAGTTTCAGATCGTGGCCGACCCGGCACTGCTCGAGCAATACGGCCTGACGCTGCACGACGTGGAAACGCGCGTCCAGGAAAACAACACCAACTTCGGTGGCGGTTACATCGAACATGCCGCCGAGCAATACACGCTGCTTGGAAACGGGCGTGCTGTGACCACCCAGGATCTGGGCAACATCGTTCTGACCGCCAAGGATGGTACGCCGGTTTTGCTGCGGGATGTGGCCCAAGTGCGCATCGGCGCCGCACCTCCCCAAGGCGCTACCTTGCGGAACGGCGAAACGGTTTCGGGCATGGTGATCATGCTCAAGGGAGAGAACGGCAAGAAGCTGATCGAACGCGTCAAGGAGCGCATCGCGAGTCTTCGCTTGCCGCCCGGCGTCAAGCTGGTTCCGTTCTACGATCAATCGTTTGTGATTGACGGCACGATCCACACGGTGGAGAAAAATCTCTCGGAAGGCTTCGTGCTCGTCGCCGTGATTCTCTTGTTGTTCCTTGGCAATTTCCGCGCGGCGCTGATTACGGCGGCGATCATTCCGTTTTCGATGCTCATCAGTTTCCTGGGCATGCGTTTATTCGGCATCAGCGCAAACCTGATGAGCCTGGGCGCTATAGACTTCGGCATGATCGTCGACGGCGCCGTGGTGATGATGGAAAATTCCGTACACCGGTTGGAAAAGCGGCGCGGCATGGAATCGCCGCTCGAATCTGTCCGGCAGGCCGCTCACGAAGTGGCGCGGCCCATGACGTTCGCAGTCGTAATCATCATTGCCGTCTACCTTCCAATCCTGTTCCTGCAAGGTATGGAAGGACGCATGTTCCGGCCCATGGCCATCACGGTGTGCGCGGCGCTGCTCGGTTCGCTGGTGCTGGCGCTCACGATGATTCCGCTACTCACAGCTTTCGCGTTTCGCCGCGGGGTGAGCAATGCGGGCCCGTCCAAGAAATCCTGGATGGAGGCGCTTGGCGGAGTCTACGCGCGCGTGCTCGAAGTCGCCATCCGGTTCCGTTGGATGACTGTGGGAGTCTCCGTGATCGTCCTGGGCATTGCGGTTGGGTCGCTCTACTTCATCGGAACCGAGTTCATGCCCAAGCTCGACGAGGGCTCCATCCTGGTGGAAACGCGAAAACTGCCGGGAGTTTCGCTGACCGAATCGATCGAAATCAGCAAGCGCATCGAACAACGGCTGCGAAAGTTCCCAGAGATTGCCGATGTCGTGATCAAGATTGGAAGGCCGGATTTCGCTACCGAAGCCATGGGCATCAACGAAGGCGATACGTACTTACTTCTTCGCCCCATGGACACATGGACGCGCTTCCACAGTAAAGAGGAGCTCATCTCAGCGGTCTCGAAGGAGCTGGATAAAGAACCCGGAATCGTTTACGACTTCACGCAGCCCATGGCGATGCGCATCGACGAAACGATTTCCGGTGTCAAGGCCGATCTTGCCATCAAGGTATTTGGTGACGATTTCGCGACGCTCGATGCGATCGGGCAAAAAGTCCTGCGCGAAGTCTCCAGCGTCCGTGGCGCGGCCGAGCCACAGATGGAAGTCACCTCGGGCGTCGCCGAATTAACCGTTCAAGTGGACCGCTCGGCGCTAGCGCGTTACGGCATGGATGTCTCCGACGTGGAACAGGCGGTCGCGAGCGGAGGCTCCGGCGACATCATCTCCGAAGTGCTCGACGGTCAAAAGCGCTACACGGTCGCGCTGCGGGTTCCTGAACGTTACCGAACCGACCCGGATGCGATGCGCAAGATCCCCTTGCGCGCTCCAGGCGGCGAGCAGGTCATGTTGGAGCAAGTAGCGCACGTGGACGTGCGGCGGGGGCCGGAACTCATCAATCGCGAAGATGGACAGCGGCGCATCGTCGTCATGTCGAACGTTCGAGGCCGCGACCTGGGAAGCTTCGTCGCCGAAGTCCGGTCGAAGATCGATCGCAACGTGGCGCTTCCCACCGGCTACTTTATCGAATATAGCGGCCAATTCGAGAATCAGGAGCGGGCAACCAGACGCCTATTGTTGATTGTGCCGTTGGCGATCGCGCTGATCTTCGTGCTGCTTTACCTGACGTTCACGTCGGCAAAGCTGGCACTACTGGTTGTGGCTAACGTGCCTTTCGCGCTGGTGGGCGGGATCGCGGCGCTCTGGGTCCGCGGCATGAACCTCAACCTCTCGGCTTCGATCGGGTTCATTGCCCTGTTTGGTGTCGCGATGTTAAACGGTGTAGTACTGGTCAGTTCCATTCGGCAACTGCATCAAAGCGGCATGGCGTTTCACCATGCGGTGATCTCCGGCGCGCGCCGCCGTCTTCGCCCGGTGCTGATGACCGCGTTCGTGGCCAGCTTCGGATTTATACCCATGGCGCTGGCCACGTCGACCGGCGCCGAAGTCCAAAGACCGCTCGCCAGCGTCGTCATCGGGGGACTGTTCAGTTCTACGATGCTCACTCTATTCCTGTTGCCGGTCCTTTATTGGTGGGTCGGGGAGGCGAAGGACGCGGATGGCACGCACGCTACTGCCGACGAGGAAAAACTGGCCCCGGCGGACGCATAGTCAGGAGCGAATTTGGGGCATGATTCTATAAGTCGTAGCCGGGCATGTAGGCAATCGCCCGGCCTGCGGCGATGATCGCGATCCAAAATACGAGTGACAGCAAACCCGCGAATCGGGCGCGAAGCGGAGCTGTAGGAGCGTCATCCCAGCTGGAGACGTTTCGATAGATCATCCGGTGGAAAACAATTGCGTTCGTTCCAACTAGAGCGAGAACCACGAGCTTGATCCGGAAGGCGGGATTGTAATACATCTTGACGGCTTCTGAGGAGAAAAGGATTAGACCACTGAAAAACATCACCACAAATCCCCACCGGCTCAGCGGAGCGATACGCGACGTAATCTCAGAAACCCGCAAGCCACGCAAACCTAAACCAAGAAGCCGAAGATCCACCATGATAATGGTGCCCGCCACGAAGACAATTCCCAAGGTGTGGATCGCATCGAGCGCCTGGAACAGCCAATGAGACTGACGTATCGTTGCGCTGAGTTGCGTGTTGTCGAGCCAGCGGCAGAAGGCTAATAATTGCACTGTTGACTCCCCCAGACCCCATTGAGAACTTTCCAGCAACGCGAGGGAACGTTCATCTTTCCGGCTATCTTGCCCAACCTACCCATGAAATCTTCCACCAAGATCGATGGGCTCGGCGCGACGGTCTTAAAGACCTCAGCCGGAGTCTGCCCTTTCACGCCTGTTGGGGCGCTCGCCGTTAAACCTCCAAGCATGATAATCGCGGATCTCGAGCACGGGACGACCGTCATTGGGTAGCTCGTATCTGGTTGAGATTATTTGTACAGGGATATGGTAACTGACTCAAGAGGTCACAAGCGGTCAGTGACCGGTAACTCACCGCCTACAGCGCGCCCTCAGTAACATTTTCCCTGACCCGGCATCCCAGAATCGGGATGATGCGGCGGTCATTGCATTGCCTCAGGGGGAGAACCATGAAGACTTCTGCTTTCGCTTTTCTATTAACGATCACCGTTTGCTCGCTGCATGCTCAGAACGGAAAGCCTCAAGGGCTGACGTCGCAGCCCAACCAGACCGACAGCGCCATGACCGCCGAGACCCGGCGAGTCTTCCAGTCCGTCGAAATGAACGTCGTCAAGACGGCTCAGGAGATGCCCGAAAGCTCCTATACTTTCACGCCCGTGAAGGGCGTACGGACGTTCGGCGAGACGATGGCACATATCGCTAACGTCCAGGCTACCCTTTGCACCAATATCAACGGAGGCAAACTGAATAAAGCGAGTGGGCAGG
>JASHQT010000404.1 GCA_030039005.1 Bryobacteraceae bacterium
TAGTCCTTCACCTCGTAGGCGGTGCGAATCAAATCGCGCAGGCTAAACCCTCCGATGTTGCAGATCGCGCCGTCCACTTTCATCCCGAGATGCATTTTGCCTTCGCGAATGGCGGCGGGATCGAGCGGTCCGTCGACCTTGATGGAGGCGACTTCGAAGGCGAGCGGCGGCTTGGCAGGATCTTGCACGGGAGCTTGCGCGAACGCGACCGTTGCAGCGAACAAGACCGGGAAACAGTATCGTCGCGGATGGACTTGCAGCATAGTCCCAGGGTACCGCGCCAGGCCTAGCTCAGGAGCGATCTTTGCCGGTGGATGCGCTCACCGCGGGCGCGGGCGAAGCGCTCGATGCCTTGGAAAATCGATTCCTTATCGAGGTGCGCTTCGGCGATCACGTCCGGCTCCAGGCCGCCGGTGAGCCACTGGTTGTCCCAATCGGAGGTGAGCGAATACGCGTCGGTGAGCGGCCCGGCGTCGCGCACGGGCCACACGCGGCGCGTGCCGGTGGAGACCACCATGAGATCGTAGCGGGCTTCGGGCGGCAGCACCGCATTGCGATAAGATTCCGGCTGCCGGTCGAACAAATCCTCGCTGATGGCCGCGATCACCTTGACGTTGATACCCGCCTGCTCCAGGCGCGGCAGGATGCTCACCAGATTGAACGTGGAACTGGAGCCCTGCGCGATCACATAGCCATGCCGGGGCTGGTGGGGCGTGAAATCGCGAATGACGTAGAAACCCTTGGCGGCGGCTTTGAGATCGCTATCGGCGAACTTGGACCGGTCGGCGACGGAAAAATCGGGCCGCGCGACTTCGATAGAAATGATTCCGACCTTGGAATCGCGCGCGGCGATTTCAGCAGCGGCGAAATATCCGGGCGAGACGTCATTATAATCCCAGAAATTCAGGTGAATGGTCTCGTCGCGGGGGAATAATTTCCAGACTTGCGTGGCGAAAATCCCGAAATGCGTGCGGCCATCGGCGGCGGTTTCCGGACCCGAGTGGCCTGCCAGGATGTGCAGCACGCCCATGCGGAATTTGCTGTCCTGATTCTGCTGGCTCCAGACACGCGCGGGCGTGTACATCAGCGGCGTGAAGGCGCCGTAAGTGCCGCTGAGCGCCCACACGCCCGAGAATTTTTCGGGATCGACACTGGCGTTTTGGCTAATGAGGCCGATCGCCGTGGAGACGTTGCCCGCTTCTTGAATCGCGGCTTTGATGCGCGTGCCGAGCGGATTGCTCACCGGATCGTAGTGGCCCCACAGGCTGCCGTGCTCCACATTGATGGATTCAGACAGATCGGCCGCCAGCGTCACGAAGCGGCTGTCGGTGACGTAATTCATCCACTTGATGATTTCCGAGATCGCGCGGCGGGTCCCTGCAATTTCGCCGGGCTTGCGGAACAGGGCGATGTGGACGTCTTTCTGGAAGCCGGAGACGCGATTCTTGACCGTGACTTTTTGCGGTTCGACGGGGAGATTGGCGACGCGCAGGCGCTCGTCCTGGAAGGGATCGTGCGTCAGATCGACGTTCAGCTTGATGTCGTCCTTCACAGTGTCGCCAATGGCCACCAGGCGGTCGGCCAGCCAATCTCCAAGACCATTGCGCTCCAGCACTGACATGGCCACGTCGATGTTGGCCTTGAACTGGATCAGGCGCTCGCGCTGATCGGCGACGGCGCCGTCGCGGATGCCGACGAACTCCACGCCATAATGTTCTTCGAATGTTTTGGCCAGTGCGACGAAATATTCCGAGTTCATTTTCATCGCGTAGGGATGGCTGGGATAGCCGATGATCTGTTCGTGATGGCCGGAAATCTTTCCGTTGCGCGCGTAGGGCCAATAGCCTTTGACGGTTTTTCCGATCACGATCATCGGACGGCGGTCGGCGGGATCCCATTGCTCCATGGTTTTGAGCGCGGCGACTACCTGGTCATAGTCGTTACCGTCTTCGAGCGTGAAGACGTTCCAGCCGTAGGAAGTCCACTGATCGACCAGGCGGTAGTGATCGTACTTGGCGGCAATCACGCCGCCCAGCAACGCGTCGTCGATGCCGGCGTTGTTGTCGGAGAACATGACGCGCAGGCGCTTGCCCACCTGTAGCGCCAGCGCCTGGGTTTTCATTTCCTGGGCGTGGCCCTCGGTCATCGCAAATTCGCCTTCGAAGGCGATGACTTTGGGACCCGACAGGGAAGCGCCCACCATGTCCCAGAACGCGGCCTTGCCCGCGGCGGTCGCGACTCCGATGCCGGAGGGTCCGCCGTTGACGTCGTTGGTGAGGTCGGTGGACTCGGCATGCCCGGCGAGCGCGCGAATGCCGCGCAGTTTCGCTTCGGCGAACAACGGATGGTCGGTGAGGTTATGTTGTTGGAGCAGCGTAGCGAGAGCGCCAGCGCCGCGGCGGAAACCGAGCGCGTCGATGCCAAGCATGGCGATGTGCGGATCCACGTAATAGCGCTTATCGCCCGTGGCTTTGTATTTTCGCGCCAGCGCCTCGCCCATAATCATCCACAGCGCGTAGCAAGTGGGAATGCAATGGCCGCCGGCAAGCATGAACTTATCGCAATAAGGATGCTTGGGGCGGCGATAATCATAGCGCAAGCCGCCGAAATCGGGGCCGGCCAGATGCACGGCGACGTTGTAAGGCGTGTAGGCCAAAGGCCCGCCGAAGTGCCCGGTCTGCGCGTAATTGCCGAGTAAGACGAGGGTCATGCAAGTCATGAAGCCGGCGTCTTCCAGGCGCTCGCGGTCGTAGGCGGAGGTCAGTGGTTCAACAGGAGAAAGTAGAGTTTGAGCACTTACGGCCAAGGGTATTGCCTCCAGGTACGCTTTTGGCGCGATATTCTAATATGCCAGATTCGGCGGGCGCGGAGGAAATCCGGCCCTCGCCAGGCGTCTTACACGACTTATTCTTCCCGCAGGGATGCGAGCGGGTCGATGCGGGCGGCGCGGCGCGCGGGAAGATAGCAGGCGAGCAGCGCGAGAGATGCCAAAAGCAGGGGAGCGCCGAGGAGCAGCAGCGGATCTTTCGTCGAGTCAGCTAAGTTGGCGGCGCTGAACAGGCCGTGCGCCAGAACGCGGTAGACGAGAAATGCGCCGAAGAACCCGAACACGGATCCGATGGCCACCATCACGACGCCTTCCCGGAGCACCAGCCGCAGCACTTGGGCACTGCGCGCGCCGAGCGCCATGCGGATGCCGATTTCCTTGCGGCGTCGCGCCACTGCGTAGGCGGTGACGCCAGCCAGACCGATGCAGGCGAGGATCAGTCCGAACACGCCGATGCCGCCATAGATCGACCAACTGAGATGAAGGATAGCTGTGAACTGCCCCAGACGCTCGTCGACGGTGCCGGCGTTGAAGACCGTCAGGCGCGGGTCTAGCGATGCGATCGTGTTGCGCACGTCGCTCATGGTGTTTGCGGCCGTGCCGCGTACAATGATCGTCGCGCCCGGATCGACGGAGGTGGAGGGTTGCGC
>JASHQT010000405.1 GCA_030039005.1 Bryobacteraceae bacterium
ATCGTGCTGCTCGATCCGGCGCCCATGGAATTCGATGAAGCCGAAGGCCCGCCGCGCGATCCACGCATCAGAAACTTGTCCATCCTGCGCACCTCCGATGGCGCATCCGATAAACCCTACCGCTATTTCCGCGAGATCCGCGCCTTCGTGATCTGGCTGCTACAGTACCGCCGCGATTCACTATGGCGCCGGCTCGCGATTCTTGCTTCGTTCTGCGATCAACTCCAGCAACTCATCGAAACCGAGCAGCAAGAGAAAACGCTCGAAGTGCTGCAGGCCTATCGCGACGGCATTGAGGGCAGATTGTTCGAGCAGGCACTGGCGAGCCATCGGCCACAGCACGCCAAACAATTAGAGCTAGCGCTGGAATTGATCGTCGGACGCATCGGTTCGGACTACACCACGCCGCGCCTGCTGGCCTGCTACCAGAAATTCATGGACGCCATGCAGTGGACCGCCGAACTAAGCATGGCGGAACTTGGCTCCCGGTACGCCCAGGCGCACATCCAATACTACGCGCCTTTCGCCGCCGCGCACGGGCACATGCTGGAACATTACCTCGTCAACTACGTCCACCGGACGCTGTTCCCGCTCGGGCCCCAGGAAAGCACGCGCGGCCTGAGCACGCATCACATCGCGAAGACCGTCCGCGACCAGTGCCTCCTGCTGCTGGCCCACTTCGGCATCGTGCAAACGCTGTTGATCGGCATGGCCGCGTTCCACAAAGAGCAATTTTCCACCGCCGAGGCGATCGAAACGATCCAATCCTTCACGAAAGCCTTCGAACACAGCCCATCGTTCCCCGAGCGCGCCCTCGAAATCCTCAAGCAGAAGGGCGTCACGAATTGCGTGATGCTCGCGATCCTGCTGTTGAATTAATGTCTAAAATGCCGGACGCCGGTGAACACCATCGCCAGGCCTAACGCGTTCGCCGCCGCGATCACCTTCTCATCTCCCACCGATCCGCCGGGCTGGATCACGGCTGTGATCCCGTGCTTGGCCGCTTCTTCTACGCCATCCGGGAACGGGAAGAACGCGTCCGACGCCAGCACCGTGCCCGCGAGCGGCAGCATGGCCTTCATGGCTCCCACCTTCACCGCGTCCACGCGGCTCATTTGCCCCGCGCCCACGCTGACGATCTGGCCCTCGCGCGCGTACACGATCGCGTTCGACTTCACGTGCTTGGCTACTTTCCAGGCGAATGCGAGCGTGCGCCATTCTTCCTCGGTGGGAGCGCGCTCGGTCTTCACCGTGGATTCGGCGCGCTCCAGGATATGCACGTCGGGAGTTTGCACCAGGTAGCCGCCGCTGATCGATTTCACCACCAGTTCCTCGGGCGATCGCGCTACGGCCAGCAACCGCAGGTTCTTCTTCCCCGCCAACACCTCGCGCGCGGCGGCGTCGTAACCGGGCGCGGCAATGGCTTCGATGAACGTTTTTGCAATCTCTTCCGCTGTCTCGCGATCCACGGCCCGATTGAACGCCAACACGCCGCCGAACGCCGACACCGGGTCCGCCTCGAACGCCTTGCGGTAGGCCTCGGCCAGCGTCGCAGCCTCCGCACAGCCACAGGGGTTGGTGTGCTTGATCACCGTCGCCGCCGGTTGCGCGAATTCACGGATCAATTGCCAGGCGGCGTCGAGATCGACCAGATTGTTGTAGGAAAGCTCTTTGCCCTGGAGCTGCTCGGCGCCCGCGATCCCGCCCGCGCGACTCGAGTACAGCGCTGCCTTTTGATGCGGATTTTCGCCGTAGCGCAGATCGAGCGCGCGCGGCGCGCGGATGTCGAGAAACGCCGGCAGCCCGGATTCGTCTTCGGCGCCCACGCGCGCCAGCCGCGTACTGATCGCGCGGTCGTAAGCCGCCGTCAGGGCGAACGCTTTTTTCGCCAATCTCCACAGAGTGGGTTCCGACAAGCAGCGGCCTTCTTTGTGCAGCTCATCTTCTTTATGCAACTCTTCGAGGATCGCCGGATAATCGTCGGGTGAAACCACCACGGCCACGTCCTGATAGTTCTTGGCCGCGGCGCGGATCAGCGTCGGCCCACCGATGTCGATATTTTCGATCAGCTCCGCGAGCGGCACGCCCTGTTTCGCCGCCACTTTCTCGAACTGATAGAGATTCACCACCACCATGTCGATGAGCGGGATCCCGTGCGCGGCGAGCGACTGCATGTGCGCGGCATTCGAGCGCATCGCGAGCACCCCGCCGGCCACGCGGGGATGAATGGTTTTCAGGCGGCCATCGAGCATTTCCGGAAAGCCTGTCAGATCCGACACCTCGCGCACCGGCACGCCCGCGCTTTCGAGCACCCGAGCCGTGCCACCGGTCGAAATAATTTCGACGCCCAGATTGCGCAGACCTTGCGCGAACTCCACGATTCCCGTTTTGTCGGTGACGCTGACTAAAGCGCGGTGAATGGCTGGCATGGCTTCGTTCTCAACGTTCCTTACAATAGTAAACGTGTCTTATCCCGTTACGTTAATTCCCGGCGACGGCATCGGGCCTGAAGTGGCTGATGCAACGGTCCGTGCCGTCAACGCCACCGGTGTTTCGATCGATTGGCAGCGCGCCGATTTGAACGCCAGCATCATCGCCAAGTCTGGTCAGACGCTGCCGCCGCACGTGATCGAATCGCTTGAGCGCACCCACGTAGGGCTGAAAGGACCGGTGGCCACGCCCATCGGCGGAGGATTTCAAAGCGTCAACGTGGCGCTCCGCAAGTATTTCGATCTTTTCGCGAACGTACGTCCGGTCCATTCGCTGCCGTGTTTGAAGACGCGCTTCGACGACGTGAAGATCGACATGGTGATCTTCCGCGAAAATACCGAAGACCTGTACTCCGGCCTGGAGCACGAAGTGGTCAAGGACGTGGTGACCAGTCTGAAGGTGATCACGCGGGCGGCGTCGATTCGCATCGCCGAGTACGCGTTCCGCTACGCCAGGAAAAACGGGCGCAAGCAGGTGACGGCCATCCACAAAGCTAACATCATGAAGCTGGCCGACGGCCTTTTCCTGCGCTGCTGCCGGGAAGTTTCCCAGGCCTATCCCGAGATCGCCTATAAGGAACTCATTGTCGACAACGCTTCGATGCAGTTGGTCATCCGGCCGGAAACATTCGACATTCTGCTGCTCCCCAACCTCTATGGCGACATTGTTTCCGATCTGGCCGCGGGCTTGGTGGGCGGGTTGGGTGTGGTTCCGGGCGCTAATATGGGGGACCGCGATGCAGTATTCGAGGCGGTCCACGGCAGCGCTCCTGATATTGCGGGCAAGGGCATCGCCAATCCCACCGCGCTCATGCTATCGAGCGTGTTGATGCTGATTCATCTGGGCGAAAATTCGGCGGCCGCGCGGCTAAGAAGCGCGATCGAGCAGGTCTATGCCCGACACGCAGATCTGCCGCCGGATGTGGGCGGAAGTGCTTCCACGGGCCAGTTCACCGATGCCGTGATCGCGCACCTCGGCTGATCGGCGTTTCGAGCCCCCTGTCAGTGGCACACCATTTGCAGGCTTCGTCGAAGCGATGCCCTCGCTCGAGACGAAGTATTTCGGAACCCTCCCCTACAGCGAGGGCGCGGTATTCCATTTCCCTCGCGGGATACCGGGCTTTGATGAGGAAAAACGGTTCGTGCTGATCGAGGTGGCCGAACGGGCGCCGCTGGTCTTTTTGCAGAGCATGGCGCAAAAGGGTCTTTGCTTTGCGGCCTTTCCCATCCAGGTGGTAGAGCGGCAATATCAACTGGCGATCGCGCCGGAGGATCTGGAAGATCTAGAACTGGACCCTGGACGCCAGCCGGCGTTGGGCGTCGATGTGACCGTGCTCGCGCTGATCTCCTGGCACGGCCAATCGCGTATCACCGCCAATTTAATGGCGCCGGTGGTCCTCAATCTGAAGACGCGCCATGGCCTGCAGGCCATTCGGCGGGACGCGCGCTATTCGCACGAGCATCCGATTCCCGGCCAGGCGGCCTCTGTTGAAAATGCAGGACAAAGCGCGGGGGAAGCATGTTAGTGCTGCGCCGGCGCGCGGGCGAGAGCGTGCTGATCGGTGACGATATCGAGATCGAACTACTGGCGGTCACACAGCAGGGGGCCAAGATCGGCATTCGTGCCCCCAAGGAAATGGTGGTACTGCGCAAAGAGCTGAAAGTGACCCAGGAGCAGAATGCCCAGGCCGCGCGCGGCCCATCGCTCCACGAACTCGACCAAGCTATCCAAGGTTTAGACCCGGCCATCAAAAAACCGCGCTCCTGAACTCAAGAACGCGCCGCGCTCCCCGATAAGCCTTCTGAGCACTGAGAGAGGCCTCGATCGGCTGGAACGGGAAGCCTTCCGCAGTGGGTGAACGGGGACGTTTCCTACTGGCAATTATGGTCCGCGCTCCGGTGGATCAGCCTCTCGAAGGGCGCCAAAGGCGCCCCGGATTCACGAAGGTTCGTGTGTCTTGGGTGCTCAAGATAAGGAGAAACCATGGGCGCATTTAGCATTCTCACCAACGTTGCTTCGTTGCAAGCACAAAACTATCTTCAACAGAACCAGGAGTTCCAAAACCAGACCATTGAAGAAGTGACCTCCGGTTATCGCATCGTCAACAGCGGCGACGACGCCGCGGGCTTGGCCATCGCCAATGGCTACGCGTCCGACGAAGCGGTTCTCACGCAAGGCATTGAGAACGCCAACAACGGCGTGGCGCAGTTGCAGATCATGGACGGCGGTATGAGCAACATTTCGCAGCTTCTGGACCGGGCCAGTACGCTTGCCACCGAGTCAGCCTCGGGAACGTTCACCGGAAGCCGGACCACGCTGAACAACGAATACCAGAGCGTGCTCAGTGAAATCAACCGCCAGGCGCAGTCCATCGGGCTGAACCAGGGCGGCACTTTCGCGCATACCCTGTCGGTGTTCATCGGCGGCGGCCAAGGCACCACGGCCGCAGGCGTGATCGCCAACGGAACGGTTTCGGTGGATCTGGGCAGCGCCACAGTGGATACGCAGAGCTTGGGACTTGCAGGATTCACGGCCGGCTACCAGGTGGCGCCCGGCGCGGCGGACGAGGGTTTGTACGACCTCAGCGACGGGTCCACCACCAGCGTGGCCTCCATCTTGAGCGCCAATGGCTCGCCCAGCACCACCAGCTTCATTCTGACTGGCCCGGGCTTCGGCGGCGCGGCGGGCGCCAACGGGCCGGTGACGGTTAACGTAAACCTGTCCAGCGTCGCCGATCCGGCGTCGCTGGTTACCGCAATTAACGCCGGGATCACGGCCGCCGAGCAATCGGGAACGCCCGGAGGACAAGCCTTGGCCTCCGCCAATGTCCAGGCTCAGATTCATACCGGTGCCGACGGCCATCAACAGCTCGTGTTCGTCTCCCCCAATTCGGCATTCAGCGTGGCTGCCGGAGACGTTACAGCCAATGCCCTACTGGGAAATCTGACCGGCAATACGGGAGGATCGGACACCGGTATCACCTCCGACGTGGGCGCGGCCATAAACCTGGCGGACGCCAATTTCAACGCCGGGGGGACGCAGCAAACTGCCGCTCTGGCCTACACTCCGATGGTCGCCGGTGACAGTCAGACTCTGTCCATCACCGCTAACTCGGGTGGTGCGGCCCAAAACGTCGTCATCAGCCTTACCGGCGCTGTTGGTGACGGCGACACTACCGCCGATGCCGTTGCCACCATCAACGCGGCTCTGCAAGCCACTGACAATCCGGCGCTCCAGGGCATCGTTGCCAGCGCCGACGGCGCCGGTGCCACCATTACCTTCTCCAGTAGTGACGCCGCGAATACCTTCAACGTGGTGATTGGCCAAACCACCAATGCAGGCGCGACCAACACCGATGGTTTTGCCAACCCCAATACCACTGTGACGTCCGCGGTGGTGGGCACCGGCGCCACCTCCAGCATCGCCACCGAGGCTGGCGCGCAGAACGCTGTCTCGGCACTGACCAATGCAGTCGCCGTGCTCGGCAACGCCCAAGCGGCCGTCGGCCGCGGTGAGAACCAGTTCAACTATGCCATCAACTTGGCCACTTCCGAGCTGACCAATACCTCCACCGCCGAATCGAACATTCGCGACGCCAACCTGGCCACCGAAGCCGCCAACCTGACCAAGGCGCAGATCCTGCTGCAAGCCGGCGTGGCGGCGCTCGCGCAAGCCAATGCCGCGCCGCAGAATATCCTCGCCCTGCTCAAGAGCTAGGGTTTAGGGAACGTAAGCGGTCCTCCTTCTGTTCCCGAGCGAAGGCGCGTCTCGCCGCGCGTCTTCGCTTTTTTCTTCTCTCTCCCCCGGCCCCTGAGCGCTTCCACCCGCGCACCGAACACTCTAACGACGTCATGCCTTTGCCTGTGGTTCGAGATCGATTCGCGGCTGCCTCGGCGGACGAGAAACACGGCCACTTCGCCGCCGCGTGCGAGCATCTGGACGCCGCGCTCGCTCTCGACCCCGCCATTCGAGCGGGCCGACGAGCCACTCGCTGCCGGCGCTGGCCCGGATGAGCGCCGCCCGGCGCCGGAATTCACTGTATGCTGCGCCGCCGCGCGCACTCCAACCGTAGGATCCCGAGCAACGGCTCAAAGTCGGCCATGTTTCACAGGACTTGCGCCAGCATGTCGGCATTGAGTTTTCCTCCTCTCGTCATTGAACGAGGTGGCCGGTCGCCATTCGTAGTTCCTCTAGAGGCACGCGCGGTCCCGGACCATCTGGCCGAACGCGTGCGCGCAGAGGGCATCGATCTTCTAGTGGACCCTCGCCGGCCACACTATGGTCTGGGTATCTGGCACTCCCGCTCCAGCCCGCGCCGGTATAGGTTTCCTGGCAAGGCGTCAGCGTCTCCATGGGCCTGGAGACCATGGATTACTTCCTAGGCGACGTCGTGATACCGGGCCCTGGCGCAGCGCACAGCATGTGTTCGGCAAAATACCGCCCTACGCCGGAGTTTCGGTCGCGCCCGCGCCCTGTTCGCGTATGACGTCATCACTTTTCGTCTGTCTTAACAGCCCGCAAGGGATCGGGCCGGACTTAGTACCGCTCTGGGCGGCGTGCCAAGAGTTGGCGTCGCGACTGGAGGCTGCGATGGCAGCCGCGGTCGCGGGAACTCATGTGTTCGAACCAGGCGTGGCGGAAGGCCGATCGCGTTGCGAAGCGGCGCTGCCAAGGCTAATGCGGGATCAAAGGCGATGCCGGTGCGCCGGCCGGGTCGCGCAGCGCTCCCGAGGATCAGTTGAAGCGGACGTGGGCTACGTGCGTGGAGCCTCGAAGATCGAGGAAGGTGCAGAATAAATGGCGGCTAAGAAATAACGGCGGGGAGGAATGTTCCGCCCCGCCGCCGAAGATGGTTAGCGATCGATGTAGGCTTTACTTAATCCACATGGTCACGCCGTTTTGGGTAGAAACGGGCGTAGTGCCGTTAATGCTAATACTGACCGGGTATTGGGCTGCCGTGCCGGTTCCAGTGCTCTGGGCGAGCGTCACGTCGATCTGGTAAAGACCGGCAATGGCGTTGGGGGCAAAGCCGGCGTAAGCGATTCCGGCAAGGCCGGCGCCAGTTTGCGCATTGAGGACCGTTGGGGTGCTTGTCCCTATGGTGACTGTGATGTAATTGGCGCTGGTTGAGGTGTCGGTGCCGAGGAAGCACGGCACTGCGACGTTGGTGTTCAGGAACGCAGTGCTCATGACCGCTCCGTCGATGCTGGTCCACAGCGGACTTGGCACCACATAGGACGGCTCGAGAGCTGCGACGGTGGCGATGGGGTTCCAAGTCACCGGCGTATTCACGGTCTGCTCATAACTGCCAGGACCAGCCGTAACGTTGCTGGCGGAGCCGACAGCGCCGCCGACCGGAGCGATGCAGTTGTAGGTTCCACCGAACCACGTACCGCCGCTCGCAGCGTTGGTGGCGTTAGTTGCCGCGCTGTCGGGGATGCCCAAGCCGGTCATATAAATCTGGAACGTGCTGGTTCCCGCGCTCGTGTCGGCAGGATGCGTTTGGCTGTTCAAAAGGTAAGTGGAGTTATCCAGAATAGCGGCTTGGCCCTCGCCGCTGGATTCGATGGTGAAGATTCCAGGGTCCACGGCGGCGTACGCCACCGGGAAAGCGGCGGAAACGTTGACAGCGGGCGTTACGGTGTCGTAACCGACCTCCACGTCCACCACGCCGATATTGGGTGCTGTAGTCCCTTCCAAGGTGGAAAGTGCACCCGGAACCGTGACGTTGATTTGGTTGTTGGTGGCAAAGAGAATGTAGCCGGGCAGAGTGGTCGTTGTTGAGCCAGGCTTGAAGAACGTCACCGTGATCTTGTGCGTTCCATCTGGGCTCAAGAACGTGGGAAACCGGAAGTAGACGGGATCGGGTGCGCCCACCAGCACGTTACTGGTTCCCGAGCACAGCGGACAAAGATTAGTGCCGAAGATGCTGATGATGTCGTAGGGGGCCACTTTCGGGTTGGTTCCAGCCGCCGTTTGCACGAAGGTAGAAGCGCTGGTTATCCCGCTGATAATGGGAGCCGACGTAACGCCTACGGATGCGGTCGCGGTAGCAATCACTGGGCTCTGGCCATTGGCGACGCCGATCACGAACGCGGCCGCGCCGGCGGTAGCGAACGGAGATCCGGTCGAGGCGAAAGGTACCTGAACCTGGATGTAGGTCGAGTTTAGGATCGTAACGTAGTCGGTCAAAACTTCATTGGTGCACGTGGCCGCGGTGGCTCCATAGAAAACCTTCGTTTTCTGGGTGGCAGGAGAGCTGACAAAGCCGGTGCCTTTGATCACAAAAGTAACGAACCCGGGAGTAACTCCACTGGACAGGAGCGGCACCAAGCTTGGACTGACACCGTTGGCGACAATGGTAGGCGCGCCAGCGCTCACGTCGATGTTCACCGGCATAACGATCGCGCTAGCGCCACTGGGCGTGACCGTGATCTGGCCGGTCAGTGTCTCGCCCGGGGCGGCGAGCGTGGCCGCGGTACCTGTGGTGAAAGAAACAGTGGTGCCCCAGCTATAGGCGATGCCGCTGGTTGTTTCCGCAGTCAGCCAATTGCTGACGCCTTCGGCCGTTTCCGTGCTACTGGTAGCTACTGTGAAGGGAACGGGCAATCCAGAACTCGATAGCAGGGTCAGCGACAGAACGGGCGCTGCGCTTCCAGTCAAATACACGGCCGGATTCAGTGTGTTCAGTCCGCCCTTTACCGTCAGAGTGGGAGTGGCCTCTTGTATCAGCAGATTGACGGTGAAGGTGATGCCTGTGCCGTTGGTCGCGTCGGCCGACGTCAGTTGAACGGTGGTCGTGTTCAGACCGGCATTCAGAGACGTCCAGGCGGCAGTGACCGAGAACGTCAGGGTAGCGCTACCGGTGTCCGGGCTCGCCGGTACCGTCAGCGTCAGCCATGGCACACTGGGTGCGGCGACCGTAAATGGCGCCGATGGCGACGAGCTAGCTGTGGCGGTTAATGTCGACGAGGCCGAATAAACAATATTCCCGCTGTTCGCAGTGCAGGCTTGACCCATGGTGCAGGCCAAATTAATGGTAGTTGGTGATGCTGTAAGCGTGGTTTGAGCGTGCACGTAACTGGTGCACACCGTCAGCGCAAAGAGCACGGGAAAGATTCGCAACGAGCGAAGGCACTTCATTCAGATCTCCTTTCACCCGCTCATCTACTCTGTGCGGGCGCTTGTGTTCCTCATCGTCGCGAAATCTGTTTGTTTGAAAACTGAGTAGAGAAGGGGGGCTCCGCCGTACCATGCCGCGACGGAATAGGGGAAACTAGAACGCGACTATTTTGGGGATAGTGTCGCCCTCGCGAAGCGGCACGTCAAGAATCCAACCGCGCACCCGCGCGGTTGCTCGGGAAATCAGAACGTGACTCTTCGCGTAATGAACTCGCCGTCGTGCACTTGCACATCGAACTCCAGGTACGCGCTGCCCTTGGCTACTTTGACGTGATAGTTTCCCGGTGCCAGGTTGAACACCGCCGGCGCACGCTCGGGCTGCAGTTTTCCGTCTAGTTCGATGCTCGCCCCCGGCGGCTCCGAGGTAATGTTGACCGTTCCCACTGCCTTGCTCAGCTTCAGAAAGATATCCCCGTCCTGCGGCACATTGAACACCCGAGGATAAGGCCGGTATCCGGACATTTGCACCGTGAGGGCGTGGCGGCCTCCATTGAGCGAAAGCACGCACGGCGTCTTGCAGGCGAGCGACGAGCTTCCGTCCACCACCACCTGCGCGCCCGCGGGCTCGGTCAGGAACTGCACGCTCTGGCCGGCTCCGGGATTCGTCGCGATCGCCGCGGTCGCTTGATCAGCGACCTCGTCCCGAGGCGCACGGTTGCGGGGATTTGGTTGCGGGGCGGGCGGAGTTTGAGGTGGAACTTCGGAGGCCGCTGGCGGGGCCGTCTGAGGCGCCGCTTGAGGCGTTGTCTGGGGTGACGATTGCGGCGCTGTCGTCTCGGGAGCGGTGGCTGCGGGCGGGGTTGGTTCGGAGGGCGCCGCTGTTGGCGTATTGGCCGGAGCAGCGGACTGGCCCACCGGGCTGGGTTTCGACGTCGAGTTATCCGCAGGCAGCGTGTTCGCGGGCTGCGATTCCGGAGTCTGTGCGTCCGATGCAATCTGGTCCGAGTTCCGGTTGAACAAATACTTTTGCGCGCCGAATAGCACCAGCCCGATCAGGCCGATCCCGACCAGCATCCAAACCAGGCTGCGCAGCAGCGGGTTGCGTGTGGCGGCAGGTGCGTCGCGGAACATCACCGGCTCGGCGGTTTCCGTTTGGTCCAACCGCCGGGGTTGATGTGCTTCGGGCAGCGGCGGCGCGGCAGGCGTTTCGCCTGGCGGCGGAGGGGATACTCTGGCGCCCGCTGGCTTCAGCTCCGCAACCGGGCCGCCCATGGTGGGCATGCTGTGAGCGCTGCTGCGCGGCAAAGGCCGCCAACCCGGAGCCGCCTGGAGCGCGCGCGCGAGCGCCTCGCAGAATTCGGTGCAGGTCGTGTAACGGTCGGCCGGACTTTTGGCTAGCGCTTTTTTGAGCGCCGCTTCCACCTGGGGCCCAATGGTCGAGTTCAGCCGCTGCGGAGGCACCGGATCCTCGCGCACGATGCGGAACAGCAGCGCCGGCAGTTGATCGGCCTGAAACGGTTTCTCGCCCGTCAGCATTTCATAGGCGATGACGGCGAGGGAAAACTGGTCGGCGCGCCCGTCCACGGCGTGTCCTTGCACCTGTTCCGGCGACATGTAATTGGGAGTGCCCATCATGACGCCGCTTTGCGTCATCTGCTGGGACATGATCCGGGCGACGCCGAAATCCGTGATTTTGGCGTGGCTGCGTTCGTGAATCAGGATATTGGCGGGCTTGATGTCGCGATGGACAATGCCTTTCTGATGCGCGTAATCGAGCGCGGTAGCGGTCTGCCGCACCAGCGAGAGCGCGAGGTCGCTGGCGATGGGCTGCGGCGAGTTCAGGACCTTTTCGAGCGGCGGGCCGTCCACGCATTCCATGAAGATGTAGGCCAGTCCGTTCTCTTCGGCGATGTCGTAGATGGTAACGATATTGGGGTGGGAAAGGATGCCGGCCGATTGAGCTTCGCGAAACAGCCGCTCGCGCAGCCGTTGGCGTTCCGCCGGGTCGGTGAAATCCGACAAACGGATGGTCTTAATCGCAATGCTGCGGCCGATGGCAGGATCCTGGGCGCGGTATACCACCCCAGTCGCGCCACGGCCGAGTTCGCCCAGAACACGATATCGGCCGATTTGATCCACGCTGATAACGCTATTTTATCAGTTCGCTCAATCCGGCTTCCCAGTCTGATCCAAAGTGAGCGGCCGCATCTCTACACGGCTCCGTGCGCGTACTCCGCTTCGAGCAGGCCCAGACGGCTGCGCAAATCCTGAAACTGCGGATGCTCGCGCAAGCGGTCGAATTCGGGGCTCATCAGATGGATCGCGAGCGAGGTGTCGCGAGCCTCCATCGCGCGCTCCAGATAGGCCAACGCTTCCGCGTTCTCGCCCAGGCCCGCGTAGATGGCCGCGAAGCTCATGGGAGAGACGTATTGCGAGTCTTGGCGCGCTTTGAGGATTCCGATCTCGCGCTGCGCTTCGTCCCGGCGTCCGGCCATCGCATAGCAATAACCCATCTGGCCATGCAACAAGGATCCGCACTTCATCTGCGTGGCGTTGGTCAAATGCGCGATGGCATCGCTGAAGTGTCTTTTGCCCGCATAGGCCATTCCCAGCCCAAGATGCGGCAAGCCGTAATCGGTGGCCAGGCGCGACACCAGCGTGTGCTGTGCGATCGCTTCGTCGAAGCGGCGGCAGATGCCGTAGATCCAGCCCAGCACGAAATTGGGGAACAAAGCCGCCGGATCGGCTTCGAGAGCGCGTTCCACCTCCGCGACGGCGGAATCCTGGTCGCCCCGGCAGGCCAGTTGCAGCCCATACGCCAAGTGGCCCACCGGATCGCTCTTGTCCAGTTGAATGCTTTTCTGAAGCTCTTCTTCGCCCGCCGCCCAGTTCCAATCGAGCAGGGATAAGACCGCGCCCAAGGCGACGTGCGCCTCCGGCAACGACGGATTCAACGAAATCGCACGCAGCGCGGCGTCCTTCATGCGGGTGTCGGCTTCGCTGGGCGCGAGCATTCCAAACACCGAGCAGACGAGCAGAGCTTCCGAGAGCGCCGCCCAAGCCGCGGCGTAATTGGGATCGGCTTCCACCGCCTTGGTGAAGTACGCCACGCTCGACCGGATGCTGTCGGGCGTAGCGAGCTTCCAGTAGTAGCGGCCCTGCAGGTACGCGTCGCAACTTTCTTTCCGCTCCGATTGCCGGCGGGCCACAACGCCCTCCCGGACCGGGGCGGTGAGATCGCGCACCAGTTGCAAGCCCAATTGATCGATCGGGGATAAGTCTTGCAATTGCCCGTCTGCCGTTTCCGACCAGACATACGATCCGTCCACGCACTGCTGCAGTTGGAGCAGCAGCCGGAAGCCATGCTCCGGCAGCTCCAAACTGCCTTCGATCAAATAATCGGCCGTGCTGGCCGATCCCGCGACGGCGGCCTCCAGTGCGGCAGCGTCGCCGGCAGTCCGGTTCTGCGGGCGCACGGTTACCTGAAAGCAGCCCTCTTTGATCAGCACATGGGCCAGCCGGCGCTGCATCTCCTCGGCCGCGGCCGATGCTTCCGGCGTCGCCCCGGCGGGCGGCGATAGCGCCAGCTCTATGCTGCGGCGCGCCGAAATCGGCGTGCCGCCATTGGCCGTGCTGCGATACTCGAAAATGGGCACGTAGCTGCCCTTGCGTAAAACAATGCGGATGCCGTCTTCGCGCCCCTCGGTGCGATAGTATTCTTCCAGCTTATATCGCAGGCGGCGCGCTTCGACGCGGACAATCGAGTCGACTCGGGGGTCAAAGGCCTCCCGGCGATCGAAAACCTCGAGGCCGATCAGATACTCCTTGAGCCGGTGGGGCTGGCCCAGGAGACTTTCTTCGACCACAAATTGCAGGAAACGGCGAATGCGGTGAGATTGGATGAATGCGCGGCTACGAAGGATCAGATCCAACTGCGACCGAATCTCCGCGGCAGGAACACCGTTCAACACTGCAGTGGTCTCTTCGAGAGGGTTTACAACAGTGGACATCATCTCAATTGTTCGACACCGCAGCCAAGTAACTCGTTACATGGAAGTTTTCAACAATTCTTCCGGGCCCGATGGCAGCCGGCTTTGGCAGTGAACGTGCTAAAGGTTCATGCTGGCGATATCTACAGGGGAGCGGTAGCCTTCCACAACCACGATACCGCTGTCGGTTACGTGATAGAGCTGACGGTCGCGCTCCAGATCGTAGCCGATGGATGTATCCGGCGGAACTCGCACGTTCTTGTCCAGGATCGCGCGGCGCACTCGGGCGCGGCGGCCGATATCGCAATTGTCGAAAATAATCGATTCCTCCACCACGGCATGGGAATGCACCCGGACCCCGCGGCCGATTACCGAAGTTCGGACCAGGCCGCCGGACAGGATGGTCCCACCGGACACGATGGAATCCAGCGCCTCGCCGCGCCGGCCGTCGCTATCGAAGATGAATTTCGCCGGGGCGTCGAAATA
>JASHQT010000406.1 GCA_030039005.1 Bryobacteraceae bacterium
TGGCGCAATCAGGCGCGTGCGCTCGCATCCCGAGGATTTCAAGTTCTGGCGATCGATTTTCGCGGCTTCGGATGCTCCACCGGGCCGGGCGAGAAGGACTTCGATCATGCTCCTTTTGAAAACGACGTTCTTGCTGCGGTTCAGTATCTAAAGGGAAAAGGTGCGAAGAGCGTCGCGGTTGTCGGGGCGAGTTTCGGCGGAGCGGCTGCCGGGGATGCATCCATCCAGTCCGCGCCAGGGGAAATTGACGGCATCGTGTTTCTCGGCGCGCGGCCCAACCTCCCGGCGAACAAGCTGAAGTCCCGTTCCCTGTTCATCGTCGCGCGCGATGACGCGAACGTCGCCGGCCCCCGGCTTCCGGGGATTCGCGCGCAGTACGAGAAAGCTCCGCAGCCCAAGGAGCTAATCGTTCTGGATGGTTCCGCGCATGCGCAGTTCCTTTTTCAGACCAAGCAGGCCGATCGAGTCATGCAAGAAATCATCCGCTTCCTCTCGACGCCGTAAGACCCATCGCCGGGATTTGAGGTTCCGTTTTAGAAAGCGTGACGCACCAGGCGCCGGGCGTATAGCCGGATGTCTTTGGGCCAGTCCCGAATCAGCTCGTAGAACCGTTTCTTGTTCCGCGCATAGAGGCTCCGGGTCGCTTCCTCGTATCCCGGCAGATTGCCTGCCATGGCGGATAGGAATCCGCCCGCGGCCTGAATCGCTGCGCGCGCCTCCTGCGCCGCCGGCTCCCGCTTCCTGGCATCCTCCACCAGTCTGCGGATCGCAGCCGAAGCGCCGTTCGGTTGCTCCTCCAGCCACTCCCAGTGGCGAGGCAATAGCGATACTTCGCGCGCCACAACACCCAGCTTCGGCCGGCCCGGCCCGGCGTGCACTTCGCGATAGCGCGCCTGGACCTCGGCCAGCGTCCCCCGCAGGTCGAAGTCCACCTGCTTTCCCGTCTGGTCCTCGAAAATGAGGAAAAGGGCGCCGGCATCTTGATCGAAGCGGGGTTTTAGCGCCTGGAGCACCTCATCGCGGTTCCCCGATGCGAGCAGATCCCTCCCCAGGAAGGCGGTATACGTCTTATCGTTCGGCATGCCATAATTATATCCGGGTAATATTCAAGAATCAATATCGTCCGGGTAAAAGTCTAAGGAGGCATGGTTTCTCTCCAGCGCAGGATCCATCTGATTAGCCTCCTGGAACGCTCATGAGCCTGCTCCCAACTCCCCCTCCGTCTACAATGAAAGTAAATGCGACAATCCAATAGCTTTGGTGCCGCTTCCACTCTCAAAGTCGCAGGCGGCGAGTACCAGTATTTCGCGCTCGAAGCGCTCGAAAAACGCGGCGCGAACCTCTCGCGCATCCCTTACTCCATCAGAATCCTGCTCGAAAATCTGCTGCGCAGCGAAAATGGCTCCACCGTCAAACCCTCCGACGTCGAGTACGTCGCGCAATGGAAAATCGGTGCGCCGGCTAAGGAAATCAACTTTAGCCCCGCGCGCGTCCTGCTTCAGGATTTCACCGGCGTGCCTTGCGTCGTCGACCTCGCCGCCATGCGCGACGCCCTCCGCGACATGGGCTCCGATCCCCAGCGCGCCAACCCGCTCATCCCCGCCGACCTGGTGATCGATCATTCGGTCCAGGTGGATGAGTTCGGCACCGCGCGCGCCTTCGGCGTTAACGCGCTGCTCGAATTCGAGCGCAACCAGGAGCGCTACGCTTTCCTGCGCTGGGGCCAGAAAGCGTTCCAGGATTTTCGCGTGGTTCCGCCGGACACCGGCATCGTGCACCAGGTGAACCTGGAATATCTCGCGCCCGTGGTGTTCACCGATCACAAGCAGTCGCCCGCGCTCGCCTATCCCGATACGCTGGTCGGCACCGATTCGCATACCACGATGATCAACGGACTGGGTGTCGTCGGTTGGGGCGTCGGCGGCATCGAGGCCGAAGCCTGCATGCTCGGCCAGCCCATCTCCATGCTGCTGCCGGAAGTCGTGGGGTTCAAGTTACGCGGCCGTCTCGCCGAAGGCTGCACCGCGACCGACCTGGTTCTTACCGTCACCCAGATGCTGCGCAAAAAAGGCGTGGTGGGCAAATTCGTGGAGTTCTACGGACCCGGCGTGGCCGCACTCCCGCTGGCCGATCGCGCCACCATCGGCAACATGGCGCCCGAGTACGGCGCCACCATCGGCTTCTTCCCCATCGATCACCAGACGCTCGATTATCTGCGCCTCACCGGCCGCAAGCCCGAACAGGTCGCCCTCGTCGAAGCCTACGCCAAGGCGCAGGGCCTGTTCCTCACGCCCGAGTCGACGGACCCCGAATATTCCGACACGTTGGAGCTCGATTTGGGCGCGGTGGTTCCCTCCATGGCCGGTCCCAAGCGCCCGCAGGATCGCATTAATCTTCCCGATGTAAAGAAGAATTTTCTCGATACGTTGAACGCGGCGCAAAAGTCGGCCGAAGTCGCGACCAACGGATCGAAGTCCACCATCCAGGACGGTTCCGTGGTCATCGCCGCCATCACCAGTTGCACGAACACGTCGAACCCTTCGGTCATGGTCGCGGCCGGATTGGTCGCCAAAAAAGCCGTCGAAAAGGGGCTCAAGACCAAACCCTGGGTGAAGTCGTCGCTTGCGCCCGGCTCAAAGGTGGTCTCGGATTATTTGAACGACGCCGGCCTTACGCCCTATCTCGAAAAGCTCAAGTTCAACCTGGTCGGCTACGGCTGCACCACCTGCATCGGCAACTCGGGTCCGCTGCCTGAGCCGGTGGCCGACGCGGTGCAGAAGGAGAAACTCACCGTCGCCGCCGTGCTCAGCGGCAATCGCAACTTCGAGGGCCGCATCAATGCGCTGGTGCGCGCCAATTACCTCGCCTCGCCGCCGCTGGTGGTCGCCTATGCGCTCGCCGGGCGCGTCGATATTGATCTGGCGCATGAACCGCTAGGTTCGGACGAGAATGGCCGCAGCGTTTTCTTGAAAGACATCTGGCCGTCGGCCGAGGAAGTGCAGGCCGTGGTCGGCAAATCCGTGCGCGCCGAAATGTTCCACAAAGAATATTCCGAGGTTTTCCAAGGCGACGAGCGCTGGAACTCGGTGAAAGTCCCTTCCGGCGATCTCTTCGACTGGTCCGGGAAATCCACCTACGTTCGCAAGCCGCCGTATTTCGATCACATGGTGGACCCCTCGACTTCGGTCCAGGACTTCGCTCACGCGCGCGTGCTAGCCCTGCTGGGCGATTCGGTCACTACCGATCACATCTCGCCGGCCGGCAACATCCCGGCTGACTCCCCGGCGGGAAAATTCCTCATCTCGAACGGCGTCAAGCCCGCCGATTTCAACTCCTACGGCTCGCGCCGCGGCAATCATGAAGTGATGGTGCGCGGCACGCTCGCCAACATCCGGCTGCGCAACCAGCTCGCGCCCGGCACCGAAGGCGGCTGGACCACGCACGTGCCGTCGGGCGAGCGCATGTTCATCTACGACGCCTCCATCCAATATCAGAAGGAGGGCACGCCGCTTCTGATCATCGCGGGTAAGGAATACGGCTCGGGTTCTTCGCGCGATTGGGCTGCCAAGGGCACGCTGCTTCTTGGAGTACGTGCCGTAATTGCGGAAAGCTTCGAGCGCATCCATCGCTCGAACCTGGTCGGCATGGGTGTGCTGCCCTTGCAGTTCCTCGCTGGGCAGAACCGCGAATCGCTCGGATTGACGGGCTTGGAAGAATACTCTATTGAAGGCATTCCCGAAGCCATCGCTAAAGGATCGAAGGCTCGCGTGAAAGCCGGAGACAAGACGTTTGAAGTGACGGTGCGGATCGATACGCCGCAGGAAGCCGAATATTATCGCAACGGCGGCATCTTGCCGTACGTGGTGCGGCAACTGGCGGCGAAGTCTTAGCCGATGACTCTCACGAACTCGGCGAGGATGCGGTATCGCTCGTCATCCTGATCGAGACCGGGTTCTAGCGTCCAGTTAGGATAGTCAGGGTTCAGCGATTCTAACGTGATCGTGTCCGCCCTGGTTGCATCGCGGTGATAGCGCTTGACCGCATAACGATCGTTGCCTCCCGCCGCGCGCTCTTCGGCCAGCACCAGCCGGCCGGTCCTGGAGCCGACCACGCCGTAGCGGAACACGCATAACGATCCGTCCGGAATCAACGGCTCCATGGAGTGCCCGGCGATCTGGGCCACGAACATATCCGTGCTGAGCCGCAGATCCTCGGGCGTTTCGATCCAGCCCAGCGCTTCCACTTCCGCGTTTTCCAGCGCCACGCCCGCCGCCGCTTTCAGCGAATAACGCGGCAGATGCGTGCGGAACTCGAGCACGTTGCTTTGCACGTTCTGAAGATACAGGCGGTTCAGCGCGCGCGGAAAATCCTCCGCCTGGATCTCCTCGCGGTCCGTGATCCGGATGGCGCCCGAGAGCGTGGATTCTAGATACTCGAACAGCTTCGCCGCGCCCATCTCGCGCGCCTTGGCGGCTAGATCTTCGGCCAACGCCCCCAGGACTTCCTTGTCTTCCTCGTCTCCCCCGTCTTCGAGCAGCGAATCCAGATCCCGCCGGCATCGCAGCCAAAGCGCATCGGTCTCCGGATCCTCCAACAAAACCCCGATATTCACCAACCCGCGCTCCGGGGTCTCGGCCTGGACGACGGAGAATCGAGCGGCCCGCGTTTGTGTGATGGTTTCCGAGGGCGGCATAGGCATCAACGGGAATTCAAGGAATACAGAATACAGGGAATCTTCCTTGTCTCCCTCGTATTCTTCGTATTCCTCCCCCTCACCTTATCGTCACGGCGCGGACGGATAATATCCCTTGCGTGCCCGAACCTTCACATTCGGGAGATTCACCCGCACCTCGATGTTCCGTAAATCGGGCTTGGAGTCGGTCTCGCTCGGAATATAACGAATGATGTACTGCGTGGTTACTTCGCCCACCACGTCTTCCACGGCGTGATACATGTTGTTGGCGATTTCCGCCGCGTACTGGCCCGTCCCCACGTGGAGCACGTAGTTGCCCTCGTCGGACGGCGTCGAAAGAACCCCCGACACGTCTTTATAAATGTTCTCGAGCGGATACTCCACCCGCCCGCCGGTCTCCTCGGCCAGCCGCGTCAGGTTATGCGCGTCGTCGTTGTCAAATCCATAGGCCACGGTGCTGATGCCGTAAATGGTCACCAGGTTGCGCTGCGCGATTTCGAGCGCCTCCTCCAGCGTCTTCTTGCTGGCGTTGTCGTGCCCATCGCCGACGATCACCAGGATGCGCCGCGGCTCGATGGGTTCGCCCTGGATCAGCTTGCGGGTGGTGCAGGCCATGTAGATCGCGTCGTACAGCGCTGCGCCACCGCTCGGCTTGAGCTTTCCCAGTCGCTCCACCATCGGCTCGGGATCGCTGCCTGTGTCCACCAGCAGGTCCGCGGTATTGGAATAGCCGATTAGATAGCCGCTGAATTTGGGATTGTCGCCGGGAATCAAATTCTGCACCATCTCCACCGCGGCATCTTGATAATTCTTCCAATGCAGGCGGCTGGAATTGCTCAGATCGATCAGAAACCCCACCACCACCGGCTGGCTGCGCTCGCGCGTGAAAAACTGGATCTGCTGCGGCTTGCCCTGGTCCAGAATCGTGAAATCCTTTTGATCCAGATCCGTGACGAAGCGGCCCTTGTCGTCGGTGACGGTGATCGGCACGATCACCTCGTTCACTTGCACCTGGATCGGAGGCGGCGCGGGAGGCTGTGTTTCGGCGGGCGCCGGATCCACTTTCGCCGGCGCTGGTGTTGGCGCTTGGCCGAACAGGGACGCAGAAGCCAAAAGAATCAGAGGAGCCCACCGCAGGTGCATAATTTCCGCCTTGTTCCGATTATAAAGCAGGCGCGGCAAGCGAGCGGAGGCGAATCGCCGACCGCCGGTGTCTAAGTGAATATGCTCACCCGCCTGTCTTTGACGGCCCGTATCGGACTCGCGTTGCTGCTGGTCCCACTAGCCGTCTTAGGCGGCTGGGCTGCCTGGTACTTTACCCGTTCCTGGGAGCCCCTAAACGCCCCGATTTCGCTCGCCCGCGGACACATTCGCGCGGAATTCGATGTCAACGTGCCGAGCGCGTACGCGATGGAACTCGATTTGAGCCAGGATCGCGTTTTGCAGCGGCATCCTTGCCCCAACGATTCCATGGCCTGCGACAGCACCAGCTTTGCCGGGGTACGCTGGTCGGTCTCTAGCCATGGCAAGCAATTTGCGGCCGGAACTGGTAAGCCGGCCCCCGGGGACTTGTGGGTGTGCCGGTCGATCGGAACCTTCCAGTGTGGCAAGGGACACTATGTCTTAAACATGGATGTGCTTGAGGACCAAAGCCGCCTGAATTTCTACGAGCCGCGCCTCGTGGTCTACGAATCCGGCGGGAAGGCCGCGAGCGACCCGTCTCTCTGGGTTGGCGCGCTGTCCCTCGTAGCGCTTGTGTTCGGCGGCCCCGTGGGTATTTCGATGATCGTTCTCGCCGTGATCGGCTGGCGCCAGCGACGTTTCTTCGCGCACTGGAAGAAATACGCCCTGACCGTGCCGGGTTCCGCCGGTAGCGCGTTGGTCCCTTCTGCGATCCGCACCGGCCCGCTGCGTTTTCGCAGGCGAGCGTCAGAACCCGTCAGATCGTTCTCCCGGCTGTCGACCCACGCGCTGATCACCGTGCTGGTCTTCTTCATCATGTGGGTCAGCCTGCTGGCCGCCACCACTTTGCAATACCGCGTGCCCTTCGGATTGCCGCTTCGCGTCGCCCGGCCGGGCGTCAACATGCCCAGACCGCTCGGGATTCAGCCGGTGCTCCTCCGGGTCGCTAAGAATTCGCAGCTCTACGTCGGTTCGGAGCTCACGTCAGCGCAAGACCTTAGTACACGGCTCAAGCAAGAACTAAGCCGCCGCCCGCCCGATTGGCCGGTCTATGTCGAGGCCGACCCCGATCTGGAATGGGCACAGGTGGCGAAAGTAATCGACGAGATCCGCGGAATTGGCGCCGACGTGATCCTGGTGCCGCGCGAGCCGCAACCGAAGGGAGGACCATAAACGTCCTCACGACCTTGTAACGCTAAGCCCGTTCCATTAGACTTGTAAATGTTTAGTAAAAACCCGCACCGGGGGGCCGGCTGGTGAGGACTCATGGAAGCCGCCGGTTCCGGTGCGGTCAGGGATTTAGCGCCGGCACGTCTGACCGGATACTATCTTTCAGTTCCTTCTCCGAACGGGGCCCGCGTCCTTCTATCCCCGCTCAAGAATGCCAAACGCCGCCGAAACCATTCCAAGCTGCGGTTGGTTCGGTTTCGTTTCTTGACAAGCGGCCTCAAAAAAATCCCTCTGTTGCAACTCACCGTTCCAGTAGTCAAAGCGGTTGCAAATCTGTAAGAAGCACCGGTTCCCGCAAGCACGCCGTTCACCAGCCCGCTCATGACCCCGTCCCGCTCGTTGCAAGCAGAGGGCAGGTTTCAAAGGTCACTTCATCAATTCGGCCCTCTTTCTGCACGCCGCGC
>JASHQT010000407.1 GCA_030039005.1 Bryobacteraceae bacterium
GTCCCAGGCCTCGCGTATCTTCCGGCGAAGCGGCTCTTCAGGGGCATTGATCCCCAGGCCTATCGCCTCTACCAGATTGTGAACCCGCTCAGAATACCCGTGGACGGCATTCCGGTAGTCGATCAGCAGGCGCGCTCGTTCTTGGCAGAGCATTCCGATAGACTAAAGACTTTGCCACAAAATTAAAGTTACATTAATGCTTTGATTGCGCTCTAGGCGAACAAATGGCGGGCGTGACTCTTGCGTAGCCTATCTTACTACTGCTAAATCTTCCCCATGCTCAAATTGAGCGACTACCGCTCTGAGCCACTACCTGTTCACGCCTCCTTGACGTGTGTTCAACGTTTCCTTGACATACTGACATACGAGCTGATATGTCTAGACATATGAGGACTACCGTGCGACTTCCGGACGCTCTTATGACTCAGGCCAAGAAGGAAGCTCATCGAAGGGGGAAAACCGTCACCGCATTGATAGAGCAGGGACTTAGGCTCGTCATCGCGCAATCTGAGAAACAGGAGCCACAAAAGCGATTCGTCCTGCCCGTCTCAAGCGCAACCGGGGGTCTGCAGCCCGGGATCGATCTGAATAACAGCGTCGCGCTGTGGGACATGATGGACGAGGACGAACGCTTTTGATCCTGCCAGACGTTAACATACTCCTGTACGCGTTTCGCGCCGACATGCCGGAGCATACCCAACACAGGACCTGGCTCGAACAAATCGGTAATGACGGACAGGTTTTTGGAATTTCGCCTCAAGTGCTGGCGAGCGTCGTCCGGATTGTCACCCAACGTCGGTTTTTCACGAGACCGAGCGTCCTGGCGGAAGTATTCGATTTCGCGTCGGCGCTGCTGAATCATCCGCTCTGCCAAATCGTCCAACCCGGCCCACGCCATTGGAACATTTTCACGGACCTATGCCTCGCCGCCAATGCAAAAGGCAACCTGGTCCAGGACGCCTGGTTCGCAGCTCTGGCCATCGAATCCGGCTGCGAGTGGATCACCAACGATCGCGATTACGGGCGATTCGACGGGCTCAGGTGGCGACCGCCGTTCTAACGCAGACTCGCGGTCGGAGTAACCGGCTTCTCGGCGAGCAGCGTATCCACGCGCTCGTAGAATTCCTTGACCGCCTGATGATAGAGGGGGCCGCTGGCCGGCCCCGGGAACCCGGCGTGGACATAGCGCACCCGGCCGTCGCGGCCGAGGAAGAACGTCGTCGGCCAGGAGTTCAGATTTACCGGCTGCGTCAGCTTCGCATCACGCTCGTCGGGCGTACCGCCCAGCAGCACCGTATATTCGATCCCGTATTCCTTGATGAACGCGCGCAGCCGCGTAGGATCCTTGAGTTGATCGTCCTCTTCAAACGACAGCGCCACGATTTCCAGCCCCTTGCTGCGATACTTGCGGTACAGCTCCGCCAGGAACGGCGCTTCGTCGTGACAATTGGGGCACCAGCTTCCGGTGATGTTTACCAGCACCACTTTGCCCTGGAACTGCGGGTCCGTGCTCGAAACGATCTTGCCATTCAGATCGGGAAAGCTGAACCGGAAGGGCTCGGCGGCGTCTTTCACGGAAGTGTGGCGATCGGGATCGGTCGGAGCCGGCAGACCTTCGGCGCGCGCCACATCGGGCCGTGTGGCTGTGAGATGGCTGCTGCCGTGCAAGTCCGTCATGTCGATGGCTAGCGTTCCATCGCTTTGCGGCGTCATGACCATCAAGGATGGCCGGCCGCCCGAGAAATGGCTCAGCGTGAACTTGCCGTCCCTATACTCGCCCGTCAGCGCGCCGGTATCGCCGTCGACGCGCAGAATCGCCGCTTCTACGTTGGACGCGCCCTTCTCCTGCACGATTAACCGCCAGGCCTTTTCGCCTTTCGCGCTTTGGACTTGAACCTGCCACAGGCCGTCGATCGGCGGCGCGGTCGCGGCAGAGGCCGCCTCAGCCTTGTGCCGGTGCGCGGTCACCGGATACGTCTTCTTCAGCATCGGGCCGTAACTGCCCACCAGCGCGCCGTCCTGAAGCTTGGCCTCGAGCTTGGCCGCGTAGGAATCGAAGTTCAGGACCAGCGATCCATTTTGAAAGCTCGCCGCGTTGGCGACTTCCTTTTGATCCCCATTGAACAGCCAGCCTCGCAGATTGGCGCCGTCGCCCGCAATTTGCAGCCGAAACGGAATGTCCTTGCCGTTAAACGTGATCGTGGCATCCCAAAGTCCGGCGACGGATTGAGCCTGGGCCAGCGCTGCGGACGCGAGGGCCAAAAGGAGAGCGGTCCAGAATTTGCTTTTCACCCATTGGGGCATGAGAGACTCCTTTCGAAGAGCGGGCGAATTGTTAGCTCCTAGTGTACATCCGCCTTAGCTGTCCAGGGATTCACCAGGCGTATGCCGCAGTGCTCGAAATCGCCGGTATTGCGGGTCGCGAGCGTGGCGCGGTGCACCCGGGCGATAGCCGCGATCATGGCGTCAAACTCTGAAATGGGCCTGCCGGCCGCCTTACGGATCGCGAAAATCCTGGCAAACTCCCGGGCGGCGTCCTGATCGAAAGCCAGGATTTGCCCTTGGAGATCCTCGCCGAAAATTCCTTCCACCTCCTTCTGCAGATGCTGCCTCTTCTTGCCGGCGGGCATGATCTCAATTCCTGTGTAGATTTCGGCCTGCGTTATGGCAGTTGTGAAGACGTTCGAGGGATCTTGCAGCTCCAGCCACCGCAGAACAATCTGAGAGGGAACTGGCTTGAGGGTTTCCGAAATTGTGTTGGTATCGAGGATGATCACGTAAAATCTGGAGGCTCGCGCATTGGCTCCCGCGGCGGGATGTCGAGTTCCACGCCTCCGAGCGGGGCAAAACGCCGGCGGATCGCTTCGGCCAGGTTCGGTCGCTTGGACTTCTTTGTTAACGCTGCGGTCAGCAAGTTGCGCGCCTCCTCTTCCATGGAGTGGCCGTTGCGAGCCGCTCGCATGCGGAGCTTGGCCTTCACCGAATCATCTAGTTTTCGAATCGTGATGCTTGCCACGCCTCAATGATAGCACTGCAATCAATGATTGCACCCGAAGTTGACACCCCCGATTCCCTTTCGATAGCCTACCGGTCGTGCATTTCAGATTGGCGGTAGTTGCAACTTTACTATTGAGCGCGATCGGCGCGACGGCTGCTGAGACCTGCGACCGGGGGTGCCTGGAAAGTTTCGGCAATCAGTACCTCGCCGCGCTGGCCGCGCATGACCCGTCCCGGCTGCCGCTCACCAAGAACGTGCGCTATACCGAGAACGGGCAAACGCTGACGCTGACCGACGGCATGTGGGGGCCGCAGATCACGCTCGGAACCTACCGGCTCTACTTCGCCGACCCCCAGGCCGGCCAAGTGGGGTTCATGGGCGTCGTCAATGAGAACGGCCATCCGCAGATTCTGGCGCTGCGGCTGAAGATTGAAAACCGCAAGATGAGCGAAATGGAAGCCATCGTCGCGCGCTCGGGCCCGGGGAGTCTCGCGCGGCCGCAGGATCTTGTAGACAAGCCCATCTTCCATGAAGCCCTCGCTCCGGACGACCGTCCGTCCCGCGAAGAACTGGTGCGCATCGCCAACTCGTATTTCGAAGGCCTCGAAAAGGCCACCGGCAAGCTCACGCCTTTCGATCCGCAGTGCACGCGCATCGAAAACGGCGCCATTACCGCCAACAATCCCAACGGTCAGGGCATGGCTAAGATGACCTGTGGCGAGCAGTTCGATACCGGCTTTTCGCCGTTCATCACGCGTGTGCGTGAGCGGCGGTTCCCGATTGTCGACGAGGAGCGCGGCTTGGTCTACGCCATTATCTTCTTCGATCATGGCGGCACGGTCCCCAGCGTGAAATGGACCGACGGCACGGTCCACAAAGTCAGCCCGCCCTTCGACACGCCGTTCACCTTTGAGATCGGAGAATTGTTCAAGATCAAGAACCGCAAGATCACGCGCATCGAAGCCGTACTGCTGTCCGTACCTTACGGAATGCCCTCCGGATGGGTGAAACAATGAGGGCGATCCTCCTTGCGTTCGTCGCCTTGGGCACACTGCTTGGCGCTGATCGCGACCGCGCTTGCCTGGAAGGCTTCGTGAATCAGTATCTGGCCGCGCTCGTGGCTAGCGATCCCGCCAAGCTGCCGCTCGCGAAGAACGCGCGCTACACCGAAAACGGCCAGGAGCTGAAGCTGGGCGACGGCATGTGGGGCGTCACCGTCACGCTCGGCGGCTACAAACTCTATTTCGCCGATCCGCAGGCCGGGGAAGTTGGGTACTTGGGAACCATCGAAGAGAACGGCCATCCGGTGATCCTCGGACTACGGCTCAAAATCGACCGCCAGAAAATCAGCGAAATGGAAGTGCTGGCGCTCCGCAAGACCAGCGGCTTATTTTCCGAGCCGCAAAACTTGGTGGACAAGCCGATTTTTCATGAGGCTCTCGCGCCCTCCGAACGCCGGCCTCGCGCGGAACTGGTTCGCGTGGCAAATTCGTACTTTGAAGGAATGGAAGCGGGCACCAATAAGAACACGCCTTTCGACCAGAACTGCCAGCGTATCGAAAACGGCGTGATCACCTCGAATGATCCCTCGAGCAAAAGCGAAATCACCCGCATGAGCTGCGGCGCGCAGTTCGCCACCGGATTTACCAAAGTGATTACGCGCGTCCGGGAGCGCCGTTTCCCAGTGGTGGATGAAGAGCGCGGCATGGTGTTGGGCATCGTCCGCTTCGATCATTCCGGCCACAACAAAACCATCACCTGGAACGACGGTACGGCTCACAAAGTGAATCCGCCGTTCGACCAGCCGTATTCGTTTTTCATTGCCGAGCTATTCAAGATCGTGGACGGCAAGATGAATCGCATCGAAGCGCTGGTGACGCCCGTGCCTTACGGCATGTACACAGGATGGCCGGCGCCCGCCAGGCGTTAGCACATCGCAAGACATGACGGAACCGAATCCCAGGTGGGGCAAAGGCACCGCGAGCCCGGACGAACGCGTTTTTCTCGAAGGCCCGCACGGCCGCGGCTTTGAGCTCCTGCGAGCATTGCGGATTTTTCGCGAATTGATCCACGGCTTTCGCGCCCTGCACTTCGTGGGTCCGTGCGTGACGGTGTTCGGCTCGGCGCGTGTCCCGCCGGATCACCCCTACTATGCGGTCACGCGCGAATTGGGAGCCAGAATCGCGCAGGCCGGTTTCACCGTCATGACCGGCGGCGGACCGGGCATGATGGAAGCCGCCAATCGCGGCTCTAAGGACGCCGGTGGCGTCTCCATCGGCTGCAACATTATCCTGCCGCGCGAACAAAGGCCCAATCGTTATCTCGATAAGTGGGTGGAATTCCGCTATTTCTTCGTGCGCAAGTTGATGCTGGTGAAATACTCGTACGGGTTCGTCGCGGCCCCGGGAGGATTTGGCACCCTCGATGAATTGTTCGAAGTAGCTACTTTGATCCAAACCGGGAAGATCAAGAATTTTCCCGTGGTGTTGTTGGGAGCGGCATACTGGGCGCCTTTGATCGAGTTCATTCGCGAGTCGCTGCTATCGCACGCAGCCATCGACGTACGCGATCTCGACCAGATCCTGGTGACGGACTCACCCGAGGAAGCGGTCTCTTTTATTGTCAAGCACGCCACTGAATTCGGACTGCGATACGTCAGTAAGCGTCCGCGCAAGCTCCTGTTCGAACGGGGAGTTTAGCCGCGGTCAATCCTTCCGCCACTCGATGGGAAAGAGCTGGCCTGCTTTGGCCGGATCCAAGTCCACGCCGGCGATCACCGCGGCGCGGGCCAGAACCGGGTCGCGTCCCGCTTCGAGGTCGGCGGGCGAAGGCAGAAGGATTTCATCCGGGGTCACGCCCACGTGCTCCAGGCTCTTGCCATCTGCCATGATCAAATCGGCTTCCGTAATCGATGCTCCATAAAAGATCTGCGTATCGACGCCTTGGTGAAATTCATAGTGCCGCGCTTCCATCACCGCTCCGGCGGTTCGATCGCCCAGCACCGTTCCGCGATGTTCGAGTTGAACCACGCGCGCGAACAACTCCGCCGCCGAACCCGAACGGCTATCCACCAGCACGATGAGCTTTCCGGAGAATCCGCTCGCACCGCGAGATTTCGCAATCTCAGGCTTCAAATCGGGCTTGCGTCCGACGCGCTTGGCTATGGTCACGTCGTGATCGATGACGTTGCCGACCACGCGCTCGAGCGTCTTGATTAATCCGCCAGGATTTCCGCGCAGGTCCAAAATCAGCGTCTGGTACTTCCGCGCATCCTTGATCAGCCGGTCCACATCTTCATCGGACAGAAAAAATTCCGGCATCTTCCAGACCAGCAGGGTATCGCGGAAAGAAACCGTGCGCTGCCGCATTTCGCTCTCCCCGTTTTCTTCGTCGCGCACCAGCTTCCAGAAATCGCTGTCATTATGGAGGTCCAGAACCTGCTTTTCGCGCGTCACCTTGGGCGTTACCTGCACATTGCGCTCGCGCCCGTCCGGCCCGCGGACCACCAGATTCATGGCCGGCAGCGATAACAGAGTGTTGAAAATATAATTCATGGTCCACAGCGTGTCGCGCTGCGGCGCGAACCCCTGCCATTGCAGCACCTCGTCCCCGGGCGCCAGTTTCTCGGAGATGTCGCGACCCGGCCGAACGGCCGTGATAAAACAGTGATCGCCGATCATTTGTTGGATATAGCCGTATTCACGCTGCGTATTGCGCGAGGGCGGCAAGAAGAACGTGTGCGAATCGTGCAGCGCGTTCAGCGTCTCGGCGATCGTCGTCAGCGCCTGCCCCAGATTGGTCACCGACTGCAAGGCTTTGTCGGCGGCCTGAAACCGCGCTTCCATGTCGACGCCTTGAAATTGCGGGTCGTAGTAGTGCTTCTCCACTGCGTCGCGCAGATCGTGCAGCATTTGCCGCGCGCGATCGCGCTGATAATTGTCGAATTGCGCTTGCCCGTGCATTGCCGGGGGTAATAAACCCGTGGCAATCATGCACGCCACAGCCAAATGTCTTCGCATAAGATTAGGTGCAATAGTCTTTCCAGTCTAATCTCTTGCACTTGCCCACGGGGCCGGCCCGCCAGCAAACGCCAAACTCCTTGCGAAGAGCCGCGGCACGGCTCCTACAGATCGGAGAACTCGGTGACCTAGCGCGGGCGGAGTGGTTCTAATCTTTGATGTTTGTCCGCGGCGCAGTCCTCTCGGCCAGCAGCTCGTCTACATCGGCGCGGAAGATGGACTCGCGCACGGCGCCCACGTAAGATTTGGCCACGCGTCCGTTGCGGTCCACCAGCACCGTGGTCGGCAGCGCGTCGACGGCGGGCGCCGAAGGCGAGGCGAGATCGGGCATCAGGACCGGATATGGCATATGGAACTCACGCTCGAACGCTTCCACCGCTGGCTTGCCGCCCATGTCCATAGAGACGCCGACGATCGACAGCCCTTTGTAACGGTAATCGCGCGCCAGGTCGATCAGCCCGGGCGTTTCCTCGCGGCACGGTCCGCACCAACTGGCCCAGTAGTTGATGAGCACCACTTGCCCGCGATGGTCGGAGAGCCGCCAAGCGCCGCCGTTCAATGCGGGGAATGCAAGGTCGGCCAACGGCGTGCGATCCTTCACCGGGCGAACGCCAGCCTTCTCATCAGTCCAGCTTTGCCAGGCAAACGCGATCCACAACACGGCGACGCCAAACAGCAGGTACTGGACGAGTCTGCGGCGGATAGATGGGTTTTTCAGCACCTGCCTACATTATAAGGTCGGGCGGCAGAGTATCCTTGCGTCCTACTTTCTGCCGGGCGAGAAACAGCGTCTCGAACACTTCGCGCAGCTTGTCGGTGGCCTGCCGGGAGAAAAGTCCGGTGAGCGCGGTAATGGCCGCCACGCCGTAAGGGTTAATGACGTTAGGCGCTCCCGCGGATGCGTTAAAAAAACCGCCGCGAATTGCCAGATAAACGACTTCGGCCAGCGCCATCCCGATGAATGGCCGAAAAATGTACCACCAGGTCCAGCTGGAAGTCAGGCGTTCGTTTCCGGCGTAATCGGCAAAGGAGGTCGCCAGGTGCACACAGGCCCCCAACGCACCAGCTACCGCTGCAATCAACAACAGGCGAATGTCGAGCGGCAGTGTGACACGGCCCCAAAGGAAATCAGTCGTTTGTGGAGCGTCGCTAGCGCTAGGCGGCCAAAGCTTGACTACAAAATAAGCGGCCCAGACGAACGTCGCCAGTAGGTATGTAGCGATCAAGATCTGAGCGCCCCGCCCCATCGGATTACCAGGCGGAAGTGACGTGCCGGCGCCGCCTTCCGGTGGAGGTGCGAGAGGCATGGGCGTTCGATCTCAACATATGCCCGCGCCAACAGGGAGCGGCCGGTTCGACGGCCAGCGGTCGAGAATATAGATACTTATTTCGGAGCCGGAGACGTGATCATCGAGCAGCAAGGCGGCCTGGGAGAGCCTGGAGGCCCTTGTTCGCCAGGAAGACGAGCCGTCGTATTCTTGAAGGTGTGCACCACCCAGATCAACACCGACGCATCGGCCGTGGGAACGCGCATCCGGCGGTTCTGACATGTGATCCCGAGTTCGGTTCGTCCAGAGTATAAACCGACGTTGCCGCTCCACGCTGGCATGAAAACGGTAAGGACTGCCGTAAACGGTCATCCGTCGCGTGGTAAAACTGTCGCGTTTTCATGGGTTACGACTGGAACTCAGCTTGCAATGTTGACGCGCCGAGCGCGGAAAGCATCGCGTGACCGGAGGTTACATGTCATTTGGTCTCTATATCGTTGGATCCCTGGTGCTCATCATAGGCTTGGCCTGGGGCGCCTATTGGCGCACGTGCCGCAACAATGGATCGGGGTGGGCATTGTGGTTTTGGTCGGGATCGGGATGGTCACAGCGGTGACTCACACACGCCAACGCGATTCGAACTGACGCCGCGCGGATGGTACACTCCGGGGGACGATGGCTTTCCCGTGTCCGCTCTCCTATCTGTCGACCAAGGCCAGGGTGAAAATCAGCCCGATTGACGGCCGCGGATTGTTTGCCGTTGACCCATTCGAACCGGGCGAGATCGTCTGCGTGAAAGGCGGCTACATCTTCACTCGCGCCGAATGGGGTACCATCGCGCTGGGACCGGCGGAAATTCAGATCGCCGCGGATCTCTTTATCGGTCCGCGCAGGCTCGAAGAGCGCGAAGGGGGAATGATCTTCAGCAATCACTCCTGCGACCCGAATATCGGCATTCGGGGCCAGATCGTATTTGTCGCTCTGCGAGCCATTGAAGCAGGCGAAGAACTGACGCATGATTGGGCCACCACCGATGATGACGACTACACTCTGACCTGCCGTTGCGGCGCGGCCTGCTGCCGGGGCGTGATCACGGGAAAAGATTGGCGGCGGCCCGATCTGCAACAAAAATATCGCGGCAACTTCTCCTGGTACCTGGAGCAGAAAATCGCGAGCCGAAAAGCCTAGAGACCCTTGTTCGCCAGGAACGCGATCAAATCCACGACGCGCATCGAGTAACCCCACTCGTTGTCGTACCAGGAAATGACGTGGACCAGGTTCCCGTCCAGGACCTTGGTCATGCCGGCGTCGACAATCGAGCTGTTCGGATTATGCAGCATGTCGGTGGAAACCACGGGATCTTCGGTATAAGCCAAGATGCCTTTCAGCGGCCCGTTGGCCGCCTCCTCGAGCGCCTGGTTCACTTCCTCGGCCGTCGTGTTCTTGGAGGTGAGCACCACCAGATCTACCACCGACACATCGGGCGTGGGAACGCGCATCGCGTAGCCATCCAACTTGCCTTTTAGCTCCGGGATCACCAGAGAAATGGCTTTCGCCGCGCCCGTCGTGGTGGGGATCATGTTGAGCGCGGCGGCGCGGGCGCGGCGTAGATCCTTGTGCGGGAAATCGAGTACGTTCTGGTCGTTGGTGTAGCTGTGGATCGTGGTCATCGAGCCTTTCTCGATGCCGAACTTCTGGTGCAGCACCTTCACCACCGGCGCCAGGCAATTGGTGGTGCAGGAAGCGTTGGAGATCACGCTGTGCTTGGCCGGATCGTACGCGTTTTCGTTGACGCCCAGCACGATGGTGATGTCTTCTTCCTTGGCCGGCGCGGTAATGATCACCTTCTTCACCGTGCCGTGCAAATGCTTCGAGGCTTCCTTCTTATCGGTGAACTTGCCGGTGGATTCCACCACGATCTCGGCGCCGAGCGAGCTCCAATCCAGCGCCGCGGGATCCTTCTGCGCGAAAATCTTGATCTTCTTGCCCGCCACGGTGATCGCATCGCCCCCCGCCTTCACCTCCTCGCACAGCGGCCCGAGAATCGAGTCGTACTTGAGCAGGTGCGCCAGCGTCTTGGTGTCGGTAAGGTCGTTGGCGGCGACGAATTCCATTTGCGGATGATGCAGCCCGGCGCGCACCACGTTGCGGCCGATGCGGCCAAAACCGTTGATTCCTACTTTGATAGACATATCCCTCCCTGGACCTTATCGTCCGCTTTGTTGATTTCGTCGCTCACAATCCGGCGCGTGCGTCAGGGGGAGCAAACTTGGCCCAGGCTACTGCACCCCAGCTACTGCACGCCGAGCGGCGGTGCCGTTGACCCGCCGAGATCGGCATAGGCTTCCTTCACCTTGGTCACCTTGGACCCCGTGAAGGTCACAAAAGTGATTTTACCCGGAGGATCGCCATAGATCCAATCCTCGGTCTCGGTACCATCGGTCGAAACATCGCGTTCCTTTTGGCGCGGCCGCCCCATCGCAAGCAAAACCTCGTCGCGATCCATGCCCACGATTACCTTCTTGGACTTGATCGCCGCCTGAACCGGCGCGGGCAGCGTATCGACGTAATTCGTCGTGGCGCTCTCTTTGTCGAAATCCAACACCGGCGCCATGATCTTCTTCAGCTCGTCGGCTTTGATCTCGGGAACTGGCCCGCTAAATATGACCGCAATGGAAGTGCCGCTGGGTGCGTTCGAATTCTGCTGCTGGTTGATGGGAGAAAGCGTCGGACCTATGCCGATCTGCACGTGATTTTTCCAGGCCCCCTTGGGGCCTTTCATCCCATTGTTGATTTCGAGAATGATCTTGTCTTCATCGATATCGACGTGCGTGATCTGCACTTCGTCGCCCACGCGCGCGGCCACACCGAGTTGCTGGCCGATCTGCTGCCAAGCCTGATGGTCCCACTGGCCGGTGGCAAAATAGGGCAACGGTTTCTTGGAGCGTGGAAGATACGTTTTCACCGTTGCGTATTCCGACATGATCCCGCGCAGGATTTCCACACGGTCGTCTTCGCTGAGCTTCTGCGCGCGCAGAGCAGGCGCCACCAGACACAAGAGCAGGAGGCAGGCCGCGGATGGGACCAGAAACTGAATCGCGAAAGGCTTACGAGTCATGTGTCCTCCGAATTCTCCAGCGGCTCGAGCGTGCTCTCCTGGGGCTGGATCGGGGCTTTGATCAGATAGAAGAACAGGCCGATCGCTACGGCTGTCGTGAGCAGACCGCCTTCGGGGCCGTACGCCCCCCCACTCACCTTAGGCCCGACCTTCCAGTGCATCGCGTACCCTGTGACATCCATTGTAAACCCGCTCAGGTTCACCCCGAGCATGGGCAGCGACCAGTTCCACGCGAAATGCAGTCCGATGGGCAGCCAAAGATCGCCGCTGCGCACATAAGCGAAGCCCAGCACCACGCCCCACAAAATAGTGTTGAACAGCGCCATCGGGCCGAAGTTCAGGTTCTGCGAATGCGCCAATCCAAAGAGCACCGCCACCGGAAGAATGGTGGCGAACGCGCCGATCCCTCTCACCAGGACTTGAAAGCCGTAGCCGCGAAACAGCATTTCCTCGCCCACCGCGCCGAAAAGCAGGAGGATGGAAACGAATAGCAGCGACGGCCATTGCAGGCGCTCGTCGGGAACGCGCTCGAAATCGGCCAGCCGCAGCGCCAGCGGCAACACAACCACGATGAGCGCCGCGCCCACACCACCCAGGATCCCGAGCGACAGGTTGCGGCGCGATGCGGCGGTCCATCCCAGGCCGATGTTGGACAGGTTCCCGCGCTCGTAGATCCGCAAAGCGAGGGCGTTCGCGACCGCGGCGGCGCCAAAAGTGCCGAGCGTGGAAATCACCAGAACCGGCGCGCCCAGCAGCGCGATGATGATCGGAAAGACGAAGTAGTAGCCCAACGCCGCGATCAACGCGTAGACGCCGACGCGCAGCGCGATACCAATCAGCTTCTTGCGCTGAGCTGCGGTGGATGTCTCGGGCGAGGGCAACAACCCTCATTCTTGCGCAAATAGCGATATCCCGGCGATGCCCGCCGCGCCCGCTTCGATGCAGCCGCTAGCGTTTTCCCTAGTCACGCCGCCCAACGCATACACCGGAAGCCGTACCTTCGAGACCGCCTCTCGAAACGCATCCAGGCCGATGGGCTCGAGTGATTTGGTGACGCTCGGGAATACCGGCCCGTACACCGCGAAATCGGCCCCTTCGCGCTCGGCCGCGCGCAGTTCATCGATCGTGTGGCAGGACACGCCAATCAAAAAATCCGCCGGCACGATCCGCCGGATATCCGCCGGGGACATCGACCCGGCCGGCAAATGGACACCGTGGGCGCCGCAAACCAAAGCGACGTCGGTGCGGGTGTTCACCAGAATCTTGCTTTCGGCGGCCCTGGCGAGCGCGCCGCGCACCAGTTCCGTGAGGGCCCGCGCGGAAAGCTCCTTGGCCCGGATCTGGATCATTTCGACGCCCTGGCGCGCGGCTCGTGCGGCCACATCCGCCGAATCCGTGATGCAATACCGCTTCACAATATCCGCAAATCGCGGCTCGGAAATTCCACCAACCATTCCTTGACGCCGCCGTACTTCTGCAGCTCGCCGGCAGGCACCTCGACCGCGATGTCGTCAGAAAATTCCAGGCGCAGATGCTCCGGCCGTTGCACAGCTCGCAACAAAGTGGCTGGAATCTGATTGAATCCCGCGCGCCCATTACGCGGGGCCACCGCCAGTTCGTCTGGCCGCACGTACAGCCAGACCTGATCGCCGATCAATCGGCCCGGAAAATAGGGACCGCTCAGCTCAAAATCGCGATAGCGTAGCTGGCTGGCATTACGGCCGGGGTCGAGCGCCCGGATTTCCACCGGAAGCAGGTTGTAAAGACCCAACAATCGCGCCACGTCCACGCTGGCCGGACGCTCGAACACTTGGCGCGGCGTTCCACTCTGCACCGCACGGCCTTCGCGCATCACGATCATTTCATCGCCCAACTGGAAGCATTCTTCCGTATCGTGCGTCACCAGCAGCATCGGCGTTTTGAATTCTTCCCGCACCTCGCGCAGCACGGAATAAAATTCGGCGCGCAGCGGGGCGTCCAAGCCGCGGCCGGGTTCATCGAGCAGCAATACGCGCGGCTCGCCGATCAACGCGCGAGCGATGGAGCAGCGCTGTTTCTGACCGCCGGAAAGTTGATACGGACGGTGCCCCTCGACTTCGCTCAGATGAAACCGTTCCAGCATTTCGTTCACCCTGCGATGCCGGCCCAGGCGCGGCGCGCGTTCGGCGGCGAACTCCAGGTTTTGCCGCAGCGTCATGTGCGGAAAGAGCGCGTAATTTTGAAACACATATCCGCAATGCCGCGCGCGAGGCGCGAGATGCACGCCCGCCTCGGCATCGAAGAGGATCTGATCGTCCAACAGGATGCGTCCTCGATCCGGCCGCACGAAACCGGCAATGGAATCTAGCGTCAGGGTTTTCCCCGCGCCGCTCGACCCAAACAAAACCGTGACTCCGCCCGCGGCGCGGAAATCCAAATCCAGGGTGAAACCAGCGGAATGCTCGCGTGCCGCGTACTGCTTGCGAATTCGCGCCTCGATCATAACGCGCTTGGGCTGGGGCCGAACGGATTGGACGTGAGACGATTGGCCAGCGTCAGGATCCCGAGCGCGAGCGCCGACACGATCAGCACCAGCACGCGAGCCACCCCGCCGTTAGCGCCTTCCACGGCGTCGAAAATCGCGATCGAGAGGGTCTGGGTGCGGCCGGGAATGTCTCCCGCGATCATTAGCGTCACGCCGAAATCGCCCAGCGATCGCGCGAAGGCCAGTGCCGTGGCCGCTAAAATCGAGCGGCGCACCAGCGGCAGCGTGACGCGCCAGAATAGCCGCAGTTCTCCCGCTCCCAGATTGCGCGCCGCGCGTTCATACGACCGGTCGACGCTCTCGAACGCCGCTCGCGCGGACTTCACCAGCAACGGCGTCGAGTGAAACAAAGACGCCACCACCGCGGCTTGCCAGGTGAATACCAAGGGCATCCCGAACAGCCATTGATAAAGCTGCCCGACGGGGCTGGCATGGCCCAGCGCTACCAGCAGATAGTAGCCCAACACGGTGGGCGGCAGCACTAGCGGCAGCGTAATCGCGGCGTCCAGAACCTCCTTGCCGCGAAAGGTCCGGTTCGCTATCACCCACGCCAGCCATAGCCCCACAGCGAGCGCGAGCAGCGTGGAAAGGGACGCCACACGCAGGCTTAGCCACAGCGGAAACCAATCGATGGGCTGGCCGGGGGGCATCGGGATATCTCATGTTAGCGCAGGGCGAACGGAAACATCCCACCGCGATTACGTTCTCAAGCGAGCCTTACGGTTTCGCGGCTTTCATGCGCCGCTCCAGCTCTTCAGGGCTCACGTCTTCCAGGTGCGTCGCGATCCACCACTGATTGCCGAAAGCGTCTTCCACGCCCGCGCTGCGGTCGCCGTAAGGCTGATCGGACGGCTCGCGCATGGATTTCGCGCCCGCCTCCATCGCGCGCCGGTAGACCCCGTCGCAATCTTCCATGTAGAGATGCAGCATGGCGGGGAAGGATTTGATACCCGCGCCTTCGCCCATCATCACGATCGAATCCCCAATCTTGACCTCGGCGTGCTGCACGGTGCCGTCCGGACGCCGGGAGACATAACGCTCGGTCGCGCCGAAGGCCTGCTTGACGAAGTCGATCAGTTTGCCGACTCCGCTAACCACGATATAAGGGCACACAGTGGGGTAGCCCTCGGGAACGGCTTTCACTTTGGTTGCAGTTGTCATGCAGCCATTGTGCTCCCGCTCCGGAACGGCCGTATTGTAAAAATTTGCCGCCCGTCGGCCCTCAATTCGGCTTTACTCCGGCAGCGGCACATGATTGCGGTGCGGCGTCCGGCGGGCGAGATAGGTGGAGGGATTGATGCCCGAAAAAGCGCGGAAATCATGATTGAAATGCGCCTGGTCGAAGTAGCCGGAATCGAGCGCGACGGCGGACCAGTCCACGCTCCGGCATCCCTCCATGCGATCCAACGCCTTCTGGAAGCGCCGGATGCGGCAAAAGACTTTGGGCGTGAATCCGGTCTGGTCGCGAAAGGTTTGGATGAAGCGCTTTGGGCTGAGCCCGATCCCCTCCGTTACGCTGGTGATCGTGCCTGTGTGCGGCGCCCCGAGAAACTGGCGCAGCGCGAACGAAACGGCGCTATGCGGCATCGCCCGCATGCCCCGCAGGAATTCGTTGAGTAGCGCCTCTTCCAAAATCTCGAAGCGAGCCTTGTGAGTCGGAGCTTCGACCAGCCGGTCGCGTAGATCCACCGCCGCGCGCCCCCACAACGAATCGAGCGCCACCGTGGTCTCGCGCAATTCCCCGGCCGGCATCCGCAGGAACGGAAAGGCGCCGCCCGCCCGGAAATGCACGCCGATCACCGACGCCTGCTCTGCCGTATCGATCACCTGATATTCGGAGTGCGACCCGTACAACAGCGCCCCGCGGAACGAATAGCAGCGCGCGAAGTCGTGGCGATCGTAGAATCGCGCCTGATCCTCGGCCAAATTGATCACCAGTTGCATCTCACCCGAGGGCAGAATGCGTTCCTTGGCGTGCGGTTGCGAATAGCCGTCATACAGCCACAGGAAATGGATGAACTCGGAAAGCGGCGGCCGCGGGATGTAGGTGAGGTTCAGCA
>JASHQT010000408.1 GCA_030039005.1 Bryobacteraceae bacterium
CCAGTATGTTGGTGGCCACAAGAAATGCCAGGACATAGTTCATCCGGTGAATCGTCACCAAATACAAGTTCGTGGCAGAACCCATGCCGTTCATGTCCGATGCCAGGCGCCGTTCTTTGTGTGGCTCTGTCAAACGTCAAGGCCTGGCATTATCCCAAAGAATGCGTGCGCTCTTATTTCGAGCAATACATCGGCTAATTGTAAATATCGATTAGATATGCCATGACCTAAGGGTTTGTCTGCACAGACCGTTGACGTTGTCACATTCGCCTAACATGCACTGAGTACTATGGCCTAAAGGCATTGTGTCTGCCGGTCCCAAAAGGCAATTCTCAGCTAAAAACAAGCTATTGAGCCCAATCGGATGGCTTCATCAAATGGCGGAGCTAGCTTTAGGCGATTCGTACTATATCACCGTCTACTTGTTAATCCGATTCTTTTCGCAAGAACGAGTTTGTACAAAAACTATTTACGGCGTGGAGGCACGAATGTCGACGTCTTCTCGATCGATTAGCGACAGTCAGCCGGACGGCTGGACGGAGGTATTCGAGTTTGCTCCTGAGATGCTGGCGATCCTTTCATTCGACGGGCAGTTCCTCCACGTGAACGCGGCGTCCGAGCAAACCATCGGGCATGCGAGGGGGGAGCTGGAGGGCACGTCCTTTCTGAAACTGATTCATCCGGACGATCTGCATTCGGCCGCGGAGAAGTTTTTGGCGGCCAGCGAACATGACCGGCGAGTTTCCTTCCGCGCGCGCTGTTCGGGCAGCGACGACCGTGAGCGCTGGATTCAGTGGAGCTTCCGGCGTGCACCCAACGAGCGAAAGATTCTGGCGGTGGTGCGAGACGTTAGCGATCATTGCACGGCGGAGAAGGAGCTGGCGCGTGCCAACGAGATACTCTCTACAGTGCTCCTCTCGGCGCCACTTCCTATTTGGGCCAGCGATCCAGAGGGCCGCATCCAGTTCTGGAATGAAGCGGCGCAGCGCGTACTGGGCTGGTCGTCGGACGAGCTCCTCAATGGGGAGCCGCCCGATCTGCTGCCGAACTGTGGCGGCCCGCGTAGTGGACCGCGTCTGGCGGGCGAGAGAATGACTTGGCGGCGTAAGGACGGGTCGGCCAGGGAGCTCCGCTTCTGGACCGCGCCGCTGCACGAAAACGGCGTCCAGTGCGGCACCCTGGGTATCATCGTGGACGTGACCGAATATGACGGCGAGCTTTACGAGGCGCTGCAGCGGGCGTATGACGACCTGCGCGACACGCGGGACGCCGTTATGCAGCACGAACGGTTGCGGGTGTTGGGACAGATGGCGAGCGGCATCGCCCACGATATTAACAACGCCCTCTCTCCCGTGAAACTATATCTCCAACTACTCTTGGAGGATGAGCCGCAGCTTTCCGAAGACAGCCGCGCCAAGTTGAAGACGATTCGCGGGGCCGTCGACGACGTAACCGAAACCGTAGCGCGAATCCGCGAGTCTTACCGCTTGCGGGAGCCGCAATTGACGCTCGCGCCGCTGAGCCTGAACGAAGTAGTGGAGCAGGTCCTCGAGCTCACGCGTCCCCGCTGGCGCGATATTCCGCAGCAGAAGGGGGTCGCCATCGAGATTCGGACGGAGTTGGACCAAGGCATTCCGTTAATCCTGGGAATCGGGAATGAAATCCGCGAAGCCCTCACGAATCTGATCTTCAATGCCGTGGACGCGATGCCCACCGGCGGCATCTTGACATTGCGCACCGGCATTACCAAGGACGAAAGCGCGGGAGCGAAGATCCGGAACGTCTATGCCGAGGTGACCGATAGCGGTTCGGGAATGGACGAAGAAACTCGCCGGCGATGTCTGGAGCCATTCTTCACGACCAAAGGCGAGCGCGGAACCGGCCTGGGCCTCGCCATGGTCTACGGCGTCGCGCAACGCAACAACGCCGCGATCGACATCGAGAGCGCCGTGGGCAAAGGAACCAGCGTGCGGCTACGCTTCGGCTTGGCTGGCGGTGCGGCAACCACACCTGATCGTCGTGTCCTGAGAACGGCGCCTCCGCCACCCATGCGCATTTTGGTGATCGACGACGATTCGTTGGTCGCCGAGGCGCTCCGTGACACACTGGAGAAAGACGGCCATCGGGTAAACACTTCGGGAGGCGGAGAAGCCGGCCTCGAACTGTTTCACGATGCACGGTCGCGCGGGGAAACCTTCGACCTGGTATTTACCGATCTGGGGATGCCGCATGTGGATGGATGCCGCGTCGCTAGCGCCGTGAAAGCTGAGTCCCCGTCTACGCCGGTAGTACTTTTGACGGGTTGGGGACGCCGCATGATGGCTGACGGCGATATACCGCCGAATGTGGATTGCATCCTGAGCAAGCCGCCCGATGTAGCCGATGTCCGCGATATTGTCGCCAGTTTCGCCTCCGTCACAAGCCCGGCGGATAGCATGTTAGAGTAATGCGCGTAAGCACAGCCTGACTTTTATTCCTGCCAAGGTATCTTGAAGACGAGCCTCCCGTTTTTCAGACGGCGTGGCTCGCGGTTTGAATGCTCGCGCGAAGGCAGCGGTCGAGGACCTGTTCGAGATCGCTTAGGCGGACCGGCTTGCTGACATAGTCGTCCATTCCGGCCGACAGACAGCGTTCGCGGTCCTCCTGCCGGGCGCCGGCTGTCATCGCGACAATGACGGTCCGCTCCAACCCGCGCTCTTTCTCTCGCAGTCTGCGCGTCGCCTCGAAGCCATCCATCTCGGGCATGTGGCAATCCATGATGATCAGATCGTAAGCCACGCGGAAGCAGGCTTCTAGAACCTCCAGCCCATTAGCTGCCACGTCGGCCCGAAAGCCGAGCTGCCGCAACTGGCGAAGAGCCACTTTCTGGTTCACGACATTATCTTCGGCCAGCAACACACGCAGCTTTCTCTCGCGCACAGCGGGCGCCGGTGGGCGCACGACAGTCGCCGGCGTTGCGGCGCCGTTCCTGTGGGCTTTGGCACGCGCGGAAACGAGGCAGCTCAGCAATTGCGCCTTACTAATCGGCTTGGTCAAGCAGTCCGCGAAAAGCCTCTCGCGCACCGTTTTGCAGATGCCCAGATCGCTGCGCGAAGTGAGCAGGATGAGATCCATCTCTTCGAAGCAGGCGATTTTACGTATCCGTTCGGCCAGCGCAAGGCCGTCCATATTGGGCATTTGCAAGTCCAAGAGACCGAAAGCAAACGGGCAGAAACCCTGATGTTCCGCCACGCGGGCGAGCGCTTCCTCGCCGCTCGACGCAGTTTCCGGGAGCATGCCCCATCCTTTGACGTATTGCTCCATGATCCGCCGGTTGGTTTGGTTGTCGTCCACGATGAGCACCGGCAGTCCGGAGAGATCGCCCGATTGGGGCGCCGCCCGCGCGCTATCGTCGCCTTTGTCGAACTCCGCGGTGAACCAGAACGTCGATCCCTTGCCGAACGTGCTAACGGCCCCGATCTCGCCGTTCATCCGCTCGACGAGCGACTTGCAAATCGCCAATCCGAGGCCCGTCCCGCCATACTTCCGCGTCGTGGAGCTGTCGGCCTGCGTAAACGGAGCGAAGAGCTTTTTGAGTTTTGCCTCCGTGATTCCAATGCCGGTGTCGGTCACTTCGAAGAGCACTCGGACCCGCGAGCCGCTGGACGGTTTCAAGGAAGCGTGCACCTGGACTTCGCCGCGCTCGGAGAACTTGATCGAGTTGCCGATTAGATTGACCAGCACCTGGCGCAGGCGGCCCGCATCGCCCTGCAACGCCAACGGAACGTCATCATCCACCCACGAAATCAGCTCGATTCCCTTGGAACTCGCCAGTTCGGAAAGCAGGCGGACGGATTCATCGATTGTTTCGTCGAGTTGAAATGCCAAGCGCTCGAACTCCAATTTGCCCGCCTCGATCTTGGAGAAGTCCAGGATGTCGTTGATGACGGTCATGAGGGCTTCGGCGCTGCTTTGAATGGTCTGCGCGAATTCCCGTTGCTCGGCGCTCAGCTCGCTATCCAGCAGCAAAGCAGCCATTCCGATCACGCCGTTCATGGGCGTGCGAATCTCATGGCTCATGTTCGCCAGGAATTCGGACTTGGCGCGTGACGCCTCCATGGCCGCGTCGCGAGCTTTGGCTAACTCCTCCGAAAAGGTTGCCAACTCGTCGGCTCGGCGCTCGGCCCGCCGCCGGCGGAGCCAGGAAGACAGGAGGATCGTTCCGAAACTCAGCGCGATCAGCCCCAGCGCGGCCCTTCCATAAGGAAAGCCCGGGATGAACTGAAAGTCCGCGGCATCGCGAGGATAGAGGCGGATCGTGGATGGGCCGCCCGGTTGGTTGGCCCGGCTCGCCAGAACGCCAGTCAAGATCGCGCGTCCGCCCCCCACGCAACGGGCCCAGGCCTCCGGCCCCAAAGGAGACTCGATGGGAGTCATGACCACGATGGTTCCGGACACATCGCGCAGACGAATCGTTGAGGAGGAGTGCGTGGGCAGGATGTCTCCGGCGATGCGCACCAGTTCGCCGGAATGCGAGCCGGAAAGCGCGTCCGCCACTGCGACCGGCGTCGGCGCAACCAGGGATCCGGAACCGACTTTCTCCACGTTTTCCAGCTGAATCTCGCGTGTGCCCTGACGAGACCGAGGTTTGCCGGTAATCCTGAGAATATCGCCCCGTTGAAAGACCCCGACCGGAAGGGCGCGGTGGTTACCGATCAGCGACACGCCCCCGCTCGCGTCTTGAAAGAACGCCAAGGTTTCGTCGCCAATCGCAACCGGATTGGATGTCAAGGTTCCCACGATTTGAATCGGACCGGCCGCCAGTGCGTTTCCTTGGTCGAGAAACGATAAGGCATCTTTCACGGTCAATCCCGCCGGCTGCGCACATAGAAGACTGAAAAACGCAAGCGCCATCAGCACCGCGCGAATGGGCATCGACGGGGGAGCAGGTTGGAGAAAAGTTGGAAAGTATCGCGTCATCGCTCGGTTCATTTCGCTCGGCTCATTTCGCTCGGCTCGCTCGCTATCGGGGAGCGGCGGAGCGCCGCACAGGCTCCGCCGCGGGCTCTCGGATCACCTGAAGAGCCATCGGGTCATTGCGCTACCCGCCCCGAACCTTAGTGAAGTTGCGTCTCGCAAATATCGTTCGCGCCGCGAGATGGGGCGGCTGTCGAAAGTTTCTTCTCCAACGTCAGCAACACCAGGTCCAGACATCTGTTGCAGGATGCCAGGTGCCGGTCAATCAGAGCGGACTTGGTGTCTGACAATTGCCCTCGAAAGAAACCGTCGGCGTCTTCGGGACTAACGTGTGTGCCGGCCGCGGGAGACAGGGTGCGCTTCCACACGGACTTGGAGCGCACACCGCGGCGCGCGTTCATTCTGCTTTCGGCCTCGGGAGCGATCGTCTTAGGGTAGAGGACGTCTCCGATCAGGACTCCCACGTGGTAACTGTCGTCTGCGCGACGGCAGTAGCGCACTTCGCCGAAGTAGATAGCGCGGTTTTGCAGCACGGCTTCCAGGCGGTCACCCGCTTTCAGGGGCATGTTGAGTTCGATTCGCAATCCGTTCCTGGAGACATCCCTCAGGATGCCCGGCAGGCGGAGTCCCTGCATGTCCAGGACATAAACTTCGATCGGCTCACTGGTGGGGTGCCGGGGTTCCCTCCGTTTCTCGGAGAAGACGCTTTCCCGGGGGGCCCCATGGGTTGGCAGCGGCACAGGCGAATGTGCTGCTTGGGTTAGGTCCGGAGGTAAACTACAAATCGTGGTAAAAGCCATCGCTGCTCCTTACTGGGCCACGCTTTTCCCGCGCTTCGGGCGGACAATTGAATCTGGCCTCGAGCGTAACAGAAGTATGCAAACGAGCAGCCAGGAATTAGGCTATTGATTTTGCGGGTCTAGCACGAAAGGATCTCCCGAGAAGGCGTCTCAATTTGAGACTCGTGCCTCAAACCTATACAGTCCCGCGCCTCGCGGCCTGGTTGGCAACTCTCGATTCATCAATGGATTAACGGTCCGAGAGCACGGCTTGTGGAGTAGACGCTGAAGAGCGCCGATATATCCCGGGTAGGCCACAGAAAATGGAATGATGGCGCAAATCTTAGCCGTGAGTTTCGCTTTATTGGCTGCCGTGGCTTGTGGAATTGCCTTACGTCTGCGGCGGACCAGCCACGCCGTGACACGCCAGGCGGCAGAACTGGCGCAGGCACTCGCAGCGCGCGATATCGAGCAGAAACAGCGCATCTCGCGCCTGGAACACGATCTCAAATCTCCGCTGGGCGCCATCCTCGGTTTCGCTACGCTCCTGCGGGAACTTGTCCAGGAGGATCTGAAGGCGGCGCCGCCATCGGCCCTCAAGAGCATCAACGCGATCGATCAAGCTGCCAGGAAAATGTTGCAGATCATCGAAGCTGCTGGTGACTCACACCTGGACCGAAAGGAGGCTGTCCTTGAACGAAACCGCTAAATCAGGACAGGCCCCGCTCGGGATCCTTGTGATCGACGACGACGACCTCACAATTGAATTCGTGCGGACTGCTCTCGAAGGCCGCAACATCGTAGTCTCAGGCGCGACGGATGCGCCGTCCGGTTTGGCTGCTGTCCGGCGCCTTAGGCCGGATTTGATCCTCCTCGATCTGATTTTGCCCGGAGCCAACGGCATCGACCTGGTCGAAAAGATACGCGGGGAAGATCCCGAGACACAGATCTTCATGATGACGGGCCACTACTCCACCGAGTCGGCCGTAAGAGCCATTCAGGCGGGCGCCGACGACTACTTGGACAAGCCGGTTTCAGTAGAGACCCTGCGCGCTCGCGTAGACCGCCGGCTCACGGACCGGGCCGCGCGTCATCAAGCGGCCGTTTTGGAGCGAGCGCTCTTGGATACCTGCACCTTCGAAGGCATGGTAGGGCAGGCCATGCCAATGCTGGATTTATTGTCAAAAGTAAGGAGAATTGCTCCGCACTTCTCCACGGCCCTAGTGACCGGGGAAACAGGAACCGGCAAGGAGTTGATTTCGCGCGCGCTGCATTCCTGGAGCGGGCGGAAGGGCCCTTTCGTGGTCTGCAACTGCGCTTCGGTTGTGGAAACACTGTTCGAGAGTGAACTCTTCGGCCACCGGAAAGGCGCTTTCACCGGCGCCGTTGCCGATCGCGCGGGGCTGGTGGACGCCGCCGACGGCGGTACTCTGTTTCTGGACGAACTGGGAGAAGTGCCCCTGGAGGCGCAAGCAAAACTGCTTCGTCTGCTGCAAAACCGCGAAACCCGCCGGTTGGGTGAGACCAAGTCACGGCAGGTGGACGTGCGCGTCGTCGCAGCGACCAATCGCGATCTTCGCCGCATGGTTGCAGAAGGCTCTTTTCGCGAAGATCTCTATTACCGCCTGTCGATCGTGCAACTCCAGGTTCCCGCACTGCGCGACCGCCGTGAAGATCTTCCTTTGCTGATCCGCCATTTTCTGGAGGGTTTCTCGAAGCGCTACGACAGGCCAAGTCTGAGAATCACCAAGCGCGTGGAAGCCTTTTTGTGCCGCCACTCCTGGCCAGGCAATATTCGAGAACTGGAAAATGCGCTGAGCTACGCTTGCATGCTCACCGAGACCGACACGGTGGACATCAGCGATTTTCCTGACTATCTGCTCGAGAGCCGTGTGCAGGGCCAGTCCAGCCTGCCGACGCTGGCGGAGGTGGAATACCAGCATGTGTTGAAAGTGCTAAAAGCCTGCGAAGGCAATCGCGCCCGTGCGGCCGAAATACTCGGAATCGGACGCGCCACGCTGTACCGCATCCTGGCGCGGGAGAAGGCGGACCTCACTTCGGGAAGCAGCGCGCGAATGGGCCAATTGCTGTAGCTTTTGTCTTCGCGCTTACCTGGGGCTGACTGATGCGAGCGTCAGCCGCTTCACCAGAGCGACCAGCTTAGAAGGTTCGATGGGCTTGGGGATGAACGCGCGGAAAATATCCTTGCTGGCCCGCGCCTCTTCGAGCCTCTCTACAAAAGCCGAAAAAGCCACGATGGGTATGTCTTCGCAGCCCGGCAAATCGTGCATAGTCTGCGCCAGGGTCAATCCGTCGATATCGGGCAGCGCCAGATCCAGGATGATGAGGTCGGGATGGTGTTCCGCCAATTTTGCGATAGCCGTGCGGCCGTCTTCGGCCTCCAGGATTTCGTACCCATTGGCTGCCAGCGCTAGTCTCACGATCTGTCGCGTGATGGCATTGTCTTCGATGACGAATATCGTCACTTCGGCCTCCTTCAGCATCCAATCGGCGGTCTCAGCCCTGGTCCTTAGGGAAAATTGGTGTTTGGAACGCCCTTCGCATCGGCCACCTTGTCGCAACAGCAGGTGCGCCTCCCCCAATCCGTCTCATGGAATTCCCCTCTGCTGAGATACATGCGGGCCACGACATGGAAGCCACCCAGCCCTCAATGTCTGTCGGCCTGCCGGAGCCGATTTTCAACCACATCTCTTTGATTCTGTTGGTCGGGGCGGGGCGATTTGAACGCCCGACCGCCTGCGCCCATGGCTCGTTCAGAACACGTAGAAGACGCGGCCGGCAGTCTGTGGTTACTTACGATGCGCCGAACGACGATCCATCGCACATCGGGCAATCGGCGACAATTGAACCAACCTGGAAGCTATGGGGGCCCGTCGGCATGATGCTCGGAGCAAGGAAAAGACCGCTTGCTTGTTGGTTTCCTTGTCGTCGAACTTGGTCGTCTTGGAAATACTCGTAGCCGCTCTGATGGAAACACCGGCAGTATTTCACACAGATTTCTTGGAGAGATCGGCCAGAGACGCGCTGACAAGTTCCCAGAGCGCCGCCTCGCGGGGATTGCCCCTCGCGAGCGCGGGCTCGTAAACCCTACGCCGTATCTGATGGCGCTTTTGGAAGATTTAGTGCGTCCTGAAAGGCGCGGTCTTCTAACAAGTGAAAGTCTTGTCCGGGTAAGCGGCAGAGCGCCCGCGACGCGTCTCGACTCCGCCGCCACGTTGCCGGCCACGATTGTGGGCTCATTTCCAAACTGAAGCGACCGGCTTGGCAACCATAAATTCCGGATTGGCGCCCGCCCTAGGATGGAACTTCTGAACTCGCCCCGCGTCGACTTCGGCAACGTACAGATTCCCATCCTGATCCACACTGATTCCATGCACACCCCAAAGCCCTCCAGAGAAAACACCCATGCTGCCCCAGGAGTACAGCAGGTGTCCTTGCAAATCCCACTCGACCATCTTGTTCGTAGTGCGGTCAAAGGTCCAAATGGTCTTGCCCGATCCGATATATAGCAGATGGAGGCTCGATGGATCGGCGTCGATTTTCCATTCATACAGATACTTGCCGTTCTCATCGAATACCTGAATTCGATGGTTGTTTCGATCGTT
>JASHQT010000409.1 GCA_030039005.1 Bryobacteraceae bacterium
GAGTTAAAGCTACGAACGAGTAACGGCCCGACCACGGGCACTAAAGTGCCCGCCACATCGCTGGCCGAAGTAAACGGAGCTTCGAGGATCAAGCCCGCGCACGGACGCCGAGACGCGAGATCGATGGCCACCGCCGTGCCCAGTGACTGGCCATGCAGGATGATTTGTTCGGCACGGTAGCCTTTGCCGAGCAAATACATGAACCCGGCTTCGCTGTCGCGATAGAGGCCCTTCTCGCTCGGGCTTCCGCCACTCTTGCCGTAGCCGCGATAATCAATCGCCAAGACTGAAGATCCCGCGCGAGCGATCTCTCGGATATGCGCTGCGTAACGTGGAAGATCATCGCCGTTCCCGTGAAGGAACAACGTCGCCCAACGCGAGGCATCGCGCTGAACCCACCAGCCGTGAATCCGCACGCCGTCGGAGGCTTCGATCCAGGCGTCGGACGCGCCAAGGCTCTGCTGCTCGTTCCAGTTACCTCTTGGGTACTTAGACGGATGATACAGCGCCCAATTGACCAGAAAATAAATCAGCCCGATCGCGCACACCAGGACGATTCCCGTACCAACAAGAACATTCACGCGTAGGCTCACCGCTCCGCGCGGTCGTTTCTGAGAATGACGCCGTCCTTCATGACGAAGATCACGCTTTGAGTCTGCTGGATGTTCTCGACCGGATTGCCGGGCACGGCGACGACGTCGGCTAGCAGCCCGGGCTTGAGCGCGCCGACTTTGTCCGCGAGTCCCAGCAGCTCCGCGGCCGAGCTGGTGCCAGCCATCAGCGACTGCGCGGGGGTCATGCCATCGGCCGCCATAAACGCGAACTCGAGCGCATTTTCGCCATGCGGATAAACTGCGGCATCGGTGCCCAGCGCAATCTTGACGCCCAGGGCCACGGCGCGGCGCAACATGGCGTCCTGCTGCTTGACGGCGCGATCGGCTTTGGCCTGCACCGCCGGCGGAAATTTGGACTCGGCCAGGCCCACGCGCGTGGTCAGTGTCGGCACCAGGAACGTCCCGCGATCGTGCATTAGGCGCATGTCTTCATCGTTGAGGAACGTGCCGTGTTCAATGGAATCGATTCCCGCCAGGATCGCTCTTTTGCTGGACTCGGCGCCGTGCGAATGCGCCGCTGTTTTGCGATGCAGCGTGTGCGCCTCATCCACCAGCGCGTTCAGCTCCGCTTGCGAGAGTTGCGGGACGTCCACTTCATCGGTGGGCGAAAGCACGCCGCCGCTCGCGCAGGTTTTGATCACGTCCGCGCCGTATTTGATGTTGAAGCGTACGGCGTAGCGCGCCTGGTCGGGCGAATTGATCACGCCCTGCTCCGGCCCGCTCTCGTGACCGAACAGGCCGAAGCGAAAGCCATCCTCGTCGTCACAGTGGCCGCCGGTGGATCCGAGGGCGTGCACCGAAACCAGCATGCGCGGGCCGGGAACGATTCCCGCGTTGATCGCATTGCGCAGGCCGACATCGATGAAGTCGGCCGATCCGACGTCGCGCACCGTCGTAAATCCAGCCATAACAGTTTTGCGGGCGTTGGCGGTAGCGCGAATCGCTTTTTCGGAAATGGGACGCTGTAGCGAGAGCAGGGCGTCGCCGTTGTAATCAGGATTGAAATCGAAGGAGAGGTGCGTGTGCGCGTCGATGAATCCCGGCAGCAGCGTGGCGTCGCCCAGATCGATTTGCGTGGCGCCGGCCGGCACGCTAGACCCGCCGACGGATTGAATCACGCCGTTCGAGACCACCACCAGGCCAGGCGTCGCGATCCGGCCGCTCACGCTGTCGAACATGCGCTCCGCTTTCAAAACGTAGGTCCGGCTTTGCGCAAACACCGCGCTCGCGCACGCGAGCAGGGAACTCCCCAACACAGCTGCGGCAATCCTCATGGATGCAGCTTAGCAAACCGCCGCGTTCAGTCAGGCGAAGCGCCCGACATGCGGCGGGCATCAATAACCAGGTGAGACTCCAGATCCCCCGGCACCAAGAACCGCCAGTACTCGCCACGCGACCCGCTTGGAAAAACTTGCAAACGGAAACCGCCGGATAGTATCAGTTCGAAGCCGCCGAAATCATCGACCGAAACGCTCTCGACAACCAGCTTGTCGGTGCCATTGACCCAGGACCTGGTCGCACTGTCGAAGGATCGAAGGATCTCGCCCAACCGTTTCCGTTGTAAGTTCCCCGCCCGCCAGTCTTCCAAGTCTACCCCCTGATCTGTCTCCGCAGGTTCGTAGTAGTCGTCCGATCCAGTGACGATGTGCCCATTCTGAGTCAGCCGCCAGGGGCACTGGATGTGCAGCGCGTATTCGCCCACAGTGCCCCTACCAGATGGGTGGGGCCGGATCGCACCGAACGCGAAGTTTTTCATATCGGCCGCCTCACGTGCAATGGCGAGGGGAAGAGAAACAAGTGTCGAGAGCGACTGGACGATTTGAGTTTTGGTATCGCTCATTGCATAAACGCGCTTGCCAGCGAACCGCACACCACGAACAACGTTTCTATGCATGCAAGCTTAACAAACAGCCGCCTTCAGGCACGTGTGGTTCAATGGAATGCGGAGGCATTACCCATGAAGGTTGGTGTCGCCGGGCAAGGCGCTTTCGGCGTAAAACACATCGAAGCCATCCAGAATATCCCCGGCATCGAAATCATTACTCTGTCGGGAGGCAATCAGACCGCCACGGCGGAGGTGGCCAAGAAATACAACATTCCGCACTTTACCGGCGATTTGGCGGAGAGCCTGAAGCAGCCGGGCGTGGAAGCCGTGATCCTGGCCACTCCCACGCAGATGCATGCCGATCAGGCGGTCGCGTGTATGAAGGCTGGCAAGCACGTGCAGGTGGAAATTCCCATGGCCGATTCGCTGGCCGATTCCGAGCGCATTCTGGAAGCGCAGAAGCAAACCGGTCTCATCGCCATGGCCGGCCACACGCGCCGTTTCAATCCGAGCCATCAGTGGATTCATAAGAAGATCCAAGCGGGCGAGTTGAAGGTGCAGCAAATGAACGTGCAGACCTATTTTTTCCGTCGCACGAATATGAACGCGGCCGGAAAACCGCGCAGTTGGACGGATCATCTGCTGTGGCACCACGCCTGCCACACGGTGGATTTGTTTGCGTATCAGACGGGCCAGAAAATTTCCGAGTGCTTCGCGCTGGAAGGCCCGCACCATCCGGAATTGAAGATCGCGATGGACATGAGCATCGGCTTGAAGGCGCCGGGCGGCGCGATCTGCACGCTCTCGCTCTCCTTCAACAACAAAGGCCCGCAGGGGACCTTCTTCCGTTATATTTGCGACAATGGCACCTACGTCGCTTACTATGACGACCTAGTGGACGGCGACCAGAACAAGATCGATTTGAGCAAAGTGGATGTTTCGATGAACGGCATCGAGTTGCAGGATCGCGAATTCTTCGCCGCGATCAACGAAAAACGTGAACCCAACGCAAGCATCGCCCAGACCATCTCCGCGATGCAGGTGTTGGACCGGCTGGAGCGACAGCTCAATTCGAAGGTCGGAACAGCGGCCTGAAAGTCGCCGGGAGTCAGGCGTGCATCGATTTCGCGGCCGGTTGCGTATGGCCGAGCACGCGATGGGGCTTGTACGGTTTCTCCAAGGCCGCGATTTCGTCCGCGCTGAGTTTCAGCTCCACCGAGGCGATCAGGTCGCGTAAATGCTGCGTCTTGGTGGCGCCGATAATGGGCGACGTCACGCCTGGCGCTTGCAGCACCCAAGCGCAGGCCACCTGAGCCGCCGAAACTCCGCGCTGTTTCGCTGCCGACGCCACGGCGTCGGCCACCTGAAAATCGTCTTCGCTATAGTACATATCGCGCGCCATGGTGTCCACTTGCGATCGCGTGGTGGATCCGCCCTCGCGGCTGCGGGTGCCTGTCAAGAACCCGCGCGCCAGTGGACTCCAGGGAATCACGCCCACGCCTTGATCCATGCACAGCGGAATCATCTCGCGCTCTTCCTCGCGATAAACCAGGTTGTAGTGATTCTGCATGGTCGTGAAGCGATGCCAGCCGTGCTCATTCGCCAGATACAAGGCCTTCGAAAACTGCCAGGCGGCCATGCTGCTCGCGCCCAGGTATCGAACCTTGCCGGAGCGCACCAGCGCATCGAGCGCGTCGAGGGTCTCTTCGATCGGTGTGTGGAAATCCCAGCGATGGATCTGGTACAGGTCGATGTAATCCATGTTCAGGCGCCGCAGCGAGGCCTCGCAGCCAGCCATAATATGCTTGCGGCTCAATCCGCGCTGGTTGGCGGTGGGGCCCATGCTGCCGAACACCTTGGTGGCAACCACGATTTCATCGCGCGACGCCATTTCGTTCAAATAGGCTCCGGTGATCTCCTCGCTCAAGCCCGCCGAATAGACATCGGCGGTGTCGAAGAAATTGATTCCCGCGTCGAGCGCGATCTGAAAATGCTCGCGCGCGTCGTCCTTGTTCACGTGCCAGCCGCGCGTGCCTTGCGCCCACGGGGGAACTTCGCCTCCGCCGTAGCTCATGCATCCCAAGCAGAGCCGCGATACGGTGATTCCGGTTTTGCCGAGTAAAGTATATTGCATCGTGTCGTTGACTTCCCTCCAGAAAACCTCAGTTTAGCCTGACCCGGCGGTGCATTCGAGCACTGGTGTTTTTACTATAGGTGACAGCCTCAGTTACAGGGCGATAAAATGACAATTGCGCGGGCGGCGGCTCACAAAAGAGGGGGTCTTTTGTTGGAGGCATCAAAATGACGCAGCATTACAGCATCGAGCGCTCGCAAATTCAGGCCATTTTCGACCAGGCCGAAGCGATCTCGCGCTGGCTGGCGGAAAACGCTCCGGGTTGCGAGCTCTCGCAAAAGCATCTCGACCCAGGGACCGTGGAGCAGATCTATTGGCACTACGGCTACTTTTGCGCCATCAGGGACATCCTGGCCCTCATCGGACCGGAATCAACCGAATAAGCGGCAGCGCGGACATTTCCAGTCCACTCCCGCTGGACGCTGCGGATGAATCGGATTATCGCGCGGCTCGAAATCATGGTAGAGAGCGCATTCTTTCTCGAAAGCGGCCTGGGCGGTGGAGCAGGGCTCGTAGCGGAAGCGCTTGTAGGAGCCGACATGAACGTGCAATTGATTATTGACGTCGATGTCCGAGCGGCCCACGTAGACCACGCGAAAGTGGGTCAGATCGGAGGATTCTTCCAGCGCGTAAACGCCCGGCTGACGTTCTCTGACCTCGGCGTCGATCACTGCGTCAGTCAGAGCGAAAGGACCGAGCAATCCATTCTCCGCCATTGTGGGCGCCTCCTCCGATTCCTTTAAGCAGTGAGGATCCATAGCAGTGGCCAACCCACAGTTCCCCTGCGGCAAACGCAAGGCGCGTCCAGGCCATCAGCGGAGCCTGTGTGGGTGATGCCACCTAAGCAGTTGTCATCCCCGCAGCACTAACACTCAAAGCAGCTTATTATACACTCATGAAGCGCAGCACTGATCGAATTCTGACGACCCACGCCGGACGCCTGGAGGGACCTCGCGACCTGCGCGAAATGACCTTGAGTTTTATGAGCGGGAAGGGTCCGGATCTTGACACGGTGATGAATCAGGTGCAATCCGGGATCGTGGAGACCATCCACAAACAAATCGATGCCGGCATCGACATCATCAGCGACGGAGAACTGGGAAAGATCGGCTTCGGCCGCGCCTACTATGCGCCGCGGCTCTCCGGGCTCGGCACGCGCAAATTGAATCCCGGCGAAACCGGCTGGATGGGCGGCCAATCCGGCGAACGGAAGGAGTTCGCCGAGTTCTACAAAGATCTCAATTTCGAGGCGTTATTGCCGCCGGAGCGCAACATCTGCAACGGGCCGATCGCTTATACCGGGCAACAGGCGGTTGCCAACGACATCGCCATGTTCAAAAAAGCGCTGGCCGAATCCGGCGCGCACCCGGCAGAGACGTTCCTGTGCGTGCTGGCGCCAGGCTGGCTGGAGCACTTCTTCCACAACGAGTATTATCCGACTGACGAGCAATATTTATTCGCGCTGGCCGACGCGATGAAGCACGAATACAAGGCCATCGTAGATGCGGGCTTCATTCTGCAGCTCGACGATCCCGCGTTGCCCGACACCTACGACATGATCGTGCCCACGCCGACCGTCGCCGAGTACCGCAAGTTCGCCGAAGTCCGGATTGACGCGCTCAATCACGCGCTGGCGGGGCTTCCGGAGGACCGCGTGCGCTATCACATCTGCTGGGGAAGCTGGCACGGGCCGCACACCCACGACCTGCCGCTAAAGCATGTGATCGACATCATGCTGAAGGTGAAAGCCGGCGCGTATTCGGTGGAAGCAGCCAACCCACGGCACGAGCACGAATGGAAGGTGTGGAAGGACGTCAAGCTGCCCGACGGCAAGATCCTGATTCCCGGCGTGGTGAGTCACGCGAGCAACGTGGTGGAGCATCCCGAATTGGTGGCGGACCGGATCGCGCTATACGCGGGGCTGGTGGGACGCGAGAACGTGATCGCCGGAACCGATTGCGGGCTCGGGCTGCGCGTCCATCACCAGATTGCCTGGGCCAAGCTGAAGGCGCTGGCGGAGGGCGCGGCGCTGGCGAGCAAGCAACTCTGGAATTAACCTGGGCTTCGGCGGCCAGGGACAAACTACCAAGGAATGGACCCGTTCTCGTTGAAAAAGCCACCGGTGGGTCCGTCTTCGCCGAGAGTCGCGTATTGGATGGCGGCCACCGCGCCCTGCGCCGCGGTGCGCGGGCCACTGTGGTTGTTGAGATCGGTAGCGCAATAGCCGGGGCAGATGGTGTTCACCTTGATCGGCGTGTCGCGCAACTCCTTGGCGAATTGAATGGTCATGCTGTTGAGCGCCGATTTCGACGTGCAATAGCCCAGAGCGAGAAAATCGCCCAACCCAGAATTCGTGTCACTCGCAATGGTGAGTGAGCCCAGGGTGCTGGTCACATTCACGATGCGGCCGTGCTTCGATTTCCGGAGCAGCGGCAGCATGGCCTGGATCAGCGCCACTGGGCCGAAGAAATTGGTCTCGTAGACCTCGCGGACTTTGGCGAGATCCACGTTGCTCGGCTTCGCGTTCCATTCGCCAATACCGGCGTTGTTGATCAAGATGTCGAGCCGGCCGAATTCCTGGCCGATCCATTCGGCCGCGCGCTCGATCGTAGCGCGGTCGGTCACATCCAGCCGAACAAAACGGGCATCGGCGCCCTCGGCGCGCAACTTCTCCACCGCGGTCTGGCCGCGCCATTGATCGCGCGCGCCCACCAGGACGGTAATTTTTCTGGCACCCAGCCCCCGCGCGGTCTCAAAGCCGATCCCTTTGTTGGCGCCGCTGATCAGCGCGACGTCGCCCGCAAACATTTGCACGTTTTCCATCATTCGCCAGTCTATCCGATTAGGAGCATGTAAACCCGCATTTGGGAAACTTCGTCTACACGCGGCGAAATCACATGAGGAGCTTCCACCAATGATGAAAAGAATTTTCGCCACTACCGCACTTCTGGCGTTCGCCACGCTGTTCGCTTCCGGGCAGAGCACGACTCCACCCACGCCGCCGACCACGGCGCAAATCGTTTCGAACATCGTTTCCCGGCTCACCACGCTGCTGGATCTGAGTTCGTCCCAGCAGACGGAAGCCACTACTATCTTTACAACCGAGCAAACCGCGCTCGCGACGATTCGCACCAGCCTGCAGAGCGCGCACACGACGCTCGAAACCGCGATTACCGGCAATGACGCGGGCACCATCGCGACCGAAGCGGCGCAGATCGGCACGCTGACGGGCCAGCAGGTACAGGCGCAGGCTACCGCGGCGGCAGCGTTCTACCTGATCCTCAACTCCACTCAACAATCCAAATACACGACGCTTGGGCCGATGCTCGGGCCGGGTGGGCCGGGTGGATTCGGCGGTCCGGGCGGACCCGGCCCACGCGGTGCCGGCGGGTCGCATTAACTTTGGGCTGAAAAAACGCCGCGATGTAAACCCCCATTCCCCGCACCACGTCAATAGCAACTATGCACGCCACGGCAATGTCCGCACTGGAAACCGATACCAGCCCGGACATTGCCGCTCATTCGGGCGACTTCGAGGCGCTGGTGCAGTTGTATCGGCCCCGGGTGTTCCGCTTCGCGCTGGCTTCCTTGCGCGATTTGGACGCTGCCGAGACCGTAACGCAGGATTGTTTTCTCCGCGCTTACCAGGCGCGGGAGCGGTTCCGGCGGGATTGCAGCGTGCAGACCTGGCTGATGCAGATCGCGGTGAATCTGGTCCGCGATCACATGCGCAGCCGGCGCTTCCAATTCTGGCGCTGGGCGAACCGGCGGGCGTTGGTGGTGGACGCCGCGGGAGTGCCGATCGCCGATCGGGGCCGGTCCCCGGAAGCTCAGGCGTTGCTGCGCGAACGGGTGGCCGCGGTTTGGGCGGCGGCGGACCACTTGCCGCCGAAGCAGCGCACAGTGTTCCTGCTGCGTTTCGTGGAGGACATGGAATTGCTCGAAATCGCCGTAGCCACGGGTATGAAAGAGGGCACGGTAAAAACTCATCTCTTCCGCGCGTTGCGCGCGGTGAGGCAACACATGGGAGAAACGTCATGATGCCGCATCTGTCGCCGGACCAGTTCGATGCATATTTGCTGGATCAAGCGGACGCCGCGGCCGCGCGCCACGTTGGGGATTGCGCGGCCTGCCGCGCCGAGATCGAGCAGCAACGCGAGACGCTGGCGGAGTTCCGCACCGCCGTTCGCGGCTGGAGCGCGGAAGAAGCCAGGCATTACGCGGCTCGGGCCGTTCCCGCGTCGCCGCCGGAGCCGCGTTCCTGGCTGGTTTCGCGCCAGTTGGCGTGGGCGCTCGCCATCGCCGCGATTTGCGTGATCGCGAGCTTCCTTCTGCCGCGATACACCGGACGGCGAACGGCGGCGGGCGATGCCGCACTGCTCGACCGCGTGGATGCAGAAGTATCCGAAACCGTTCCCGCGCCCATGGCGCCGCTCATGAAGCTGGTGGTGCAGCAGCAATGATCGCGCGCGCCTTACTCATCCTGTTCGGCGCCGCGGTGCTCCTGGTGGCGCAGCCGCCTCCCGGTTTTCACGACGACCGGCCTGGCGAAATTGCCCAAGGGCCGCCTCCTCCGCAGCACCCGGATCGGCCGCCGATGGAGCGCGGGTTTCACGCCGGACCTCCGGGACGTTGGTGGATGGATCCCGATCAGGTACAGAAGCTCGGGTTGACCGCCGATCAGCAGAAACGCATCGACGCGCTGTTCCAGCAAAGCCGGTTAAAGCTGATCGACCTCAGCGCGGAAGTACAGAAGCAGGAAGCGATCTTAGAGCCGCTGCTCGAAGCCGACCGTCCCGACGAAGCGCAAGTACTGGCGCAGATCGACCGCGTGGCGCAGGCGCGCGCCGATCTTGAAAAAGCGAATGCCCGCATGCTGCTCGGATTTCGGGGCGTCCTGACCCTGGACCAATGGAAGAAGCTCGAGGCCGAGCGGCCGCGCGGGCACGGGGCGCATCCCTAAATCTAGCGGAGACCCTACCGGCCGCCTCCGATTTCCAGAATCGTTCCCGTCGTGTAAGAAGCTGCGTCGGAAAGCAGCCACAGCACGCCTTGCGCGATTTCGTCCGGTGTACCCGCCCGCTGCATGGGAATCGAGGGGCTCATGCGCGCCAAGCGGCCTGGTTCGCCATTGTTGGCGTGGATGTCGGTATCCACCAAGCCAGGTGCGACGGCGTTCACGCGAATGCCTTCGGCCGCGACTTCGCGTGCGAGGCCGATGGTAAACGTGTCGATCGCGCCCTTGGAGGCCGCGTAATGGACCCATTCGCCCGCGCTGCCGGTTTTGGCCGCGAGCGAGGAGATGTTCACGATGGCGCCGCCCGATCCGCCGTGCCGCTTCGACATTCTGCGGACCGCTTCGCGCGAGCACAGCATGGTTCCGGCGACGTTCACCGCCAGCATGTTGGCGAGCTTTGCCGCCTCCAGCTGTTCGACGCGTGCCGGGCCGCCGGTGATAGCGGCGTTATTGACCAGCGCCCGCGGCGGCCCGAGCTCGCGCCCGGCAATCTCGAACAGGCGGAGAATATCGGCCTCGCGCGAGATATCGGCTTGAACCGCCACGGCCCGAGTTCCGGCGCGAGTCAGATGATCGAGAACGGTTCGCGCGGCGGCCTCGTCGGTCGCGTAATTGAATGCGACGCTGTATCCGTTCGCCCCAAGCAATTTCACGATGGCGGCGCCGATGCCGCGGCTGCCGCCGGTCACGATGGCGGCTCTGGGACCAGAAATGTTCATACAACCAGGATAGGTTCAAAGATCGCGTGAAGCTCGATCGCCGCGAGTGTTACAGTAGACTTCAGCGCATCTGGTCCTGTGGTCGTGTCCCAGGCACTACCTTGACTTTCAGCCAGGGAGTATTTTACTGTAAGCATTCATCTTGGGCGCGTCGTTGCCGAAGAAAACGGCCTCCACGCTGAAACTATGGCAGAACGTAAAATGCTGCTCGATTCAACTCTGGACAGTGTGGAGGTAGCGGAAACGGCGATTTTGGAAGCGGCCCGGGAAATCGGTTTCGATGAAGACGATCTGCACCAACTCGGTATGGCGGTGCGCGAAAGCATGGTAAACGCGGTGGTTCATGGGAACCGCTATAACGCGCGCAAGAAGGTGCATGTGTCCGTCACCAAAGAATCGGACCGGCTGACCATTGTAATCGCCGATGAGGGAGACGGCTTCGATCCGGATGCGGTGCCGGATCCGCTGGCCGAAGGAAATTTGCTGCGCCAATCCGGCCGCGGATTGCTGCTCATCCGCGCCTTTGTGGATGAGTTTCAGGTGCTTCCCGGGCAGCCCAGGGGGACGGAAGTGCGGATGGTGAAGTACCTGGCCAAGGCCAGTTGAAGAAGATCCAAGAATCGCTAGGGAGGGTCCAAATTCGTGAGCGTGAAAATGTCAAGCCGGCAAGTCGGCGATGTTACGGTGGTGGATGCAACTGGCCGAATCACATTGGGGGAAGGAGCAAGCGTCTTTCGGGATACCATTCGCGATTTGGCCGCTAAAGGCAACAAGAAAATCCTGGTCAACCTGGCCGACGTTTCCTATATCGACAGCTCCGGGATCGGCGAGATGGTGTCGAGTTTCACGACCGTGACCAATCACGGCGGGCAGTTGAAACTGCTGGGCCTGACCAAACGCGTCAAAGATCTGCTGCAGATCACCAAGCTCTACACGGTATTCGAAGTATTTGAAGACGAATCGTCGGCCGTCCGCAGCTTCGCGTAAAGGCGCTCCATTTTGCGCCTGACTGCCCGCTTGCTCACGCACGCGGCTCACCGTGATGGCAGGTTGTACAGTCGCGGCCGTGAGGGAGCCGGTTGGCGCGGGTCTACCGTCGCGCGTGTTAAAATGAGGTTTCCAGGCAGTTACCGAGGTTTTCCGTGGACAGACTCACTCGCAAGGAACTGAAGAGCGATAAATTCGCTATTGAGGTTCAGCACAGCGTCGAATTCTTTTCCGAACACCGCAAACAAATGATCCGGTGGGGCGCGCCGGCGGTAGCCCTCGCGCTCATCATCGTGGGGACCGGTTGGTATCGAAATTCTCAGCACAATGTGCGGCAAGAAGCGTTATACGACGCCATGCAGATTCAAAACAGCCAGGTGGGCCCGTCACAATCCCAGTACATGGTCTCGTACCCCACGCCGCAAGCTCGCGAAACCGCGGTACTCAAGGCCTGGAACGACTTAGCGTCGAAATATCCGGGCAGCCAGGAAGCCGGAATCGCGGAGTTCTTTCTGGGCACCAACGCCTCCGACAACGGCAATTTAGCCCAAGCCGCTAAGTATTTTCAAGCCGCGATCGACACGAGCGATAAAGAGTATGCCTCGGAAGCCAAGATGTCGTTAGCTCAAGTCTACGCGGGCGAAGGCAGACTGAACGAGGGCGCGAAGCTGATCCAATCCGTGATCGATCACCCTACGGTGGTGGTTTCCAAAGACTCCGCAACACTGGCGCTGGCGGACCTGATCAAGGACAGCGATCCCAAGCGCGCGCGCCAACTGGTGGATCCCCTGCGCACCAGCACCCGCACCGGGGTGAGCCAGGCCGCCATCAGCATGGATGCGTCCATTGGCAAGCAGTAAACGGCGCTAAGCCGTGAACCGCCTCAGCCGCCTTCGGTTTCCCGCTGAGCAGAGCCGCGGCCGCCGCTATCCGGAATTGGCGCATCCTTATCGCGGCGATTTCCAGCGCGATCGCGACCGCGTCATCCATTCGCGGGCTTTTCGACGCCTGGAGAACAAGACGCAGGTTTTTCCGCCCGGCATCTCGGATCATTTCCGCAACCGGCTCACCCATACCATCGAGGTGTCCCAGATCGCCCGCACCGTCGCCGCGGCGCTGGACTTGAATGAAGAACTTACCGAAGCCCTCGCGTTGGGCCACGATATCGGCCATCCTCCGTTCGCGCACGCGGGCGAAGAGGAGCTGGACCGCCAGATGCGGCGCTTCGGCGAGCGCTTCGATCACAATCTGCATGCTTTGCGCATCGTCGAATCCTTCGAGCGCCGTTACGCGCGCTTTCCGGGTCTGAATCTTACGTTCGAGGTGCGCGAAGGCATCGTGAAACATTCACGCGATTTCGAGCCGGGCGAAAACCCCGAGCTGGACGAGTATCTTCCCGGCCTGCGACCGCCGATCGAAGCGCAACTGATCGATCTGGCCGATGAGGTCGCCTACAACACGGCTGACCTGGACGACGGCTACTCGGCCGGGCTTTTTCAGATCGCGGATATCCGCGCCTGGGTGCCGGAATTCGGCCGCCGCTGGGAAGAAGTGGAATCGCAATTTCCCGGCGCGTCGGAGCGCGAACAGTTCCAGGAGACGCTGCGCGGAATGCTGGACTGGCTGGTGACCGGTCTGGTCGAAGGAACCATGCAAGCGGCCGAGGCCGCGGGCGTCCGCAACGTGGACGAGGTGCGCTGCTGGCCGCGGCGGCTAGCGTCGCATACCGTGCCCACGCATCTCGCCAACCGCAACCTGAAACAATTCCTGCATCACACGGTTTATTATTCCGAGCCCATGGCGAGCGAGCGGCGGCGTTCGGCGAGCCAGATCGCGCAGCTGTTCGAGTTTTGGGTAGAGCATCCGGAGAAGCTTCCCGAGAACTACGTAGAATCGCTGGCCCACGCTCCGGTGCATCGCGTGGTGTGCGATTATATCGCCGGGATGACGGATGGGTATTTCGAGCGCTGCTACCGGCAGGCGATGAACGCTCGGGTGAATTAGCGGCTGTGCAATCGACCCCCTGACGGTCGCGGCTCGGAAGCGCGTGCGGCAATCCCTGAGCCGGTCTGGCGGCTTGCGGTGATTACCGCGCCTGGCTCGCGCGCGAAGCGAGCGCCTGCACCACCACGTTTTCGATCAAGCGCAGGCCGCAATTGCCTTCGAGCGTCAGGATGGACTCGGGGTGAAACTGCACGGCTTCAATGGGCAGCTCGCGGTGCCGCACGCCCATGATCACGCCGTCTTCCGATTCGGCCGTCACTTCCAGGCAGGAAGGGAACGTCTCCTTGCGCGCGAACAGCGAATGGTAGCGGCCTACCCGGAAGCGCTCAGGCAGCCCTTCAAAAATCCCGGCATTGCGATGCACGATGGTGGAAGGCTTGCCGTGCATGGGGTAATCCAGCACGCCGAGTTCGCCGCCGAACGCCTCCACGATGCCTTGCAATCCCAGGCACACGCCGAAGACGGGAATGCCGGCGCGGGCGGCGAATTTCACCAGGTCGGGGACGCCGAAATCGGCGGGACGGCCGGGGCCGGGCGAGATCAGGATCAGATGCGGCGACAGGTCGACGATGAGCTGGTGCGGAACACTGGCGCGATAGGTCACCACGTCGGCGCCGGTCTGCCGCGCGTAGTTCGAGAGCGTGTGGATGAAGCAGTCGTCGTTATCCACGAGCAGCAGCTTGACGCCGTGGCCGCGCTCGGAGGGCGCTCCTTCCGGCGCGGATTTCTTCTCGACTTTCTGGTCGCGGAGGGCGCGGAAAAACGCCGTGGCCTTGAGGCGCGTCTCCTGCTCTTCGAGCTCGGGAACCGAATCGTACAACAGCGTCGCGCCCGCGCTATAGCGCGCGATCCCATCGCGCAGATGCACGGTGCGAATCAAAATGCCGGTATTGATGTCGCCGTTGAGCGACAGCATCCCCACCGCGCCGCCGTACCAGCCACGCGCGTCTTTCTCCAGGTTCTCGATGGCCTGGGCCGCCGCTTTCTTGGGAGCACCCATCACGGTGACGGCCCACATGTGCGTCAGAAACGCGTCGAGGGAATCGAAGCCCGGCTGCAGGATACCTTCCACGTGATCCACGGTGTGAAAAACGCCGGCGTAGGATTCGATCAGCCGCCGTCCGATTACCTTCACCGAACCGGGGACCGACACGCGCGACTTGTCGTTGCGGTCCACGTCGCTGCACATGGTCAGCTCGGATTCTTCCTTGGTGGAATTCAGCAGCTCGCGGATATTGTCGGCGTCGCGTAACGGATCGCCGGTGCGGCGCGCGGTTCCCGAGATGGGGCAGGTTTCCACGCGATTGCCTTGCACGCGCACGAACATTTCCGGTGAAGCGCCCACCAGTTGTTCGTCGCCCATCTGCAGTAAGAACTCGTACGGGCTGGGGCTGCTCTTCTGGATGCGCTGGAAAAGCGCGGAGGCCTTGCCGGAATAATTGGCCTGGAACGTCTGCCGCAGCACCACCTCGTAGTATTCGCCCTGCCGCATGCCTTCGCGAACCGTTTCCACCTTGGCCATGTATTCTTCGGGCTGGTGGTCCGATTGGATTTCGTTGTCCGGCCGCTTGGGCGAGCGCTGGGCTGGAGCGCCGGTTCGCGCGAGGCCGGCGGTCGACAGATCGTCAAGCACGAACTCGTAGCGGAAGCGGTCGATCTGCTCCTTTTTACGATCCATGTAGTAAATGTCGTCGCACAGGAACAGGTGCAGATCCTTATGCCGACCGGCGCGCGGGAGTTTTTGGGCGATTGGATCGAACTGGAACAGCAAATCGTAGCCGAACGCGCCTACCAGCGCGAGTTTGGAATCGAGCTCGCTTTGAAACTCGCCGATGAGCGCGCGCAGGATCGAGAACCCCGACGGTTGTTTGCTGCGCTCTTCTTCGGGAAACAGCGCCGGCAGCGCTTTCAAGTGCCCCCGCAACGCCGCGCCGTCGAACCCGAACTCGTCCCAATGCGGGTGCCGCTCGAGTAGGCGGTACAGCATTTTATTGAGCACGTCGCCGCGCGCGTTCAGGGGGTGGAAGGAAACATCGCGCCCCGCGGCCACAATCTCCAGCGGCGGACAAACCGAGGCTACGTCCCAGCGCGAATATCGTTCCGGATATTCGTAGCCCGACGACAGATAAATGCCGCGATAGCGGTCGAGCTTGGTCAGAAGATGAGCCAGGCCTTTTTTGAATGGAATGGCGGAGGTCAGGCGGTGGACCTGGATCCCGCCGGGAGTGGTATAGCTGAGCGTCGCCGCCATAATAAAGAGGGACTCCGCGAGAGAGTGTCGGGAGTGCTTACCAGCATAGCACCACCCGGGCGTGCGAACTAGAAAGAAAATTGGTGCGGCCAGATCAGTGGACGGCCACGCGCGCCATCACCACCGCCACGCATTCCAGGAGCGCGGCGGCGGTAATCGGTTTCCGTAGCGTCCGGGCCGCGCCGAGAAGTCTGGCGTCGTCCAGCGTTTCGGGGTCGAGCCCGGAAATAGCGATGATCTTTATATCCGGCTGTGACTTGCGCAGCGCCCGAATGAGCCCCAAGCCCTCCTCGTTGGGCATGGAGATGTCGGTGAGGGCGAGATCGAACGGACCGCGCCGCGCAAAACATTGCGCTTCCAAGCCATCCCGGGCGGAGGCCACCGAATGGCCAGCTCCGCTGAGCACTTCAGAAAGCCACTCGCGAAATTCAGAGCTGTCGTCGGCGATCAGGATACGCGCCATGCCAAAATGTCCGCCAATGGAGAACCTTATCGGCAGTGGGCCAGCTAATTTTTAGACCCCTGCAAATCAGTCCTAGTCCTGGCCGATATGCAGAGACATGGTTCGAGTAGAGGCCGCCAGCGCGCGGTATCTTTATAGCCACCCCGGACAGGCGTTCTGCGACGAATGTCTCAAGACGCTGGCCGCCGCTGGTGGAGGAGATCCGGAGCCTAGGCCGGAGGCCCTGGCTGCGGCGTTCCATGATTCGCATGGCACCTGCTTCGAGTGCCACGCCTACGCCCGGGTGCTGTGCTTTCTTCCGGCGAAGGCGCGCCAGCGCTCGGCTTGAGGGGGAAACGCTAGCGAAAGCTTTTCGCTTCTGGCGCGGCCGCTGGGGAGGCGGCGGGTGGGGAGACTACTGCCTCCGATTCCTCTTCACAAACCGCTGGGGCGGCCGGGCTGGATGTTGCCGTCTTGGATTTGGCCGCCTTGGAATCGGAGTGCCGCGCCAATTGATCCAAGCGAATACTGGGCGCCTCCCAATGGTAGTGCCAAACGCCACGCACACAAATGAAGAGTTCGCCGCAGCGCATGAGGTGGGACATCAACTTGGAATCGTGATTGGCGGCTTCGGGCCAAAGCCGTCCTTGATTTTGGGAGCTGCACGCGGGACGCGCATCATTGGCGCCAAGGCACAGCATCGGCACACTCATGGGCAGCAGTATAGCCAGACTGGCTAAAACAATTCGAGGCATTGCTTTTCGTCAAGTCTACTCGGGTGTTTGTCCGAGCACAAGAAGGAAAAGCAGGGCTAGGGTGAAGTTTGTACTATTCCCGTATGGGCTACCGGGCCACGTGCGGGCTACATGTTCACGAAATCATCTTCAAGCGGAATGGCGTTGCTTGCGGCGGGAGCGGGAAGCTGCAATTTCGGCTTCGGGAGTGCGTGGGCGGAAGCGGACGATACCGCGGAACCGAGCGCGGCCAGATCGGCGGGTTTTGCCGAAATCGGGGCGGCTGCCGCGGATGCGCGTATTTTCGCGATCGCGCGCGCGCTGGAGGGGTTGTAGTCGCTGCCGCGTCCTCCTTCGCTGCCGCCGACCAGCGATCGCAGCTCCCGCGCGATATTCTGCAACGCTTCGGCCTGCGCCGACATCTGCTGGCTCGCCGACGCGCTCTGTTCGGCGCTAGCGGCATTGGCCTGCGTGACGCGATCCATCTCGGCGATGGATTTCGAGATATGCTCGATGCCGCGCGCCTGCTCCTGGCTGCCCAGGTTTACTTCATCCACCAGCGTTTTGACCTTACCGGCGCTCTCGGTGATGGCGTGGATCACTTGTGTGACATGTTGCAGCCGCTGGCTGCCCTGGTTGGACTTGGCGATGGATTCTTCGATCAGCGAAGCGGTGTCTTTGGCCGCCTGCGCCGAGCGCTGCGCCAGGTTCCGGACCTCGTCGGCCACGACCGCAAATCCCATCCCGGCTTCGCCCGCGCGCGCGGCTTCCACGGCCGCATTGAGCGCGAGAATGTTGGTCTGGAAGGCGATTTCGTCGATGACTTTGATGATTTTGGAGATCTTGTCGCTCGACCCGGTGATCTCCTGCATGGACTGAACCATCTCTTCGAGGGTGCGATTGCCTTCGGCCACGCGTTGGTCCACTTCGGCCATCACGGCCGCGGCGGTTTGGGAGTTTTCGGCGTTCTTGCGCGTCATGGACGTGATTTCTTCGCTCGAGGACGAGGTTTCTTCGAGCGATGAGGCCTGCTCGGAGGCGCCTTGGGCGAGCGTTTGGCTGGAAGAAGCGACCTGGCCGGCCGCGCTGGTGATCTGCTCGGCGCCTTCAGCCAGGTGGGATGCCACGCCGCGGAGCTGCTGTGTGGCGCGGACCACTACCAGCAAGACGATGGGCGCGATGGCGATCGCCAAAATCAGAAGGCAATACGCCATCCAATGCGCGCGCGAGGATACCGCCGCGCCGCGCTCGGAGGCCTGCTGCATCAAGTCCTTCTGCGCCCCCACCAGGTCGTGCGCGGACGCTTCGAGGGCGGTCAAGGATTTGTTGGAGTTGTCGTTGTAGATTTGCAGTGCTCCTTTGAAATTGCCCTCCGTCGCTGCCGCGGCCACCTGCTCGAAATAACCCTTGAAGTTGGGAAGCTCGGACTGCAGGGACGCGACGTCTCTTTTGCCTTGTTCGGTCTGGAGCAGGGGCGCGAGTTGGGCGATTATGTCTTCCACCCCTGCGGCGCGCGATTCGAATTCCTGCTTGTTGGCGGCGACCTTGTCGGGAATCTTGTACAGCGCAAATAGCATCACGCCGCGCTGGCAGCTCCGCATGCGAAAGAGTTGGCCCTCCAGTTCGCTGATCAGGAAGATCTTCTTGGCGGTTACGTCAGTGGCGCCCTTCAGCTCCCCGCCGAGCCCGGAGACCGAATATAGATACGCTCCCGCTAGGGTAACCGCAATCAGCAACATCGCTGAAAGGCCCAGCATCAATTTTTTTCCGATTGTCATCGCCGATATCTCCTCTTATTGCTCCCCACTGATCTCATCGGACCGCCAGGGTACTCATTGCAGCCAGCTCCGCCGCTACTTTATCGAGCGGCAGCACGCGGTCGACCGCGCCCAGCCGAATGGCCTCGCGCGGCATCCCGAATACCACCGAGCTCGCTTCGTCCTGCGCGATGGTTCGGGCTCCGGCGCGCTTCATTTTGAGCAACCCTTGCGCGCCGTCCGCACCCATCCCGGTGAGGAGGGCGCCGATGGCGTCGGCCTTAGCCGCCTCGGCCACCGATTCGAACAGCACGTCCACCGAGGGGCGCTGGTAACAGACGCGCGGCCCGTCGCGAATCTCGACGCGATACTCGCCACCCGCCCGGCGCAGAGTCATGTGAAAATTTCCGGGCGCCACCAGCGCCTGGCCCGCCGCGACGCGGTCGCCGTCGGCGGCTTCTTTGACGCGCAGTTTGCACAGGTCATTCAAACGATTGGCGAAGGCGAGGGAGAACACCGGCGGAATATGCTGCACGATCACGATGCCGGGCATATTGGCGGGGAGCCCCATGAGCACTTCGCGGATGGCCTCGGTTCCGCCGGTGGAAGCCCCAATGGCGATCACGGTGGAGCCGGCGGCTCCGGAAAACACCAGCGGCGTCGCCGGAGCAGCCACGCTCGACTGCGGCCTGGCGCTGCTAAAACGCGCCTGGGCGACGCCCAAACGCGCCTGCGCCGCCGCCCGAACCTTCTGCGGCAGGTCCTGTTTCAGCTCGCCCACCGAGTACGGGCCGCCGGGCTTGGCTAGCACCTCGACGGCGCCGCATTGCAGCGCCTCGAGCGCCGTTTGGCTGGAGGACTGCGCCAGCGAGCTGATCACGATCACTGGCAACGGATGGAAGCGCATCAGTTTTTTTAGGAACGTCAGCCCGTCCATGCGCGGCATTTCAATGTCCAGCGTCAGCACGTCCGGGCGCAGATTCAGGATTTTGTCGCGCGCGACATAAGGGTCCGGCGCCGTCCCCACCACCTCCAGATCCGGCTCGGCGGCCAAGGCCTCGGCGAGCATTTTGCGCACAATCGCCGAATCGTCGACGATCAGCACCCGGATTTTGCGCTCACTGGCCATCTCGGTTATTTCGCCTGCGCTAGGTCAGGCTCCCGGCGCCGCTCCCAGGCGCACCGAAATCGCCACCATCCCCTCGGGAATGAGGAAGCAGCGGTGCAAAGTCCCCTCGGGCGGCCAATCCTCCCACCCGGTGAGTTCGGGCGAAGAAAGCGCCAGCGTCGATTCCGGCCACAGCCGGCTCAACAGCGCGCCGCACAAGATGTTGGCCAGCTCCTGGATCACTTGGCCGCGTTGCGCATCGGTCAGCTCCTCGGCCTCCAGGCCGAGGAACGACGCAGCGATCGGATCCGCGGCCTCGACCGAGACACCCAGCAGCATCTCACCGCGATGCGAGCCCTCGAAGCCGATCCGGGCCGTCGGCGCCCCGGCCAGCCGGCCGTGCTCGCAGGCCGCCGCCTCGGCTGCGGTGAAGAACATGGTTTCCAGCACCTCAGCCGCGACTGTGTCCGCCAGCTGGTCCGCCGGCTGGCCGCCCTGGGGATCGCCTTCCAGTGTGTAGGTCGGTTTAACTTCCGGCATGGCGCTCTCCCAGTACCCGCTCCAGTTCTTCCCGCAGAGTCTCCGGGGTAAACGGCTTGGACATGTATCCCTGCGCGCCCAGCTCGATCATGCGCACGATGCGTTCGTTGGTCGCGTCGGTGGAAATCACCACCGCCGGCGTTCGCTTGAGCACCCCGTCGGCGCACAACCGGCGCAGCAGCTCTTCGCCGTTCATGCCCGGCATATTGATGTCGGTGAGAATCACATCCACCGGATGCGCCCCTAACGTCGCCAGCGCCTCGGCGCCGTCGGCCGCTTCCATGCACTCTCCGACTTCGAATCCGGACAGACCCAGCACGCGCCGGATGAAGCTTCGCATCACCGGCGAATCGTCCACGATCAGGACCGAATAGGCCATGGATCCCTCTCCCGCTCCTTTTTTTTCCGCTCGATCATCCCGCTCATTGCCGTTGCACTCCTCGAATTGAAGTTCATCCCGCGCTACGGGCGCGCGTCTTCGAAAGTACGCCGCTTGGGCTCATGGTTGCGCACCAGTTCCCTTTCGATTCCGCCTCCCTCCCGTACCCACAACCGGCCGGTCCCCACTTCCAGGCGCGTGGTGCGAGATACCTCCCCACCCACCGCTTCGCCCGAGATCAGAATTCCCGCCTTCCACAAAATGCGCCGCGCCGCCAGATAATTGCGCTTGCCGATCTGGAACACGCCCTGGCTGTCGAGCACTTGGGCGCCCCCCGTCAGTTGCACGATCATGCGCTTACCGTCGCCTCCGGCGGCCTTCACCGCCTCGATCAGGCGCGGGATGCCGGTGTCGGCGAACATGAAGGGATTCTGCTCGGCTTTCTTCGCGTCGATCGCCGATTCGGGCAGCATAAAATGCAGCAGCCCGCTCGCCCTGCTGACCGGATCGTGCATCGCCACCGCGATGCAGGAGCCCAGCGCGTACGTCACCAGCACCGCGTCCGAGTCGCGCGTGACCTTGCAGTCGGAGATGCCCACGATCACCGCGGTCACCGCCAGAGCCTCCCCCCGCTCTCGGCTGGCCGCCGGCGGTACACCGCCGGGCACACGTACTCGAGCCCGTGTTCGACCCCGGTGAGCGATTCGGAATGGCCCACAAAAAGATAACCTCCGCGCGCCAGGCACTGCGCCAGGCGCTGGACGATATTCTGCTGCGTGGCCTTGTCGAAATACATCATCACGTTGCGGCAGAAGATCACCTGAAACGGCTCGCGCGCGGGGAACGGTTCGATCAGGTTCAGGCGCGCGAACTCGACGGTCTCGGCCAGTTCCGGCTTGATCTTGTAAAAGCCCTGCGATTCCCCGCGCCCGCGCAGCAGATACGCCCGGCGCCAAGCCTCGGGGACATCGTCGAAACGCCCGGCCGGGTACACGGCGCGGCGCGCGGCGGCCAGCACGCGCGTGGAAATATCGGTGGCCAGGATGCGAAACTGCCGCGCCGCCTGGGGGGCAGGCCGCGGGGTTGGCGTCCGGGCCAAGGCCTCGCTCAAACACATGGCGATCGAATAGGGCTCCTCGCCCGAGGAGCAGGCCGCGCTCCACAGGCGCAGGGCGGAAACCTGGCGCAGCTCTTGGTGCGCCGCGCGCGCCAAGAATTCAAAGTGCGCGCGCTCGCGCAGAAAGCTGGTGTGATTGGTGGTCAGGGCGTCGATCAGCTCGATCAGGGCCTCGCCGGTCGGATCGGCCAGCACGTGGCGGTAATATTCGGCGAAGCTGCGGAAGCCGAACTGGCGCAGTTTCTTGCCCAGGCGCGCGGCCACCAGCGCCTCCTTGCCGCGCTTCAGGTCCAGGCCAAAGCGGTCGTAGGCCAAGTCGGCGATCTCGCGAAACTCGGTCTGGGTCAGACGGACTTCGGCGGGCAAAACGGTCCCTGAGGCCGGCGGTCCGGAGAGTTCATTCGCCGCCATGACCGCTTCCATTCCGCGCGCCGAACAATCCCTCGGGATCGAGAATCAATCCCACGCGGCCATCGCCCAGGATCGCGCCGCCGGCCACCCCGGGGATGTTGCGCATCCCTTCGCCCAGGCTCTTGATCACGACTTCCTGCTTGCCGATCAGCTCGTCCACCATCAGGCAGAACAGCTTGGTTCCGCTTTCCGAGACGATCAGCAGGCTCTCCCAGGGATGCTGGCGCTGGGGCGTCACCTGGAAGCGCTGGTGCAGCCGGATCACCGGCAGCAGGGTGCCGCGCACCATGGCCATTTCCTGGCGGCCGTGGATGGTGGAGATGGCTTGCTCGGCCGGCTGGAGCATCTCGCGCACCGCAAACAGCGGGACGATGTAGCGCTGGTCGCCCACCCCCACCACCAGGCCGTCGATAATGGCGAGCGTCAACGGCAGCTTCATCAGGAACGTGGTGCCCTCGCCCGGCTTCGAGAGCACGTCGATGCGGCCGCGCAGCTTCTGCACCTGTTTGCGCACCACGTCCATGCCCACGCCGCGCCCGGAGACGTCGGTGATTTTGTCGGCGGTCGAGAAGCCGGGCTGAAAGATCAGCGCGAAGATTTCGCTTTCGGCCAGCTCGGCGCCGGCCTCGACCAGCCCCTTCTCGCGCGCCTTGCGCAGAATCTTGTCGCGCGCCAGTCCCCGGCCGTCGTCGGACACTTCAATCACGATGTGGCCGGCCTGGTGGCCCGCTTTCAGCCGCACGCGCGCCAGCGCCGGCTTACCCGCGGCCACGCGCTCGGCGGGCGTTTCGAGGCCATGGTCCACCGAGTTACGCACCATGTGCATCAGCGGATCCGCCAGCTCCTCGACGATGTTGCGGTCCAGCTCGGTTTCCTCGCCCGCGAGCTCGAGCTCCACCTGCTTTCCGGCCTTGCGCGACAGATCCCGCACCAGCCGCGAGGTTTTTTGGAACAACTGCCCGATGGGGATCATGCGCATCGACATGGCGGTGCGCTGGATATCGTCGGTGA